>CAIWHP010000263.1 GCA_903912445.1 uncultured Lentisphaerota bacterium
AAGGAACAATCACCGGAATATACGGTGCCAGCCGTTTCGGTTTTGCCTTCTAAACCGGCCTTAAAATGAAGAAATACAAAATGAAAAACCACATCCAGCGCGCTGTCTATTCTCTGCTTTTTGGGGTTGCTGCTTTCGGTGGACACCTCCGGGCGGGGGATATTTCCATTAACAGCTTGTTCTCGGACCACATGGTTCTTCAGCGGAATCAGCCGATCCGTGTCTTTGGCACGGGCGCTAACAACTCTGAGGTGGTGGTCAAACTGGCCGGTCAGGAAGGCCGGAGCACCGTTCGTGATGGAATTTGGGAGGTGCAATTGCCGGCCATGACCGCGGGCGGTCCCCATACGATCGAGGTCGCAGGTCCGCAAAAGCTCACTTTGTCAGACGTGATGATCGGCGATGTGTGGGTCGGTTCCGGTCAGTCTAACATGGGCATGGCCTTGAAAGGAATGCCGGAATACGCGAGGGCTCTGCAGAGCTTTGGGAATCCCTCGGTACGGGTTTTCAAGGCGAAGGTGGCTCCCGCTGAAACTCCGCAGCGTGAGATCCAGCGGGTGAAGACGCAGATTACCGATGGTTGGCGCGTGGCCGACCCGGCAAGTTCCGGGGAGATAAGCGCTGTGGGATACTATTTCGCCAATGCCGTGCAGCGGGAACTGGGTGTGACAATCGGGTTCATTCACTCGGCACAGGGGGCGACCTCCGTGGAGGCTTGGCTCGATGACAAGGCGCTGCACGAGGTGTTGCCGGACTCCAAACGCCTGGATGTTTTGACGAATCCCAAGAATCCTTCGGTTTTTTACAATGGCATGATTGCGCCGCTTCAGAAATTTCCCATCAAGGGGATCATCTGGTATCAGGGGGAGTCCGGCGGGCACGACCCGGAGCCGTATCAGTCGCTATTTTCCAAATTGATCGTGCGCTGGCGCGAGCAGTGGGGTCTGGGTGACATTCCTTTTTATTGGGTGCAACTGGCATCATTCCAGTTCTCAAGCGACAAGTCCGGAGAAGCTTGGGCCTGGGTGCGCGAGGCGCAGGATAAATGCCGCAGGTTGCCAAATACCGGCATGGCTGTGGCACTCGATTTAGGAGAGTTCGGAGACATCCATCCGAAGCAAAAAAGAGAAGTTGGAGAGAGATTGGCGAAGGTTGCCCTCCACGGCGACGGGAAATCGGTGGCCGCAGAAGGGCCGCGCTTCAAGAGTGCGGAGTTTGCGAACGGGCAGGGCACAATTCACTTTCTTCACGCGGAGGGGCTTGAGGCACGGGAAGTGGTGATGAATCGAAAACCGAAGCTTGAACCGGGGATAGATCCCGAGGCGTTCCGCGCTCCGGCGGGAGAATTGCTTGGGTTTCAAGTGGCAGGCTCCGATGGAGCGTTTGTGGAGGCAAAGGCAGTCATTAAAGGCGATACCGTGGTCGTCCGCAGCCCGCAGGTGAAGCAACCGATCGCCGTGCGTTATGCCTGGAAAAATTTTGCGCTCGCCAATCTCTGCAACCGGGCCGGCCTTCCGGCCGAACCCTTCCGCACCGACAATGCTCCTTTACCGGACATTATTACAAAGCAGGCGGAGGTCTTCCGGAAAACTTTGAATAATTACAAGCCCAGTTCGAAACCAACGAATGCGGAGAATCCGCAATGATGAGCCACTCTTCCCCAAGCAATCATCAGAGATAAATATGAACCTCAAAACAATCCATCGGTTCGTGTTTGCTGTATCCCTCCGAGTGGCCCTTCTGTGCATCAGCACTGCCGGTGTTGTCGCTTGCGCTGAAAATGCGATACCGCTCGTTGACCTTTCCAAACTGGATACGCGCAAGCTCTCCATCACGCACGCCACCGTCGCAGCCAAGGGGAACGCCTTATCCGTGCGCGGCGATGATCAGCGGGCTCAAGCAACGGTGCAGTTCGATGTCCCCGCCGCCATGCGCGACTTGTCCAAGCGGGGCTTTGTTGAGATCGATCTTGAGAATACGGGTGACAAGCCGCTGCGGTTCAGTTTCTGGGTGCTGGCGGGCAATGGTTGGGGTGGCGCGAGCACGTGGAGCACGCGCTCGGAAATGCTTCAAGTTCCAACGTCTGGTAAGCCAAAGCCAACCGGTATTGAAGTGCTCGTCCCCAAGGAGCGCCGCACCTTCAAGATCGCTTTGCATGCGTGCTACCCGAAGCCGGATGCGTCCGGGCGGTTTTATACCGCCGCAATCGATCCCGCTTCTGTCCGGTGGCTGAAGCTGGTCCTAGGCGATCCGAGCACAGTGCCCGCAGCGCTCGTTCATGGCATTACGGTCACCGGTGTCGCGCCAAAAGAAGCGTGTGCTCAGTTCAAGCGTGTTCTCGTGCCGGACATCGAGCGGGGTGCGCCGGCGGCGGGGAAACGGGTGTATCAAAAGCTGCCGGGCTGGGAGCAGACAACCATCGAGCACGTGCTTGCGCTGCCCAAGGAGTGGAAACGCGGCGCGAAGTTTCCCATTATCGTCGAATACACCGGCAATGTCTTTTACGACAAGTGGTGTCACTCGACCGGCTTCACGGAGCAAGGCAACCTGGCCTACGGCTTGTCACGCGGTGAGACTTTCATCCTGTTGAACCTGCCGTTCATCTCCGCTGACGGACGGCAGGAAGAACCCAACGGCTGGGGCAGCATCGAAAAGACCGAGGACTACTGTCTGCAGGCATTGAAGTTCGTCAGTGAAAATTACGGGGGTGACACGAACCTGGTGTTCTATACCGGCTTCTCGCGCGGTGAACTGGCCATGAATTACCTCGCGCTGCGCGATGACCGGATAGCATCCATTTGGCGCGGCTTCATCGGGGCAGATCCGGCGATTCCCTCCGCGAAGAAGTGGCGCGGTGACCCAGGTTGGAATAAGTGCGCCGTCGGCTGGGACGAACGCGGCGCGCGGCTCCGAGGTCGCCCTTTCATCAACCAGCATCCGAACTATGGACCGGTGCACGTGGATGTGGAGTATCTGGAAGATTCGCCCAGCACCGTGAAGGCGCGCACCTGGCTGCAGGAGCTGCTCGAAAAATCGAACCGCAAGAAAAGTGGATGACGTGCTGATGGTATCCAAGTCACTGGGGTCGACCTACTGAAATGAAACAGCATCCGCGCAACCGAGGAACACAAACATGAACAAAAGCTTCTGCCTCACCCTCACCGCCCTGCTGCTGGTGCCGCTGGCTGCGTTGCGCGCGGACGACAGGAGCGACTACGCGAAGTTGCCGATGGAGCCGATGGCCGTGCCGATTGCGGCGGGTCCGTGCGAGCCGAATTGGAAGTCGCTGGGCGATCAGTTCACGTGCCCCTCGTGGTGGCGGCAGGCGAAGATCGGTGTGTGGCTGCATTGGGGGCCGCAATGCGTCGGCGAGGATGGCGACTGGTATGCGAAGTGGATCTACATGCCCACGGGCCGGTTCTGGAATGCCTACGCCCGCGTGTACTCCAATCACGTCGCGCGCTTCGGGCATCCGAGCGAGTCCGGCTACAAGGATGCGCTGTTGCACTGGAAGGCGGAGAAATGGGACCCGGACAAATTGATGGCGCTCTATAAGCGCGCCGGCGCGCGCTACGTGATCGGGCAGGGGATGCACCACGACAACTTCGATCTATGGGACTCGAAATATCAGCCGTGGAATGCGGTGAAGCTCGGCCCGCAGCGCGACATCCTCGGTGGCTGGAAAAAAGCGGCGGACAAACAAGGCCTCCGTTTCGGCATCGCATTCCACGGCGACTATGCGCTGTGGTGGTTCCAGCCGGCGTTTCTTTGCGATGTGGCCGGACCGCTGAAAGGCGTGCCGTATGACGGCGCGCAAAACTACGACGGCAAGGAAACCTGGTGGAAAAAACTCGGCCTCGATCTGAAGGATCTCTATGGCATCGATCTCAAGGACGACGTCGAATATCCGGCGAATTTCTCCGGCGATCCGGTCGAGTTCCGCATGCGCGACGCGCTCTCGCACGGTATCCCGAACGGCAACCTGAAAAAGCATATCGAGTTCGCGCGCTGGTTCGCCACGAAGTGGACGCGGCGCGTGGTGGATGCGATTGACCAGCTCTCGCCGGACTTCATCTACTTCGATGGCGGCGGCAGCTATCCGTTCTGCGGTTATCGCACGGGCCGCGGCTTGCGCGCCGATGCCACGCCGCGCGTCATCGCGCACCTCTACAACTCGAACATGCAGAAGCACGGCGGGAAGCTGGAAGCGATGGCGTTCACCAAGGGCAGCGACGACACGCGCGCCGTCGCCGTGAATTTCGAGTCGCGTTTCCCCGATGAAATCAAACGCGACCAGCCGTGGCAGACGGAAGTCGGGCTCGGCGAGTGGTTCTATTGCAAGGGCACGTTCTACGAGAGCGGCATGGTGATTCACCAGATGCTGGAAGCCGTCGCGCGCGACGGCAACTACGCGATCAACATCCCGCTGACGCCCTCCGGCGAGCTCGACCCCGGCGGGCTGCAAACGCTTAGCGACATGGGCGACTGGATGGACGTGAATGCGGAAGGCATCCACGATTCCAGCGCATGGGATGTCTGGGGCGAAGGCCGTGTGGTCATGAAGCGCGGCAACCTCGACGCCGAGCACGCGCAGACGCCGTACACCGGCGCAGACATACGCTTCACCCTTCGACGCAGCTCAGGGCAGGCCTCCAAGAACGGCGCGGTCTATGCCTGGCTCATGGCCTGGCCGGAGAACGGAACCGCCACCATCCATGCGCTCGCCACGGGTGCGGGCAAAGTCACCAACGTCACGCTGCTCGGTTGCCGAGAAAAATTGGATTGGCAGCAGACCATCGACGGCCTCGTCGTGAAATTGTCGACGGCCAAACCGTGTCACTTCGCCTACGGCCTCAAGGTCACCGGAGAGAACCTGAAAGCGGTAGCGCCAGCGAAAAGAAGACCATGAAACGAACTTTAATACTCCTCACCGCCCTGCTGCTCGTGCCGCCGGCCGCGCCTATACTTGCCGCTTCGCCGGCAGGCCCTGTGCGCGGCTTTGTCAGTTCGCAGCCCGCGACCAATTGGGAGCACGCCCTCACCAGTGGTAATGGCAAGTATGGCGCGCTGGTGTTCGGCCAGACGCTCGACGAAACCATCGTGCTGAACCACGCCCGCCTGTTCATGCCTTTGTGTGAGCCGCTACCGCCGGTGGACACCGCCAGCCATCTCAAGGAAATCCGCCAGATGCTGGCCGATGGCGAGTATCAGCGCGCCGCGGATTTCGTGGTGGAGCTTTCCAGGAAGGAAGGCTACGGCGCCAAGCGGTGGACCGATCCGTTCGTGCCAGCCTTTGATGTGCGGGTGACGATGGCCACGAACAGCCCAGTCACCGGGTATTCACGTTCAGTAGATTTTGCGACCGGCATCGCAGCCGTGAACTGGAGTGACGCACGCGGTGGGTTTCAACGGCAACTGTTCGTATCGCGTCCCGACGATGTGATTGTGCTGGCGATCAAAGGCCCGAAAGCCGGCTCGGTGGATTGCGATCTGCAACTCACACCGCGCGCGCCGAAAGGTCAGGGCGGATGGAAAGCGGAACAGGCGTTCAAGGAAGGGGTCAAGGAAACCATCCCCGCCGCCGAGCATGGCTGGATGACATTTCGCGGCGCGTTCAAGCGGAGTTGGCCGGGCAGTTTGCAGGGCTACGAAGGTGTGGCCCGTGTGGTGACACGCGGCGGAACGACCAGGACCGAAGGGGGCAAAGTCATCGTGCGCGGCGCGGATGAAGTGCTGATGCTGACCCGCATCGAACTGCTCTACGATTACTCCCGCTCGCAGATTCCGGAGCTGAAGGCGGGCTTGGAGAAAGTCCAAACCGATTTTGCGGCGCTGCTCGCCCGTCATGCGAACGTGCATGGCGAGATGTTCAAACGCGCCCGGCTCGATCTCGGCGGCGGCGTGGATCGCAATCTTACTTCGGAGGAGCTGCTGGCGAAGTCGCGCGCTGAAAAGTATCCCCGTGCGTTGCTGGGAAAGGAATTCGATGCCGCGCGCTACGCGGTGATTTCCAGCAGTGGCGAACTCTTTCCCAACTTGCAGGGCATCTGGGGCGGCACGTATGGCCCGCCGTGGTCGGGCGACTTCACGCTGAACGGCAATGTGCAAAGCGCCATCGCTGCCAACCTGTCGGCCAACCTGGCCGAGTGCCTGTTGCCGTTCTTCGGTTTCCTCGAAGCGCACATGGCTGAGTTCCGCACGAACGCGCAGCGGTTCTACGATTGCCGCGGAATCTTTGTTCCCTCCCGCGCCAGCAATCATGGCTTGAAGAACTCATTCGATGGCAACTGGTGTATGACCTTCTGGACGGCGGGCGCAGGCTGGATGGCGCAGTTCTACTACGATTACTATCTCTACACCGGCGACCGGGAGTTCTTGGCGAAACGCGCGCTGCCGTTCATGAAAGAGGCGGCCTTGTTCTACGAGGACTTCCTCGTCGCGGGACCGGACGGCAAGTTAATGTTCAGCCCGAGCTATTCGCCCGAGAATCATCCGGGCAACAGCGATTCGCAGGCGTGCATCAATGCCGCAATGGACCTTGGCGTCGCCCGGGAACTGCTCCGCAACTGCATCGCCGCCAGTCAGACCCTCGGCGTCGGGGCGGCCGACATCCAACGCTGGCGCGTGCTACTGGCGCAACTGCCGGGCTATCAGATCGGCAAGGACGGCGCAGTGAAGGAGTGGAGCACGCCGTTGCTGGAGGACAACAACGCCCATCGCCATGCCTCGCATCTCTACGAATTGTTCGCCGGGTTGCCTGATGCCATCGCCACGAACCCGCCGTTGCGCAAGGCCTTCGACGTCACGCTGGAAAACCGGCTCGATGTGCGGCGCGCGGAATTCGCTCCCGGTGGCAACGGTCCGAGCGGCCGTCCGCCGGGTGAAATGGCGTTTGGCATCGTGCAGCAAGGCTTGGCTGCCGCGAGCCTGCGCAAGGCGGACGCTTGCGGCGAAATCGTGGAATGGCTCTCGCACCACTATTGGCGGCCCAACTTCATGACGACTCACAACCCGGACCAATACTTTAACGCCGACCTCTGCGGCGGCCTGCCCGCGCTCCTAATCCGGATGCTCGTGGATTCGCAGCCGGGCTGGATCGAATTGCTCCCAGCGACGCCCAAAGACTGGCCGGCGGGAAGGATCGAAGGCGTTCGCGCTCGCGGCCAGGTGGAGGTGCGGGAACTCGCGTGGGACCAGGCCAGCGTCAAGGCGGTCTTGCGCTCGGAGATTTCGCAAGCGGTGGAAGTGCGCTTTGCCGGACAAGCCAGCAAGGTCCTCGCTCTGCCCAAAGGCAAGGAGGCCACGGTCGAGTTTCCGCGCCGGGTGCAGCAGGCGTCCGCCACGCAGGACAAAATGATGTATGCCGACACCACGCGGCGCGGCAAGCCGTGGTCGAAGAATCCTTTCGTGCTCCGCCTCGGCAGCCGGTACCTGATGTATTCCTCGATTCTGCCGGTGTCGGGCAGCGAAGCGCGCGAAATCGAGATCACCGAGAGCCGTGATCTGATTCATTGGCAGAACGTGGGCGTGATCCGCGTTCAGGAACCCTACGAGAAGAACGGCATCAGCGCGCCGTGCGCGCTCATCAAGGACGGCAAGGTGCACCTTTTCTATCAGACCTACGGCAACGGCACGAACGACGCCATCTGCCACGCGGTTTCAGACGACGGCATCACCAACTTCCAACGCAATCCAACCAACCCCATCTTCCGTCCGGATGGAGCGTGGAATTGCGGTCGGGCGATTGACGCCGAGGTGTTCTTTCACGAGAACCGGTATCTGATGTATTACGCCACGCGCGATCCCGGCTACAAAATCCAGATGCAGGGCGTGGCCGTTGCGCCGGCAAATACCACGTTCAACCGTAACGAGTGGACGCACCTTTCCAAGGACGGGCCGGTCCTGAAGCCTGAATTACCATGGGAAGGCGAGTGTATCGAGGCTGCCTCGCTCATCCGCCGCAATGGGCAACTCTATATGTTCTACGCCGGATCCTATGACAACACGCCACAGCAAATCGGCGTCGCCACCAGCAAGGACGGCGTGAAGTGGACGCGGTTGTTTGAGAGACCATTCTTGCGCAACGGAAAGCCCGGCGAGTGGAATTCCAGCGAATCCGGCCATCCGGGCATCTTTGACGACGGCGACCGCAGCTTTCTCTTTTTCCAAGGCAATCCGGACCAAGGTAAAACTTGGTGGATATCCAACGTCGAAGTATTTTGGAATGAGAAAGAACCGTTCCTTAAGAGTGGACCTGTTTTACCGGCTAATCCTTGATTATCATGAAAATAGCCCATGATTCCCTCAGCGTCCTGCTGCTGGCGCCACTGGCCGCGCTGCACGCGGGCCGCGGCTTGCCGGACGTTCCAAGGATTGGAAAACTCCGCGGCGACTTTTTCCAATGCTTGGAACTGACGGATCTGAAAAGACGAAAAGAAGAACATGAAGCGCATCATCATCCTCGCCGCGCTACTGCTGGCGGGAGCGGCGCTGGCGGAAACGAAATACGATGTGGTCGTCCATGGCGCTACTCCGGCCGGGATCACAACGGCCATTACGGCGGCGCGCTCACAGCGCAGTGCTTCCGCAGAGCGTGGCCAAGCCCCATGAAAGCGGCTTGACGCCGATACCTCGGATACCGAGGTATCGACATGGAGGACCGCAGGGACAGACAAGCTCAGAACGGGAGGCGCAGGTGCGGAAGGGCTGGCGTCGCGGCGGGCAGATGCGTAGAGTCGCCGCCGGAAACGGAGCAACGTCTATGAAACACGCGCTCACAGCTCTCGCCGCCCTGCTGCTCGCTTTTTCGGATGCGGTCTCTGCCGCAGAAATCCAGAAGGCCGAAATGGCGGGCTACCTGCTGGTTGCGTCGGAGAAAGTGCCCGATACCTACAACGCCGGGTTCTCGCTCTATGCTGCGGCCTGGCCGCTGCTGCAGCACTATCCGGGGCATCGCTTCCAGACGGGCCTCTTCGGCACATGGATGCATGCGCAGTATGCAGGCAAGCCGCCGGCCGATCTTTACTCCGACATCGAGGGCGGGCTGGGCTGGTGGCGCGACACGCGGTTTCCGACCGAGACGCCGAAGTTCATCATGGGCGGCGTCGCGGTGAACTTCAAAGAGATCGCCAACGGTCCCGCGCACGGCCGCGGGACGTGGGACAAGCCGCAAGGTCTCTACGGCGTGGCGCAGCTGAGCCCGTGGCTGCTCTTCCCGATCGATGGCTTGAACCTCAGGCAGGGCACCTGCGGCGAGCTGTTCGGCTACGGCTACCTGCCGCTGCCGCTGACGGCAGCCAAGACGACCACCGGCGGGAAAAATGTGCCGACCGGCGACAACTGCTGGACGTTGTTCCTCAGCACCAGAAACTTCAAAGGCCCGGTGTGTTTCTTCACGCCCTATTTCTGGTCGCACTCCGCCGAGGTGAATCCGGCCTACGCCGGCCTGCTGCTCGACTCGCGCCCCTCGGCGCCGAACAAACCGTTCCAGATGGAGACCCAGTATGTGCCCGGAGCGCTCGTTGCCGATGAGAAGGGCGGTACTTTTGCGCGCGTCGCGCCAACTTCCTTTCCCGTGGGACCGGATGGCAACACGGTCGTCCTGCACCGCCTGACGTCCTACAACAAACAGGCGCTCTGGGACGATGTGAAGCAATGGTTCGAGGGCGGCCCGGCGGTCAGCGGCGCGATCAAGCCCGCCGGCGCCTACGTGCAGACGTTCCGCGCCAACGGCGGCTCGACGTGGAAAATCTACGCGGAGAAAACGCCGAAGGAACAGAAGACGGCGATGGCTTGGAATTCGTTCGCGACGCCGATTGCGCCGGATCCCACGACCTACGGTTACAAGTGGAACGAACAACTCGTGAAGAAGGTCACCGGGCCGAACGGCGCGCGCGTGGTGCTGCCGGAATATTTCCAGCTCCAGCATGACGGCAAGAAAACCAAGTGGGTCGTGGCGAAAGCCTCCGAAGTGCCGGCGAACTCGGGCCTGGACAAGGTGCGCTTCGACCGGCCCAAGGAAAAAGCGCAGGCGCCCTACGACACGCCGGAAGCGCCTGCGAGCTCGTTCAAGAAACCCGGCCCGGTCGCCGGCCCGTTCAAGGCGCAGCTCGGCGACGGCAGCGTGGTGACCTATTCCTGGTATCGCTTCGCCGACCAGCCGGCGCTGTTGAATGCCGACCTGACAAAGGACGAGCGCGAGCAGATGCAGGCCAAGGTGGAGAAGCTGCACCGTGCCTGGACCAAAGAGCGCGAGTACCTCGCGCCGCCCACGGTCGGCAAGCTTGCCGACCTCGACCCGGCCCAACTCGTCACCCCGCCCAAGGGATTCGAGATCGGCTACGTGCCCATCGCCACGCGCCAGGAACTCGACCCTGCGCGCGCCGGCAAGCCGTGAGGCGCAAACTTTTCCAAGCATTGGACAGCGGAACGGCGGAAATGCCGGCGTGACAGTCCGCGGGCGTGGAAGCTATAAACCAACCTATGCGAAAGCTGATCTGTCTGCTGTTCGTGACGGCGCTGCTGCTGGCGGCACCGCCGGCGTGGGCCCAGAAGGGCGCCGGACAGAAAGGCGGCGGGGCCGGCAAGAGAGCCGTCGAACTGAGCATAACCTCACCCTCTGCCGTCGATGCCAAGTGCGCACTCGCCCGCCTGCTCGCCGAGGGCGAAGTGACTTCGCCGGCGATGCTGTCGCAGGTGGAAAGTTTCGCGGCACGCAAGGGGATGTTTTTCCCGACCGCCCACCTGCTGACCTACTATGCCGAGGTGCCTGCGTTGGTGGAGGCGCTGATGAACCGGCCGGCGCCGATCAGCCAGCAGCTGGCGGCGGCCAGCCTGGCTTGTGCCGCACTCGGCGATTATCTTGAGGCCGAAAAGCGCACAACCTTGAATTCCGTGGCACCTGAAGAGGATGACAGCGGAGCCATCATGACCGGCCCCAAAAAAGGTGCGAAGAAGAAAAGAAACACCGGCGGCCTCACCATTCCGGTCGCGTTGCTCACCAATAAAGTGGCGGTGACCGCCGAGCTGGCGCTGCTGGCGGCGGCCTATACCGGCGCGAGCGGTGTCAAGGAACAGGTGGATACTCTGCCGGCCAGCGGCGGCCTCGTCGGCGCCAAGCTGCTCTACTACGCGCGCACCGGCGCGCCGGTCACCGAGGGCATGGTCGCGGCGGCGTTTGCGCCGGGCGGCCAAGCGCCGGTTTTCATCAAGACCACAGGGCCGGAGCTGGCGAGCTTCGAGCTGCTGTTGCCAAAGGAAGCCTATGCGTGCGAAGCGCTGGGCCTGCTGAAGGATGGCAAATATCTGAAGCAGCTTCATCCGATGCTCGGCCATCCCGATCTGCGGGTGCAGATGGAAGCGGTACGCGCCATCCAGAAAATCGCCTCACACGAGTTGCTCCCGTTCCTGCAGGCCAAGCTCAACACCTGCGAGTGGCCGGTGCTGGTGGATTTGTGCCAGGCGCTGGCGGCGCTGCCGGCCAAGGAGTCGGTGCCACCTCTCTTGGCTCGACTGAAAAAAGAAACCGGCCGTTTCCGCCTTGACGTGACCTATGCGCTGAGCGCGATCGCCGGCGAGCAGATCGGGCAGGAACACAAGGAGTGGGAAGCGTGGTGGAGCAAGAAAGGCGCGGAATTCAAGGTGGATGAGGCCGCGTCGCAGGCGTTCCGCAGCAAACGTCGGGTGCAGGACATCCGCGTCCCTGATCTTGGCTACTTCTACAGCCTGCGCATCTACAGCGATCATTTCTCCTACGTGGTGGATTCCTCCAATTCGATGAAGGGCGACAAGATGGATAACCTGCGAAGCAACCTGGGCAGCTCCATCGAGAGCCTGCGGCCATGGGTCCAGTTCAACATCGCCGACTTCGGGGGGTTGGTTGCCGTCATGAATCACGACGCCCTGACGAAGGACAAGTGGCGCGGCAAAACCTACACGCGGGAGATGACGCACAGCCAGGGGACGCGCATCTACGACGCCATCGAGGCCGCCGGCGGCGTCAAGGGCGTGGACACGTTGCTCCTGCTGACCGATGGCGCACCGGTCCACGGACAGATCAACCCGTGGCGCGACCTCTATCGCGCCATGACCATCATGAACCGCTACCGGCCCCTGATCATTTCCACCGTGGCTTTTCAGCCCACGGACCGGGCGGTGATCAACCTGAAACAAATGGCCAATGAAAATCACGGGCAAAGCGTCACTACGAATTAAGAGAGTTCGCGCAAAGGACGCCAAATCCGCCAAGGCCATTTGGTGATGAAAGGAGAAAAATGACGACAGAAAATGAAGCGGCTAAAATAGTAATTGATCGCGCAGTTCATATTCATCAAGCGCTGGGACCGGGATTACTGGAGTCGGTCTACGAAACCGTACGAGCCGACGAGTTGCGCCGGCAAGGGCTACATGTGGAGCGTCAGAAACCAATCCCCATTGTCTTTGAAGGCCGCCAATTTGATGAGGGATTTCGTGCTGATTTGATCGTGAATTCCCAGGTGATTATTGAACTCAAATCCATCGAACAATTGGCCCGTGTCCACAAGAAACAGGTGCTTACCTATCTGCGCCTCTCCGGCATAAAACTTGGTCTTCTCATCAACTTTGGTGGCGAGCTGATGCGCGGGAACATGCAAAGGTTGGTCAATGGACTGCCTGAATAAATTTCTTTGCGGGCTTTGCGTCCTTTGCGCGAACCTGATTAAAGTGGGCGCCTTGCCTGCCCTCCTGTCTTCGGCGCTGGCGGCGAGCGCCGCGGAGGCGCTGCCGCCGTTCAGCTGGGAGCGCGTGCCGGTCTATGCGCACGTCGGCAAATCGGCGGGCGATTTCACGTCGGCGCAACTGGACTTCCTCGCGCAGCACTTCAACTTCATCGCGTTCGAGAAAGGCCAGGCTTTCCGCCAGCGCGGCGACACCGCCGCCGGCATCGCCGAGGCTGCGCGGCAGATCAGGCGACGCAACCCGCGCGCGAAGGTGCTGTTCTATTGGAACGCCTTTCTCGATTACCCGCTCTACGCGGCCGGCAAAACTTTCCCCGCCGAAGGCCACCTGAAGGACAGCCGCGGCAAACCGGTCATGGTGCGCAACACGGTGCCCGCCTACGATCTCGCGCGCGCCGATGTGCGCGCGTGGTGGTCCGATGTCGCAGCGGGGGCGGTGCGCGAGGGTGGGGCGGATGGAGTTTTCGCCGATGCCCTGCTGCAGGTGATCGCGCCCGCCAAAAAGAAGTTGCTGGGCGAAGAAAAGTATAAGGCGCTCAACGCGGGTCTCGAAACGCTGCTCGCAGATACACGCCGCAAACTCGGTCCGGAGAAGCTCATCCTCTTCAACGGCCTGCGCGGTGGTGAGGGCGCGCAGTTCCTGCCGCCAACCTCCGGCGCGATGATCGAGCACTTCGGCCAGCTCTCCGGCACCGGCAAGGAAAAGATGGCCGCCGATATGGAGGCCATGCAGCGGGCGGCGCGCTCCGGCAAGATCGTCTGCCTCAAAGGGTGGCCGGGCTTCACCTGGCAGGACACCGACTTGATGAAGAAGCCGCACACCGCATTGGCCAAGCTCGCGCGTGAGCACCTCACCTTCCCGCTCGCCTGCTTCCTCGTGGCGGCGGAGGCGAATTGCTACCTCTGCTACACGTGGGGCTATCGCGACGACGACGGGACCTTCGACTGGTATCCGGAATTCGACAAGCCGCTCGGCCCACCCAAAGGCGAAGCCAAGCGCACGGGCTGGATCTGGCAGCGCGAGTTCGCCCACGCCGCGGTCTCGGTCAATCTCGAAACCCAGACGGCACGGATTGACTGGCATTGAAATAAAAGTCATGCGGGCGGCGTTGTCCGGCTGGGAAGCCCACCTCGAAAGGGAAGTGTTATGAAAAATCGTTTCGCCCTGTTGGTCGCCTCGCTGCTGCTGTCGCCGGCCATGTTGCTGGCCGCCGATGCTCCGGCGAAGAAGCCCAACGTCCTCTTCATCGCGATTGACGATCTGCGCGACTGGGTCGGCTTCCTCGGCAACCAGCAGGTGAAGACGCCGAACCTCGACAAGCTCGCGGCGCGCGGCGTCGCCTTCACGCGCAGCTTCTGCGCGTCGCCGTGCTGCAATCCTTCACGCGCGGCGCTGCTCACC
>CAIWHP010000264.1 GCA_903912445.1 uncultured Lentisphaerota bacterium
CGACGCACGGATCCGTGAGCTGGAAGAGAAGCACGCTGCGGAGATCGCACAGTTGCAGGCCGCGATCGGCGGCCGTGATGTGGCGATCGCCGATCTGAAGGCGGAGATCGAACGGCTGAAGACAGGCGGCAAGGTGGTCGATGCCTCCGCGGTGGCCGAACGGATGAATGAGGTCCTGGGAGTGAAGAAGAGCTGATGGCGCGTGGGACTCCAAGCCAACCTTCTGCGAGCCTGAGCGCTGCCGAGCGCCGGTTCTTCCTGCCCTACCAGGAGGACTGGATCCTCAGCGAGCGCGCGCTCAAGCTGCGCGAGAAGAGTCGGCGGGTGGGCTTTACCTACGGCACCAGCTATCGACATGTGCAGAAGTGCCTGCGCAAGCCGCGCGGCTTTACGCAGTGGGTATCGAGCCGCGACCTGCTGACGGCAAAGGAGTTCGTCACCGACTACGTGGCCAAGTGGTCGCGGGCGGCCAATGTGGTGGCGACCGGCCTGGGCGGCGAGGATGCCCGCGTCATCGATCCGGAGCGCGGCATTACGGCCTTCGTGGTTAGCTTCGAGACAGGCAACCGCATCATCAGCCTGTCAAGCACGCCAGAGGCGTTTGCGGGCAAGGGCGGCGATGTGTTCCTCGACGAGGCGGATCTGCACGAGGATTCGGGCAAGCTGATCGATATGGCGACGCCCTGCACGATGTGGGGCGGGCAGCTCGAGGTGGTGAGCGCCTACAAGGTCGACGGCTCGCCCAACAGCCCCTTCGCGCGGCTGTGCGCCGATGCCCGCGCCGAGAATCCCATGGACTGGGAGTTCCAGCGGGTGACGCTGCTGGATGCCATCGAGGCGGGCTTTGTCGAGAAGCTCAACGAGACCACGGGCCGCCGCGAGACGCGCGAGCAGTTCGTCGCGCGCGTCCGGGGCACCTGCCGCACGGAGGCCGCCTGGCTGTCACAGTACATGTGCCAGCCGCAGGACGATGGCGGGGCGCTGCTGCCGTACAGCCTGATCGCCGGCTGCGAGGATGACCGGCTGAATGGGTGCGTGGGTAGCCCGCTCCCTTACGGTCGCGGCTCGGATGGACAGAGCCGCGCGCGTGAGCAAGCGGGGCAGGCTGACAGCGGGCCGTTGTACGTGGGCATGGACATTGGCCGGCAGCATGACTTGACCGTGATCTGGGTCGTGGAGCGCGTCGGGGATGTGTTCTGGACGCGCTGGGTGTGCGAACTGCGCAAGACGATCTTCCGCGAGCAGCTCGCCATCCTGGAGACGCTGCTGCGCTTGCCGCGGGTGCAGCGCTGCTGCATCGACGCCACCGGGCTGGGCATGATGCTGGCCGAAGAGGCGCAACTGAAGTTCGGCCAGTACAAGGTCGAGGCGGTTGGCTTTACGGCGCCGGTGAAGGCCGAGCTCGCCATGCCGATGCTGGCGGCCTTCCAGGACCGGAATGTGCGCATCCCGGCGCTGCCCGCGGTGCGCGAGGACCTGCACAAGATCCGCAAGACGACGACGGCCGCCGGCAATGTGCGCTTTGAGGCGGACTCGGACGATTCCGGCCATGCCGACCGCTTCTGGGCGCTGGCGCTGGCGCTGCATGCAGGCGAGTCGGGCATGGGCGGGCCGGTCTATGGCGAGCTGCCGGGTGCTGCGGACAGTGAATACGATGTGCACCGCATGCGGCCGGATCACTCGGACGATGACGAG
>CAIWHP010000265.1 GCA_903912445.1 uncultured Lentisphaerota bacterium
CTTCCGGTTCCTACAAAGAACCTGGATGTGTTGGTGTGTTAGCGCGAGTAGTACTCGACGATTAATTGCTCGTTCAGATTGCCTTCGATTTCAGAACGTTCGGGAAGGCGCAAAACACGCGCTGACAGATTTTTGCTGTCCCGCTCGATCCAAACCGGGCACAAACGCTTGTCGACAAAGTCAACAACTTCTTTCCAGTATGTCTTGCTGCGAGCGCTTTCCGTGACCGTGATCATGTCGCCCGGATTGAGCAGCATGGAGGGCACATCGGCGCGCTTGTTGTTGACCTGAATATGTCCATGGTTAACCAGCTGACGGGCCTGGGCACGATTTATCGCTAAACCAGTGCGGAAAACAACATTATCCAGGCGGAGTTCCAACGTGCGGAGCAGGTTGTAACCCGTCAGACCCTTGGCGTGCTGCGCGATACCAAAGTAGCGGCGGAACTGGCGCTCGAAAATGCCATACACTCGGCGAGCCTTCTGTTTGGCGCGCAGCTGGCGAGCAAAGTCCGATTCGCGTTCCTGGCGGCCCTGCCGAGTGCGGCCGTGCATGCCAGGGGCAAACCCACGTTTTTCAAAAGAACACTTCGGGCTGTAGCATCGCTCGCCCTTCAAAAACAGTTTTTCACCTTCACGCCGGCACAGTTTGCAGACCGGCCCAATATATCTGCCCATTCTTCCCTCTCTTACACGCGGCGTTTCTTCGGGGGCCGGCAGCCGTTGTGCGCAACCGGGGTGATGTCGGAGATCGAACGAACACGCACGCCCAGAGACTGGACAGCGCGGATCGCGGACTCACGACCAGGGCCAGGGCCCTTAACAATCAAGTCGGCTTCCTGCATGCCCATCGACATCGCAGCCTTTACCGCCTGTTCAGCGGCAAGACGTGCGGCAAAAGGCGTGCTCTTGCGGGAGCCCTTGAAGCCAGCCGATCCCGCGCTGCCCCAGCAGACGGCATTGCCCTGCTGATCGCAAATCGTGATGATCGTATTGTTGAAGCTGGCGAATACACTGATCCGACCACTGGTCAGAGTGCGCTTGACCTTTTTTACGGTCGCAGTGCGTCGCACCGAACGAACATTTTGTGCCATACTACCTTCCTGTTTACGTTACATCCAGGTTGCCTGTTTACATTACATCCAGGCAGTGAATAAAAGATCCCATCGTACGCATTCCGGCCAGGCAGCCGCGGGAGAGAATTCCCCTGGCCTGACCGGTCAGCACTACGCGGATCAAAACTACTTATTTCTTGCCACCACGGCGGCGGCCACGACCGGCCACTGTCTTCTTGGGGCCCTTGCGGGTGCGGGAGTTGGTGCGCGTGCGCTGGCCATGAACGGGCAGGTTGCGGCGGTGGCGTAAACCGCGGTAGCAACCAATCTCAATCAAGCGCTTGATGTTCAGCTGAACTTCACGGCGCAGATCGCCTTCGACCTTGAAGGTGCGCGAAATAAATTCGCGGATCGAGTTTACCTCTGCTTCACTGAGATCTTTAATGCGCGTATCAGGATTAACACGCGTAGAAGAGAGGATCGCATGCGCCCGTGTCGGGCCGATACCAAAGATATAGGTCAGTCCGACCTCTACCCGCTTATTGCGAGGAAGATCAACGCCTTCAATACGTGCCATAGTGCCTTATCCCTGCCTCTGCTTGTGCTTTGGGTTTTCGCAGATGATGTACAGACGTCCGCCGCGCTTGACAACCTTGCATTTTGCGCAGCGTTTGCGAATGGATGGTGAAACTCTCATTATTCCTGCTCCTTATGGTTCGCAACACGCAAGCCAAAGATCAAAGATTATACCTGCTGTTGCTCATTTCGTCCAGAGAGAGTGGTGCTCTCTTCATCAGGCGCCGTCAGAATAAACGGCCCATTTTCCGTCACCGCGATGGAGTGCTCAAAGTGAGCAGTCAAGCCCCCATCCGCCGATGCCACAGTCCACTCGTCCGGCATAAC
>CAIWHP010000266.1 GCA_903912445.1 uncultured Lentisphaerota bacterium
CGCTGGGGTTCACTGCGCTGTCGCTGATGCCGGTGCTCATGGCGATGATGCAAGAGCAATTCCCGGAAAACCGGGCGCTGGCGAATGGGATTTTCCTGGGCTTTAGCTTCATCATTCAGGCGACCGCGACCGTAATCCTGGGTATGCTGAGCGACCATTTCGGTATGCGTTCGGCGTATGTTTTCGCCGCAGTGATCCCGTTGGTCGGTCTGCCGCTTGTTCGACTGTTGCCGAAGGAGGAGCGGCGCGCAGCTCGGTGAGGCGCTCCCGCCGATCCCACTCGCGGTGTGGTAAAATAAAGCCGTCGCATCGGGAGCATCATGTCACGAACACTTATTGACGTAACGCAGATCATCTCTGAAGAATTGCCTGTCTGGCCGGGCGATCCGCCTGTCCACGTGACGCGCGTGAGCGATGACCTGCCGATGGTCTCCGGGCTGAGCATGAGCTGCCATGCCGGCACCCACGTGGACGCGCCGGCGCATTTCCTGCGAGGCGTACAATGCGCCGGGCGACCCAGTGCATCATGCGCTGTTGGCCGCGGGTGTAATCATCGTCGAGAATTTGGCACTGGCAGGCGTTGCGCCAGGCGCCTACGAGTTGACCTGTCTGCCGCTGCCCATCGCCGGCTGCGATGGTGCGCCCGCACGGGTTGTGTTAGTGACCAGTGACCCGTGACCGGGAACCCGTGTTCGGCATTCGTCGTTCCTCCAAGGAGTAACCCATTGCCCACCGATCTGCGCGGTGTTTTCGCTCCCATCGTCACCCCTTTTCGCCCATCTGACGGCGAGGTCGACCTGCCGTGGATCGCCCGGCACGTGGCTTATCTGCGGGCGCACGGCTGCACCGGCGTGGTTCCGTGCGGCACGAACGGTGAAGCCGCGTCGCTCAGCGTGGCGGAGCGTATTCAGGTGGCTGAAGCCGCCCTGGCGGCCGCGGGTGACATGCCCGTGATTGTCGGCACGGGCGCCGCGGCGCTGCCCGATGCCGTCGCGCTGACGCGCCACGCGTTCGACGCGGGCGCGGCTGCGGTGCTGGTGATGCCGCCGTTCTATTTCAAGAAACCGTCCGAAGCCGGGGTTGCTGCCTGGTTCCAGCGTTTGTTTGACGCGGCCGTGCCGCCAGACGAGCGAGTGTTGCTGTATCATATCCCACAGACCACCGGTGTGCCCATCAGCGATGGCGTTCTACAGGCGCTGCTGGCCTCCCACGGTGAACTGGTCTACGGCCTGAAGGATTCCACGGGCGACCCGGAGCAGGGCACGCATTTGCGGCGGGCGTTCCCGCAGCTCGCCTACTTTGCCGGGAACGATCACCGCGTGGGCGAGGCGTGCGCGGAGGACGCCGCAGGCTCGATCACGGCGACCGCCAACGTTTTCCCGGACCTGGTCGCGGCGGTGCAACAGGCCGCCTGGGCGGCGCGAGATGCTGTGGCTGCCCAGACGGCGTTGAGCGCAGCCCGCTCTATGCTCGAACCTTACCCGCTGCAGCCGGCGACCAAGGCGGCACTGGCGGATGTCGCCGGGCTGGCGCCGACTGCGGTCCGGCCGCCGCAGGTCGAGTTGTCGACCGAGGCGCGCGTCGAACTGCGGACGAAGCTGCTGGCGAAGCTGCCCGAATGGCGGCCAGCCGCGTAAGATCGGCGCAACACCGATCACGGGGCACGCATTACTCGTCACTCGACATTCGTTGCGTTTCTCGAGGAGTACTGATGACCATTCCCACCATGCCCAGCGCGCCGGAATTCCTGAACTGGCAGGATGTGGACAAGCTGATCGATTACCTGCTGCCTCAACTGCGCGGGCCGTACGACGCGCTGTTGATGGTCACCCGCGGCGGCATCGTGCCGGGCGGGCTGATCGCGGAAGCCCTGGACATCACCTATATCCTGACAGCGGCCGTGCAGTTCCCCGAGGCCGGTCAGGGACGCATGGCATGGCCCACCTTCCTCCAGTTTCCCGAGGACCGCCTGCTGCGGGACAAGCACATCCTGATCATGGATGACATCTGGGCCAATGGGCGGACCATCACCACGGTCAAGGGTCGCGTGCAGGCCGCGGGCGGGAAGTCGGAGGCGGCAGTGTTGCACTTCAAGCCGGGCAGCAGTTTGTTTCGGGGTGCCGCGCCCGACTATTATGCAGCCGTCACCGATCGCTTTATCGTCTATCCCTGGGAAGTCCAGCGTGGTCCGGATCGGCTGGATTCGCGGGTAGAGCAGTTTAACTGAGGCGGTGCCCCGGGAGTGCTTGTGAATCGCCGGATCCCAGCGTCCAGGTCCAGACGAATCAGCTTGCGGTGGGTGCTTGGCGCACTGTGCGGGCTGTTCTGGTTGCTTGCCCCCCAGCCTTTGCGCGCACAGGAGCCGCTCCCGCGCTGGTATCCGCTGGCCGGACCGGCCGGTCGTGTCTCGCACTTGGCGGCCGCGCCCAATGGCGATTTGTATGCCGTCAGCATCACAAGCGTCAACCGCGGGGATGACCAGACCCAGTGGCGCGAGACGGGGAGTCGCGCACAATCAGGTGCGCTCTACCGTTCCCAGGACGATGGCGTCACGTGGCAGGCTGCAACGAACGACCTGCCGCCCGGCTTGATCACTGCGCTCTCAGCGGATGATGTGCGAGGCGACCTCCTCGTGGGTCTTCAAGACACAGGCGCTGCGACCGAGCGCCGCTTGCCTCTCTGGCGCAGCACCGACGGCGGCCTGCGCTGGGCTGCTCTGCCGCTCCTCTCACCGGAGCCGCAAGCGAACGCGATCATGATTCGGCAGATCACGCGCGGCGCGGCGGGGGGATATCTGTTTCTGGGCGCCACAACGGGCGACGAACACACTGTCAGCTACGTCTATCGCAGCAGTGACGAGGGTCAGACGTGGACGGCCTTCGAGGTGTTGCGCAATGAAAAGCAGCCTGGTGACATCCTGGCCAATCTGATCTCGCACCCGGTGCGCCGCGACCGGCTGTTCATCACCACCTACGCCGGGGATGTCCTGATCAGCGAAGATGCCGGACAAAGCTGGCGTTTCGTCATTCAGCGTGACTCCGGGATCGAAGCTGGCGTCACGCCGCCCCAACTGGCCTTTCGCCCCGATATACCGGATTCGGGTTTGCTGGTCAGGGGCCAGAATACACCCGGCGCCGGCGCGCTGAGCGTGGCGCGCAGCCTCGATGGCGGCGTCACCT
Source organism: uncultured Lentisphaerota bacterium (assembly GCA_903912445.1). Lineage (GTDB taxonomy): Bacteria > Verrucomicrobiota > Kiritimatiellia > CAIQIC01 > CAIQIC01 > DP16D-bin41. Next base: position 3,180 of record CAIWHP010000266.1, read on the forward strand.
GGCAGGCAGTCTCGGCTTCTGGGCTGCCGTCGCAAGATGCCCCGCGCGCTCTTGCCGCGCTGCGCGGGGGCGTCTACCTGCTAAACACGTCGATCGGCTCATTCCGCAGCGCTGATGACGGTGTCACATGGCAGCCGTTGGAGGGTGCGCTGAGCAGCGGCGGGGTGTCAGAGTTCCTGTCACCTTCCGCTGTGCCGGGATTGCCTGCCACCGGCGCAGTAGTACAGTCGGCTGCGACAAATACGGCGGTGCTGGCCGCCACCGGTCACGGTGTCTACGTCAGCCGGGATGAAGGCGCTGTGTGGGAGCCGCTC
>CAIWHP010000267.1 GCA_903912445.1 uncultured Lentisphaerota bacterium
CCAGGGGCGAATGCCGGTGAACCGTTCACGCCGGCGCTGGGCCGTACGTATCAGACCCGGGTGCTGGCGGCGTTCGTCAAGGAGTTTGCGCCCGAGATACGGGTGTTTGTCCGCAACAACATTGAGACGGACCTGCGCCGGTCATTTGAGCAGGATTTCCAGTCGGGGCGCCTGTGCTGGTTCCACACCAGCAGTGAAATGGAACCGCGGAAGGGCGTCAGTGGACAATACGGGCAGTTTCTCGCCGATTGTCGCACCGGCAAAACGCACGCCTATGCCGAACCGTGGGCCAGCGCCTGGGGTGATCACGGAGGAAAGAGCGATCCGCGTTGGTGCAGTCCGCCGCAGTGGAACTACTGGCGGCTGCTCTGCGATCTTCACTGTGGCGTCTCCTTCATTGCGTGTTACGCCAACGATCTCGAAGTGGCCCGCAGCGGACGTTACCGTGCGGGCAAAGACCCTGCCGCTGAGGCCGCACGGTTCAAGGACGAGTTCGATGCGGCGTTTCGGTTCGCCGCCAAATACGCCGGCTATCATGCCAGTCCGCAGGTATCGCCTGGCGCTTGGATGGCCTTTCGCGAGGGCGACGCCTTGACGGGCGACTACACGTTCCTCATGCAACGCCAGCCCGATCACACTCGGGAGGTGAAAAAGACTGGGCCGGATGACCAGCGCTTTGGGGCATGGGCACGCCTGTTGCCGCGCGACCAGACGATGCAACTCGTGTTGGACGATACCTTCGCCGCCAGCCTCGCGACGCAAACAGCCGAACTCCGCGTCACCTACCTGGATCGCGGCACCGGTTCGTTCGACGTTCAAGCCGCTGGCCGGACCTTCCACATACAATGCAGCGATTCCGGTCGCTGGAAAACCATCGCGTGGGAACTGTCCCGTCCGTGTTTCGAGAAAAATGACGCCAGTGCGCACCTGCGTCTGCGCGCGCTTGGAGCCGATCTCATCCTGCACATGTTGGAAGTCGCCCGCAAATAATCCGCCCAGCGTCACAAGAACAGAATCCTCTATGAAACACACCTTCACGCTTATCACCGCATTGCTGCTGGCGCCGCTGGCCGCGCTCCACGCCACAGCGGCTCCTGCCAAACCCAACATCGTCGTCATCGTCGCGGATGATCTGGGTTACGCCGACGTGCTGTTCAATCCGCAGCACCCGAAGGAGGTCACCACGCCGCATCTCGACGCGCTGGCGAAGGAAGGCGTCGTTTGCCGGCAAGGCTATGTCACCGGGCACGTCTGTTCGCCAACGCGCGCGGGGCTGATGACGGGTCGCTATCAGCAGCGGCTCGGTCTCTATACCGGCGGCGAGGCCGGGTCGGGGCTGCCCATGAGCGAGAAGATTTTCCCGCAGTATCTCAAGCCCGCCGGCTACGCCACGGCGCAGTTCGGCAAGTGGCATCTCGGCCCCACGCCGGAGTGGAGTCCGGCGCTGCGCGGCTTCGACGAGGTCTTCGGCTTTCTCGGCCGCGGCGCGCACGACTACTTCAAGCTCGCCGATCCCCAGGATCCGATCTATCGCGGCACGAACGTCGTCCGCGAAACCGGCTACCTGACCGACCGGCTTGGCGAGGAAGCCGCATCGTTCATCCAGCGGCACAAGGAGCAACCGTTCTTCGTCTATCTGGCGTTCAATGCCGTGCATGCGCCGTTGCAGGCGCCCGCCGACGAGGTCGCGAAGTTCAACACGGGCACCCCCGAACGCAATACGCTGCTCGCGATGGGCAAGCGCATGGACGCCGCCATCGGCAAGGTGGTCGCGACGCTCAAGCAAGTGGGCGTCTGGGAAAATACGCTGCTGTTTTTCTGCAGCGACAACGGCGGGCCGCTCGCGCAGACCGCCGACAACACGCCGTTGCGCGGCGGCAAGCATCAGAACTACGAAGGCGGCATCCGCGTGCCGTTCCTCGTCTGCTGGCCGGCGCAGTTGAAACCCGGCGAAAACCGGTCGCCCGTCAGCTCGCTCGATATGCTACCGACCGCGCTGGCGGCGGCGGGCATCGAAGCACCCGCCGGTAAACCGCTCGACGGGAAAAATCTGCTGCCGCTGCTGCGCGGCGAGGTTGCGCCGCAACCGCGTAATCTGTTCTGGAGCTCCGGCAGCGAGGAGGGTTGGTGGGCCGTGCGTTCCGCTGACTGGAAACTCGTCGGCGAAAAAGGCCGGGTGGGCCTGTTCGACTTGAGCAAGGACGTTTCGGAGAAGACCGATCTGGCCGGGAAGCTGCCGGAAAAAGTCGCCGAGCTGACGCGACTCCACGATGGCTGGCTCGCAGACATGTCCAACCCGCTGAAGGCCGGCGCAAAACGTTTTGGCCTGCCGTTGCCCGCAGGCAGCCAGCCGAAGAAGTCGAAAAGAGAGCGCAAGAAGAACCAAACCCCGCTATCCGTCGCAGCGCCTGCGCCGGGGGCGCCGAGCGGCGTCGCGCGCGAGTCGTTCGCGCGGATGCCGGGCAAGCCGTGGCATGCCCGCGGCGGCTGGGCGGCGAAGGACGGTGCGCTATGGGTGACGCTGAAGGCGGACGAGAAGCAGCCCGCGCTGCTCCGCGGCCCGGCGGAATTTCGCGGCGGCGTCTTGAGCTATGAGCTGAATCTCCAGGGCGATGGCCGGCACACGTTGCGCCTGAAAGCGCCCAGCGGCGACTTCCTCATCCGCCTCGACGTGGCGCCCGACAGCCTGAGCTTGATCAAGATGACCGGCGACCGGAACGAAACCATCAACCGAACCCCGCTCAAGCTGGCGGCCGGTAGCTGGCATCAGCTCTCACTCGCCATCGTCGCCGAAACGCTCACGGCGAAGCTCGGCGAGGCGACGTTCTCCCTCACCGATGAAGTGTTCGCCCGCGAAAAGACCGAACTGAACTTCCTCGTCACCGGCGGTCCCGTTGGCTTCCGCAACTTCTCGCTGACGCCCGACGCGGCTCCAGCAAAAGATCGGCCCAGCAGCGATACCAACACTCAGCTGAAAGGAACGCGATGAAGAACAAAGCCATTCTCGCCCTCGCGGCCCTGCTGCTCGCGCCGCTGGCTGCGCTGCACGCGGCGGCCCCTTCAGCCAGCCCGAACAGGTTCCCCTCGTTTTCATGGGAGCACGTGCCGCGCTACATGCACATACGGAAAGACACTGCGTTTACTGCCGACGAGATTCGATACCTCGCCTCGTTTCCGCTGGTCACGTTCGAGAAAGGCACGGGAGCGAAAGATTTTGGCTCAACCGAGGAAGGGACGCTGATAGCGGCGCGGGCCGTCAAGAAGATCAACCCGGTAACGAAGGTGTTGTATTACCGGAATGTGATCGTGCATTACGGCGGCTACGCGGCCAACGGCGCGCTTACGAATACGCCGGGTGCCTTTCTGCTCGGGCGCGACGGCAGCGACAAGCTCGTGCGCAACCGCGTTCAAGCCTACGACCTGACGAACAGAACATTGCGCGACTGGTGGCTTGCCAACGCCAAGCAGGTTTGCGCCGACCCGGCCATTGACGGGTTGTTTTTCGACGGCAACATCAAGGTTCTGGAGCCGGCTTATCTGAGGGACGAGATTGGCGAGAAGAAGAAAGCCGCACTGGTGGACGGCTATACGGCCATGATGACGGATGCGCGGCGGATGTTGGGGCCGGAGAAGCTCATGGTGGCCAATGTGCTCAGAGCACGCTTCCCGGATTTGGGGATGAGCCGCCTGCGGGCGTTTGACGGCTCCTACATGGAGGGGTTTGAAACCGCGGTTGGCAACGTCCCGTTGAAAGACTATGTGGCCAAGGGCATCGCGGCCTTTCAGGGAGCGGCCCGTCAGGGGTTCCTCATCGCTTTCACTGCCGGACTGGGCGAGGAAGAGAACGAGGAGGGAACAAAGAACCGTCAGCGCACGGACGAGATTCGCAAATCCCTGACGCGCGACGAGCGGGCCGTACGCCGGTTTCAGTATCTGTTGGCGATCTTTCTTATCTGCGCCGAGCAACACAGTTACTTCTGCGCACACGACGGCTACGACGCGAAGAAAAGCAAAGTCTGGATGAAGCATCCGTCGGAGTTTGATCGCCCGCTGGGAGCACCCAAAGGTCTGGCGGTTCGGGACGGATACGTTTACACGCGGGAATTTGCCCGTGCGTCGGTGCGTCTGGATCTGGAAAACCAAACCGGCAAGATCGACTGGAGATAACCCCTATGAAACCCACCCTCCCACTCCTGACCGCCCTGCTGCTGATGCTGCGGGCCGAACTGGTTTCGGCGCAACGGATCGAGCCCAATTGGAAGTCCATGGTGGAAAACTATCAGTGTCCGGACTGGTTTCGGGACGGCAAGATCGGCATATGGCTGCACTGGGGGCCGCAATCCATTCTTGAAGGTGAAGACAGGCCTTTTACGGAATCTTACACCTCGACGATGTATGGAATTGAAGATTCTCAAGGGCAGAAGAGCGGCTATGTCAGGCGAGTCAAGGACGTGGCTGCGTGGCATGCCAAGCACTTCGGCCCCCCTTCCGAGTTTGGTTATGAAAAACTCATCCCGCTTTTTAAGGCGGGGAAATGGGATCCCGACAGGCTTGTCAAATTGTTCAAGGAATGTGGCATCAAAGTTATCGTGCCCATATCTTCGCATGTCGACAACTTCGACATGTACGATTCTTCCTTTCCCTGGAACTCGGTGACAATGGGGCCGCGCCGCGACGTGGTTGGAGAGTGGAAAAAGGCAGCGGTCAAACACGGGCTGAAGTTGGGGGTATCCACCCATCTCTACCAGGCTCCTGCTTGTATGAAAGAAGGCCGGAAGTACCAAAAAACCGGCACATTGGCATGGTCGCTTTTCATGATGGACTACGATCCGATTTTTCAAAGCGATATAAAGTGGGCCGAGCACTGGTATCAGCGCACATGGGAAGTGATCGAGAAATATGCCCCCGACTGGGTCAACGTGGACGGGCCTTTCCCCGACGAAAAAAGAGGCAACGGGCTGGGTATAAAGCTGTTCTCAGAGTATATCAATCGAGACAAGGCCAAGCATGGCGGCAAACAGCAGGTGGTTCTGAGTCATAAAGGCAGCAACATGGACCTCCGTGGCTTTACCTTAAATTTGGAGGGTGGCATGGCGGCTGACATTCGCCCCTCTCC
>CAIWHP010000268.1 GCA_903912445.1 uncultured Lentisphaerota bacterium
CCAATCGCGCTTGATCTGTTTCCACCGGCAGGGTGTCGACGGCGCGGACTTGCAGTTGCGCTTCCGCTTTGCGCCGCAGTTTTTCGCCCTCGTCGCGCTGCGTCATGGGTGGTGATTTCCTGATCCGAGAAGGCCAGCGAGCGCAGCACTTCTTCGGCGTTGTGGATTAATTCCGGGTAGGCCAGGTCGCTGACGATGTTGGACAAAGGCCGTCCGACATCGCCCGGTATCAGCTTGAACAGGCGCGTTGCGTGAGTGGTGAAGCGGCGAACTCGCAGTGAATTGTCGAGAAAGATGGTGGCGATGTCGGTGCTGTTGAGCAGGTTTTTCATGTCGTTATTGACCGCCGACAGATCATCCACCTTCGACTGCAGCTCGGCGTTGACGGTCTGCAGTTCTTCGTTGAGGGACTGCATTTCTTCCTTCGAGGTGGTCAGCTCTTCGTTGGCCGATTGCAGTTCCTCATTGGTCGACTGCAATTCTTCGTTGGTCGATTTGAGTTCTTCCTGTGAGGTCTGCATTTCCTCGCGCAGGGTTTGCATTCCCTGTCGTAGTTGCGCCAGTGTCTGTTCCAGCTCGGCGATGTGCGGGCTGCCAGGCGCGCGCTTCGTCTTGCCGGCGACCGGGTCTGCAACCGGCAGTGGCGGGGCGACATCGGTGAAGATCAGCATCGCCATGCCGCGCAAAGTGGCCGGTTCGGTAATCGGATGGATGGTCAGGTCAACAATCTGCACGTAGCCGTTGATGTCGATGTGCAGATTGCGGCAGGTTGCCGGCTCGCCGCTGCGCACCGCCTTGGGCAGCGCCAGCGCGAGTTCATGCCGGATTCCTTCGCGCGCCATGGCATGGATGTTCCAGTTTGCCTTGCCGGCGGCGGGTTCCAGGTACTTGCCGGTGCGGCCGTTGATGTAGAGCAGGTCGCCAGCGCCGTTGACCAGAACGGCGGCAGGCGAAAACTGTTGCAGCAACATTTGATCGGCCAGGGTTTGCAGATTGGGGCTGACGGGGGTGATTTTTGTATCCATTGGACTCTCGCTCGCGGGGGCGGAATGGCGGGTGGGGAATTCCAGACTCAAGGCGGGCAGGGTGCTGAAGCTGCGCTGGAACAAGCGGGCTTTGCTATCCAGCGGGGTGAATAGTTCGGAAAAACCACCGATCGATTCTGAACTGCCGAGCAGCAGGATTCCACCCGGCTACAGGCTGTAGTGAAACACCGGCAGCAGTTTCTTTTGCAACTCGGCGCCGAGGTAGATCAGCAGGTTGCGGCAGGTGAGGATGTCCAGCCGGGTGAACGGTGGGTCGGTGAGCAGGTTGTGCGGTGCGAACACCACCATTTCGCGAATTTCCTTGCCGACGCGGTAGCCATTGCCTTCCTGGATGAAGAAGCGGGTCAGGCGTTCTGCCGACAGGTCTTTGGCAATGCTGGCCGGGTAGAGCGCCTGCCTTGCCTTGGCGATGGCGTCCGAGTCGAGGTCGGTGGCGAAGATCTTCAGGCTGTGCCGCACCAGTGATCTATGCGGGTCAGCCGCTTCGCAGAAGGCCATCGCCAGAGAAAACGCTTCCTCGCCGCTGGAGCAGCCGGCCACCCAGGCGCGCAGCGTGGCCCCGGCCGGATGCGCGGCGAGCAAATGCGGCAGGACCTGATCGCGCATGACTTCCCAGACCGCCGGATCGCGGAAGAAGCTGGTGACGCCGATCAACAGTTCCTTGAACAGCAGGTCGACTTCTTGCGGGTTCTCGCGCAGGTAGCGCACATAGTCGGCGATGCGCTCGAGTTGATGGATGGCCATGCGCCGCTCGATACGGCGATAGAGGGTATTTTTCTTGTAGAGCGAGAAATCGTGCCCGGTACGCGCCCGCAACAGTATGCAGACCTTGTCGAGCCCGCTCTTCTGTTCCATCGTCTCGACGACTTGCGTCTTCAGTCCGGCTTCGGCTTCGTTGCCAAGATGGCGGGCTTCGAGAATGCGTTGCGGCAGGTCGCACGCCTCGGCAACGATGTCGACCAGGCCGGTATCAATAGCGCTGCGCGGCATGCCGTCGAACTTGGCGGTGGCCGGGTTCTGCACCAGCACCAGTCCGCCGCGTTCCTTGATGGCGCGCAGGCCATGGCTGCCGTCCGCACCCATGCCGGAGAGAATGACCCCGACGGCGTGTGCGCGGCGGTCATCCGCCAGCGCCCGGAAGAAGAAGTCGATCGGCAGGCGCAGGCCGCGCGGCGCGGCCGGCTCGAGCAAGTGCAGGGCGCCGTGCAGGAAGGCCATGTCGCGGTTGGGCGGAATGATGTAGGCGCAGTTGGGCTGCACGACCATCCCATCCTCGACGTCGAACACCTGCATCCGGGTATAGCGCCGGATCAGTTCGGATAAGATGCTCTTGTGGTCCGGGGCCAGGTGCTGCACCAGCACAAAGGCCATGCCGGGCTCGGCAGCGGGGGGCATGCCGGAGAGGAACGCTTCAAACGCCTTGAGCCCGCCCGCCGAGGCGCCGATGCCGACGATCGGGAAGTGCGTGATGACCGCGGCTGGAGCGACCGCCGGCCCAGGCGCGATCAAGTCCTTCGGCGCTGGGTTTCTCGTTTTCTTTATCATACAAATTCCCCGCTAAGTTTTAGTCTATCACAGTTCACTAAAGAGGGTGAAGCCTTTCGGCCAGGTCGATTTTTCCAAGGCTTGGAAGGTGGCCGGCCTGGTTTTTCCAAAGCTTGGAAAGCGTTCAAGCGCGCGCCGCATTTTTTTGCGGAACCGGGCTGGTGGCCGGGGACGGCGTAACGGGCCGACGGCGCGCAAGTCCGGCCTGGCACTCTGCCGGCGTGGCGGGCCGCGCCCCCTTGCCGTCGCAGGTCAATTGTTTTTCCTGACAAGGTTTTTCGCTCGTGACACGCACAGCTTGCGGGCGTGTGGCCGGGGTCGCTGGGTCTGGCGTGAAGTCACCTTTGCGCCGGCCATGGCTTTGCGGATGGCCAGAAACAGCGTCTCGACCGGGGCGCTCTTCATGACATAGCCCACGGCCCCGGCTTGCAAGGCGCGTTCGGCATAGCGGGACTCGTCGTGCATCGAGAACACCAGGATCGGCAGGGTGGGCGCGTGGGCCTTGAGGTCCACGATCAGCGCGAGCCCGTCGCGCCCCGGCAGGGAGAGATCCACGAGGACGAGATCCGGGGCGGCGTCGGCGAGGGCCGCCAAGGCCTCTGCGGCCGAGCCGGCCTGGCCGCACACCACCAGGTCCGGCTCTTCGTCCAGGCTCTCGGCCATGCAGCGGAGCAGCAGCGGGTGGTCGTCCACCAGGAAAACACGGGTCTTGCGTGCGGCGGCGGTTTTATGGGGTGTGGGCATGGTATCGTTCTGGCCTCAGGTTAAAGCGGCGTGCAAGGTTTTGAGCAGGGTGGCGGCGTCGAACGGTTTGTTGAGAAACAGCTCTTCCGTCAGGCCCAGCTGTTGCAATTCCTCGGAGGGCGGCAGGCCACCCATGGCGATAATCTTGAGGGGCACGGCCAGCTGGCGTAAGGCGCGGATGAGCGCCGGGCCATCCATGCGCGGCATCAGCAGATCGGTCAGCACCACCTGCGGGGGCGCGTTCATGCCCTGTATCAGGCGCAGGGCCTCGACCCCGTCCTCCGCCTCGAACACGCGGTAGCCCTTGCTCTCCAGCAGCCGGCGGGCCATGTCCCGCACCGCTTTCTCGTCATCCACGACCAACACCACCTCGCCATGGCCTGGCGGCGGCCGGGACACTGTTGGCGGAGCCTCGCCGCTGGTTTCGCCCGCGACGGAGGCCGGCAGGAAGACGCGGAACTGGGTGCCTGCGCCGGGCGCGCTCTGCACTTTGATGAACCCGGCGTGGCTGCGGACGATGCCGAGCGTCGTGGAAAGGCCCAGGCCGCTGCCCTTGCCGATGGGCTTGGTGGTGAAGAACGGATCGAAGATCTTGTCCAGGTGTGCGGGCGTGATGCCGGTGCCGCTGTCGGCGATGCCGAGGACGACGTAGCGGCCGGGGCGCGCAGCGGGGTTAGTCGTCGCGCTCACGGTGTCCAAGGTGACCGCTTCGAGGCTGAGGGTCAGCTGGCCGCCGTCGGGCATGGCGTCGCGCGCGTTGACGCACAGGTTCAGCAGCACCTGGTGCAGCTGGGTCGTGTCGCCCGTGATCAGCGGGATTCCGGCGGGCAGCTCGGCCCGGAGCGCGATGTTCTTCGGGAAGGTTTCGCGCATGATCGCGCACATCTCGTGCACCACCAGGCCGAGCTGCAGCGGGGCGCGCTCGCCTTTGAGACCGCGGCTGAAGGTCAGCAGCTGTTTGATGATCTCGGCGCCGCGCCGGGTGGAGGTCTCGACCATGTCCACCAGGTTGCGTGCATCGGGATCGCGGATGGCCGCGCGCAGCAGGGGGGACGCGAGCAGCACCGGCGCCAGGATATTGTTGAGATCGTGGGCGATGCCGCCGGCCAGGCGGCCAATGCTTTCCAGCCGCTGGCTGCGCAAGAGTTGCGCTTCGAGCTCCTTCCGTTCGGTGATGTCCCGCAAGGTGCCGGTGATGCGGACGGGTTGGCCTGCGGCATTGGTCAACAGCTTGGCCGACAAGGAGCAGGGGATCACCGAGCCGTCGCGGTTTTTCAGCCCGACGGTATGGTCCGTCACGCTGCCCTTTTCCCGCAGCACCTGGATCAGGCTGTCGCGGATTTGGGGGGACGCATAAAAGTCATACATGGATCTGCCGAGCAGATCCTCGCGCGTGTATTGGCCCCGGGAGATCGCGGCAATGGAGGGGCTGACCTCTTCCACGATCCCCTCCAGGGTGACCTCGTAGAACACGTCCTGAATGTTTTCAAAAATACGGCGATACTTCAGCTCGCGCGCCTGCAGCGCGGCTTCCGCTTGTTTGCGCCCGGAGATGTCGCGGGTGACGCCTTGGAGGTGCGTCACCTGCCGCTGCTCATCGGCGACCAACGTGGTCACCACCTCCGTCCACACGCGGGTGCCGTCCTTGCGGATCTGTTCCAACTCGTGACTCTGGGTGCGTACCGCATCGTCGCCGGCCGCAAACGCGGCCAGCCGCCGCGGCATAACCTCGCCGACCAGGCGCAGGGCTTCCGGGGTCAGCGCATCCAGCAGGGTCAGTGCGCGGGCTTCCTCGAGCGGATAGCCCAGCAGCTTTTCCACCGAGGGGCTGAGGAAGGCGAACCGGTTGGCGGCCAGGTCGAACAGCCAGATGATGTCGCTGCCGTTTTCCGAAACCAGCCGGTAGCGCTCCTCGCTCGCCTGCAGCGCCGTCGTGGCCTCCGTGACTTGGGTGATATCGCGGTGGGTCAGGACGACTTGGCAGACCGTGCCGGCCTGATCCTTGATCGGATAGGCCAACGCGTGGACCACGCGCTGGCGACCCGCTGGAAATCCGTTATGGACCGTAAAAGTGACCGGCGGGAATTCAACGGCCTCTCCGGCAAAAGCCCGCAGCAGGAGGTGCTTGATGCCGAGGTCTTGGAATTGTGGGTCCTCGAGCAGGTTGTAGTCTTCCATCAGGGCGAACGGCGTGCCCCACAGCTCCTCGAAGGCCCGGTTGACCAGCAAGGTCTTGCCCCGCGTGTCCACGAGTTGGATGCTCAGCGGAGATTGGGCGACCAGCGCGCTGAATTTTTCCTCGCTCTCCTGCAGCGCCGCCTGCGCACGGCGGCGCACGGAGATGTCGATCGCGAACACGGTCAAACCCGTGACCGCGCCGGCATGGTCGATGATGGGGCTGTAGCGGTTTTCGTAATAACTGCGGGTGAGGGCGTTGTCGCCGTATTGCTCCTCGATCAGCAGCGCCTCGCCGCGCAGGGTGCGGTCAAAGTTGCCTTGGGCCTTGGCGCGGTCGGCCGGGTCGCGGATACAGTCCAGCATGTTCATGCCCACGGCGATCTCCACGCCCCAGAGCTGTTGCATGGTCGCCCGGTGCGTGGTCGTAAATTCGGTGTAGCGGTAGGCGGCATCCAAGGCAAAGATGATCACGCCCTGCGAGCTCTCCATGATCGACTTGATCAAGGCGGTCTTTTCGCGGGCCAGCGTCTCGGCGGTCTGCCGCTCCGCCTCGGCCTGTTTGCGTGCGGTGATATCCGTGGCGACGCCGCACATGTAGAGCAGGGCGCCGTGCTCGTCGCGCACGGGGGAACCCCGATCCAGCATCCAGCGCACATCACCGTCCGGCCGGAGGATGCGGTATTCGAGCATCCACTCGCCCCGGACGTGGCCGGCGAACGCCGCGACGACCCGCGCCTGGTCGGCGGGGTGTACGGCGTCTGCGAAGGAGGCTGGGTTGGCATAGAGGCTCGCGCAGGTGCGGCCCCAGTGGTGCTCGTAGGAGGGGCTGATGTAGATGATCCGATCCAAGGCGGGTGTACTCATCCAAAAAACATCATGGATGTGTTCGACCAGGAGCCGAAATTTTTGCTCGCTCGCCTGCCGCTCCGCCTCGGCCCGCTTGCGCGCGGTGATGTCGCTCATCACGGTCAGAAAGTACTGCCGCCCCTGGCTGCTGATCAGGTCGCCCGAGAAGAGGCCGTCCAGCAGCTGTCCGTCCTTGCGCCGGATCTGCAGTTCGCACTCGACAATGCGCCCTTGGGCCTGCAGTTGTTCCGCCAGGGCGGCCTGCTGCTCCGGGTGCGGGAACAGGGCCAGTTCGGCGGTGGCCTTGCCGATGATCTCGTCCTTGGCAAAGCCGAGCACCCGCAGGAAGGCGTCGTTGACATCGGTGAACCGCTGGTCCATCAGGTCGGTGAGCGCCATCGGGGCCGGGTTGTTGCGGAACAGCCGCTCGAAGCGCTGCCCGGCCTCCTGTTCCGTGCTCAGGTCACGGCTGATGCCGAAGAGGCACTCCGCGCCGTCCCACATGCCGCGCCAGACGCGGGTTTCCAGCGGAACGAGCGCGCCGCTCTGGGTGGCCAGCGGCAGTGGACAGTTGTCCCGTTCGCCCCGGCCGATGGCGGCGAAGATGTCTTCGGCCTCCGGGCGCAGGGCCGGGGGGTGCAGGTCCAGCATGTGCATCCGGGCGAGTTCGGCAGTGCTGTAGCCCAGCGCCCGGGTGACCGCGGCGTTGGCGAACAACAATCGTCCGTCGGGCGTACACGCGACGATCAGATCGGTGATGGACTCGTAGAGCTTGCCGAAGTTGGCCGAGCTCTCGCGCAGCGCCGTCTCGACCTGCTTGCGCTCGGTGATGTCGCTCATCACGATGCGGGCCACCGGCGTGTCGCCCGCCTCCAGCACCGCGCCCGCTTCCAGCCGCACCCACAACAGGACGCCATCCGGCCGCGCCAGCCGCAGCTCGCACGCCTGCGGCGGCCCGCCTGGCCCTGCGGCCGCGCGCGAGGCACGCGGCCGCGCCACGCCCTCCGGTGTAAAGAGCCGTTGGTGGTGCTGGCGGTAAGCGGCCTGGTCCTTCTGGATGATGAACTGGCTCAACGGCCGCTGGATGAGCTGCGGGCGGGCCCTGCCGCACAGGCTGGCGGCGGTGAGGTTGGCCTCCTGGATCAGCCCTTGTTTGTTGAGTGTGACGTAGCCGATCGGGGCCAGATCATAGAGCTCGCAATAGCGCAATTGCGCCACCGCCAGGTCCCGCTGCAGCCGCCGCAGCTCCTCCTGCTGCAATTCCAGATCGTCCCGGTGCACCTCCAGCTCATGCGTGAGCTGGCACAGCCGTTCGGGCGTCAGGTCGGCCGGGTGTTCCGCCGCGTGGGCCCGGACCTGTGGCGCCACCCCGCGCCGCAGGTCAGTCCCCGCCGCGGAATCGGTTTTATGTTCAAGCATACAGGGCCCCTTTCAAGCCGTCGTTTTTCTGGATCTGCCGTTTCGCCCCAAAAAAAGTCTGCCGGACCTCAGCATGGCGAGCAAGTATCCGCGGTTGCGAGCGGCTGTTCCTGAGGCAGGGAGAGCGTTCGGTCCTGCGCCAGGTCCCGGCCCGGCGCCGCAGCGGCGGAAGGGAGGGTGAACCAGAAGGTGCTGCCCTGGCCGGGCGCGCTCTCGAGGCCGATGGTGCCGCCCTGGGCTTCCACGGCCAGCTTGCAGAAGGCCAGGCCCAGCCCCGAGGAGGACGTGCGCTTGCCCTTGGGCTGCGCGGCCACGCCGAACTTCTCGAAGATGCGCTGGTGGTTCCGGACGGGAATGCCGGGACCCTGGTCACGTACCCAGAGGCGCACCCCGCCGGGCGCGGGCTCGGCGCCAAACACGACTTGGCCCTTGTGGGGCGTGTACTTGAGCGCATTGGCCAGGAGGTTGGCAACGATGCGGGTGCTCAGCTCCGTGTCGCACAGCAAGGCGGGGCAGGGCTCGGCCACGTGCTCGACGATGGTGACCTGGCTCGCCGGGTCGAGCGCCTGGCTGAGGGCGGCCTCGAAAAGCGCGTGGACCGCCAGGGGCACCGGCTGCAGGGGCATGGTCCCGGCATCCATCCGGCTGACGTCGATGATCGTGGAGACCATCCGGTTGAGCGTCCGTGCGCCGTGGATGGCCGCGCGCAGGCTGTCGATGTCGTCGGTGCCCAGGTTCCCGATCCCGAGCTTCTCGATCAGCTGCAGATGCCCCAGCAGGACGAAGAGCGGGCTGCGCATGTCGTGCACCAGCATGTGGACGAGCGTGTCGCGGTATTGTTCGAGCTGGCGCAATTGCACATGCTGATCGGACAGCTGGGTGTAGGCCCTGAGCATGGCGACATGGGTGCGCACCCGGGCCAGCAGCTCCGGCCCGCGGAAGGGCTTGGTGATGTAGTCCACCCCGCCGCACTCGAAGCCGGCGGCGATGTCCTGCGAGGCCGCGAGGGCGCTGATGAAGATGATGGGGATCTGGCGGAGCGTTTCGTCCGCCTTGAACCGGTGGCAGACTTCGTACCCATCCAGGCCCGGCATCCGGATATCCAGCAGCACCAGGTCGGGCCGTTCCGCGCGGGCGGCGGCGAGGGCCAGCTCGCCTTGCGTGAAGGCCCGCACGCCCCAGCCGGCCTGGCGCAGCAGCTCCCCCAGCACGTTCAAGTTTTCCGGCTCGTCATCGATCAGCATGATGGTGCCCGAGAGGGCGGGTGCGGGTGCGTTCATCGGTTGTGGCCTCCGGTTAGGGCTGCGAGATTTCCAGCGGGGAACGAAATTTTCAGGCCCAGATCCTGTGCGGGGCCATTGCGGAGCGTGGCCGGGTTGGAAGCCTTCATCCGACGGCTCCTTTTGCGGTCTTGAGCAGCTCGCTCAGCCGCTTGTAGTCGTAGGCATCGACCAGCACGCGGATGCCGGCGGCCAGCCCGGCTTGATCCCGGGCGATGGCCGCGACGGTCTCGCGCAGCTGCCGGATATCGCCGCGGCGCAGGGCCTGTTCGAGAAGCTGGTGCTGCGCCGCCGGCAGGCACGCCAGCGCGGCGGGCGTGAGGTCCGTCACGGCCGGGGCGGCGGCGGGCGGCGGTTCATATTCGTACCGGGCGCCGCAGACGCGGGCGATCTCTTCCAGGAGCACTTCCCGGCGCACCGGCTTGGCCACGAAGCCGTCTGCGCCGGCGGCCAGCGCCTGCTCGTATTCGTCGGCAAACCCGGAAGCGGTCACCACCAGCACCGCCGGACGCTGGCCGTCGGGCAGAGTCCGTATCCGGGCGAGGGCCTCGAGGCCGTTCATCACCGGCATGTTCTTGTCCAGCAGCACCAGGTCTGGCCGCCCGGGCTGGCCCAGGCGCTGGAGGGCTTGCGCCGCACTGGTCGCCGTTTCGACCGTGAAGCCGACCGCCGTCAACATGACGTCGAGCATTTTGAGGTTCGCCGGGTCATCGTCCACCGCCAGCAGGCGATAGGGGCGCTGCTGCGGGGCGAGCCACAGCACGTTGCCCCGCGGGAGCGGTGCGCTGCCGCTGGCCGCCTTGGCGCGGAAGGTCAACCGGAAGCGGCTGCCCACGCCGGGGGTGCTGGTCACCGTCACATCGCCACCGAGCGCCCGGGCGTAGCGCCGGCTCAACGGCAAGCCCAGCCCCGTGCCCTGGCCGCTCTTCCGGCTGCGTTCCGTCTGCTTGAAAAGTTCGAAGATGCCCTCGAGCTCGTCCGGCGGGATGCCGCTGCCGGTGTCTGCGATCTCGATGGCGAGCGTGAGGTGGTCCGGCCCTTCCGCCGGGCCGGCGGTGACCGTGAGGCGCACGCCGCCTTTTTCGGTGAACTTGAGCGCGTTGCCGACCAGGTTCACCAGGATCTGCCGGAGTTTGCCCTGGTCGGCGCAGAGGAACTGGGGGACATCCGGCGCGGCCGTCACCGTCAGCGTCAAGGCCTGCTCCTGCGCGCGCCGGGCGAACATGATGCGCACGTCTTCCAGCATCCGGAGGAAATCGAAATCGCCCGGCGTGAGCATGATCGTGCGGACATCGCTGCGCACGAGCTCCATCAGGTTGGTGATCAGTTCCAAGAGATGTTCGCCGCTCCGGGCGATCGCGTACAGGCGCTGTTTCGTCGGACAGGCCCGGCACTCGTGCTCCATGATCTGGGCGTAGCCGAGGATGGCGTTGAGCGGCGTGCGGATCTCGTGGCTCATGTTGGCCAGGAACAGGCTCTTGGCCTGGCCGGCCGCCTGGGCCTCGTCCAGGGCCAGCGTCAACCGCCCCTGGAGTTCCCGGGTGGCACGCTCGGTGGCGCGGCGGGCTTCAAAGTGCGCGTAGAGTTCGGCCAGCACGTGCAGGAGCGCCACCTCTTCTTCCCGCCAGACCCGCTCGGCCCGGACCGCATCGAAGCCCACGAAGCCCAGGCAGGCCGCGCCTTGCATCAGCGGCAGGGTGATGAGCGAGCGGATGCCCTGCGGCTCGAGCACCTCGCGCAGATAGCCGCCAGCCGGCAGCGCCGCCACGCTGGGAATATGGACCAGCGCGCCGCGCCGGTGGGCGGCCACCCAGTCCGGCAGCATGGCGTTGGGGATGCCCTGCAGGTTGCCGAGCTCCGGCGTGATGCCGGGGCCACACCATTCATGGGTGTTGGACATGCTGTCCCGGTCGAAGTCGTAGGCGAACAGATAGGCGCGGTCCGCGTGGATGAGCCCGCCCATGGTCGTCAGCGACTGGTCGATGGCGGCGTCCTGCTGCTCCACCGGCACGTTGACGAAATCCGTGGCCAGGTGCATCAGCTCGCGCTGAATGTGCGCCGGGCTGGCCAGCTCCTCGGCGACGCGCTTGCGCTCGGTGACGTCGCGGGCCGCGGCGAACACGCCGAGAATGTGCCCCGCGTCATCCCGGTAGACCGACACATTGTAGAGCACCTCGGTCAGCGCGCCGGAGATATGCCGGAGGACCAGCGGGCAGTCGATGACCTGCCCCAGCTCGAAGGCCCGCTGGTAGCCCTCCCGCGCCTTTTCCGGCTCGGTAAAATAATCTGCGAAATCGCTGCCGAGGAGCTGCTCCCGGGCGACGCCGGTGATCTTTTCCGTGGCGATATTGAGGTCCGTGATTTTTCCCTCGGCGCTGATCGTCACCAGGGGGTCCAGGCTGGCCTCGATGAGCTTGCGGGTATAGAGCGCCGCGGCCCGCAGCGCCGCCTCCGCCTGCTTGCGGGCGGTGATGTCGATCATCACGGTCAGGAGGTAGAGCCGGCCCTGGCTGCTGATCACCTCGCCCGAGAAGAGGCCGTCGAGAAGCGTCCCGTCCTTGCGCCGGACCTGCAGTTCGAAGTCGGCGATGCGCCCGGCCTTCAGCAGGTCCCCGGCCAGGGCCGCCTGTTGATCCGCCCGTATGAACAGGTTGAGCTCCGTGCTGGTCTTGCCGAGCACGTCCTCCCGGGCATAGCCGAGCTTCAGCAGGAAGGCGTCGTTGACATCGGTGAACCGCCGGTCTGGCAGGTCGGAGAGGGCCATCAGGGTGGGGTTGCTCCGGAACAGGCGCTCGAAACGCTGCTTCGCCTCCTGCTCCGCGCTCAGATCCTTGCTGAGGCCGAAGATGCAGTCGGCGCCGTTCCACTTGCCGAACCAGACGCGGGTTTCCACCGGGACCAGGCTGCCGTCCTTGCGCGCCAGCGGCAGGGGACAGCTCTCCCGCTCGCCTTTGAACATGGCCGCGAAGATGGCCTCGGCTTCCCGGCGCTTGTCCGCCGGATGCACGTCCAGCACGTGCATCCTTTGGAGTTCCTCGGGGGTGTAGCCCAGCGTGCGCGTGACGGCGGCATTGGTGAAGAGCAGCCGCCCGTCCGGCGTGCCCACCATGATCAGGTCCTGCATGGTCTCGAAGAACGCGCGGAAGTTGGCCTCGCTCTCCCGCAGCGCCGCTTCCGCCTGCTTGCGCGCGGTGATGTCGCGGCTGATGCCGAGGATGCCGACGAGCTGGCCGTCCGGCCCGCGGTAGGGCGTCTTGAGCGTGTCGATCAGTCTTTTCCGGCCGTCAGGGTACGAGATCTCTTCCTCGTTGTGGCGGGGCTCGCACCGGGCCAGCATGCTCTGGTCATGTTCCCGGAAAGCGTCCGCCACCGCCGGGCCGAAGAGCGTGAGATCGGTCTGGCCGATGATCTGCTCCCGGGGCCGCCCGACAAACTCGGCAAACGGCGGGTTGCAGCCCAGATATACGCCCTGGACATCCTTGAAGAAAATGATGTCGGGGATGGAGTCGAGCAGGGACTCGATCAGGCTGGCCTGCCGCCGGATGCTTTCCGCCGCCTGTTTCTGGGCGGTGATGTCCCAGTTCGTGCCGATCATGCGCAGGGGCTGGCCGGCGGCGTCGCGCTGCACGGAGGCCAGCCCCTGGATCTGGCGGACCGTCCCGTCCGGCCACAGCACCCGGAATTCGATATCGAAATCTTTTTCGCCCCGCAACGCGAGCTGGATGGCTTCGTCGCCGCGCAACCGGTCGTCCGGGTGCAAGCCCGCCTGCCAGGCCTCGTAGGCGCCGCCGAACTGCGCCCGCGTGATGCCGTAGAGGCGAAACATCTCGTCGTCCCAGACCAGGTGGTTGTGGACGACATCGTAGTCCCAGATGCCCACGCCGCCGGCGCGCGTCGCCAGCGAGAGGCGCTCGGTGCTCTGGCGCAGGGCCTCCTCCGTCCGCTTGCGCGCGGTGATGTCGCGGAAGGTCCAGGTCCGGCCATAGTATTGTCCTTGCGGCCCCAGCACCGGTGCGGAATACCGATCGATCAGCATCCCGTCCGCGAGCTCGATATCGTCCCGGCTGGTCTCCTGGCGGTGCTCGTAGAGGTACTGGACTTTTTCCAGAAATTGCTCGGGATGTTTGGTCAGGCGGGTGACGTGCCGCAGCAGGTGGAAGTCATCCTCGTCCTGCAGGAGGTGCGGCGGCACCTTGAACAGCTCGATCATGCGCTGGTTGATGAGCACCCGCTTCTGCCGGGCATCGATCACCAGGATGCCGTCGAGCGCCGCATTCACCTGCGCCTCGAGAAAGGCGGACTTCAAGTGCAGCGCAGTCTCGGCCTGCCGGCGCGCGGTGCTGTCGACATCCGAGCCGCGATAACCTTGCAGGCGGCCGTCGCCATCCAGCACAGGCACGCCGCTGGTGGTCAGCCAGATGATCCGGCCGTCCTTGGTCTCCGCCGGGTTGAGCAGCTCGCGGAAGGCGGCCTTGCTGGCGAACACCGCGAAGGCCGCCTGCTTGAACGCCTCGCGTCCGGCGGCGGGATGCAGGTCGTAAAAGTGCTTCCGGCCCACGAGCTCGTCCGCACGGTAGCCCAGCATGGTTTCCGCCACGCGGCTGACGTAGGTGTACAGCCCGTCGAGATCCACCTCCCAGGCCAGGACCTGGCTCTGTTCCGCGACTTGGGCGTGGCGTTCCTCCGCTGCGGCCAGGGCGGCCCGGGTCCGGCGCAAGGCCTCGTTTTGCAGCTGCAACTCCTGGGCGAGCTGGTCGGCCTTATCGGTGGTCAACGCGTCCGGGGCTGCCGCCGCGTGCGCCCGGGCAAGGTGGGAAACCTTTTTCTTTTCAGACATACGCGTTCCCTTGTGGCCGGGCACGCAGCTGGCCCGCCCGCGCGGGGCGCATGCCGGCAGCGACCGCGGCGCTGAGCGCCAGGGTGGGGCCACCGGCTTTCGGCCTCGTCATCCCGCGGGGTGCGGCGCCGTGGCCCGGCGGGGGCACGTTCGCCGGCGAGGGTGCAGCTGCGTGCGGCGGCGTGTCCATAGAAAGCGCCTGACACCTACGTGAGCAACAGCTCGGCAATTTCCCTTCCATGCAGCCCTTCGCCTTCCGCCTCGGTGCGACGGCCGGCCGCACCTGTCCCGCCAAAATCCAAGGCGTATGCTGGGACACGGCTCCCGCACCGTAAAATAAATAAATTACTCGCTGGCGAGTAGTGGCGGATTGCTTGCACGCATGGCGGCCGGCGTCAGCGGGCCCCGGAGACATTCTTGAAGGGCACCAGCTGCAGCCCGTAGGCATTGGAGAGCAGCCGCCCGGACCAAAAGGGCGCCATTTCGGGGTTGGTGTTTTTGGCCACATGGATCTCGGCGAGGAACTCGGTGATGCCCGGCCGGCTGAAGTAGGCCGTTTCCACCAGGCCCGGCAACTGCAGCTCCTCTCCCGGCTTCAAGAGCCGGCATTCGGTTGTTTTGAAAAAGCGCGTGTCTTCGCGCTCGATCATATAGCAATCGTGCCGGCCGTTGGGATAGGTCCAGAAGAACCCCTGTTGCGGTTTCTTGGGCATCCAGATGCTGCGCTCGCCGGTGTTGCGGACGGTGACGTTGAAGGCGGCGGGATGACCGATCTGGACGAGGTCGGCCGGCGCCCGCAGCTGGAGAAAAACGCCGTTGCAGGCCTCCGTCGGCGGGAGCGGGCCGACGACCTGGGGACGATAGATTTCCGAAACGGTGCCACAGCCGGCGGCAGCCAGGCACAGCACGCTCAGCAGGCGAACGGTCCGGTTCATGGGGTGCTCCTGGGCGGGAACCTCGGCACGGCCGCGTGGGCGGCGCGCCGCGCCGCCGTGGCTAAAACATAGTGCATACGCCGAGTATCGTCGCCGCCGGCCAGGTTGAGGATAAATTATTTTACTCGCAATAGAGTAGCCCGGCGGCGCGCTTCACAGGTTCATGCCGATATGCGTGGCATAGCGCAGCAATTCGGCGTGGCTGTGCATCCCGAGCTTGCGGCGCATGTTGTCGAAGTGCTTGTGTACCGTGCTGCATGCGAGGTGGAACTTGCGGCTGAGTTCCTCCGCGGAGAGGCCCGCCGCCGTCGCCTGCAGCACCTGCCGCTCCCGGCCCGTCAGAATCCGGAAGAAGGCATCTTGTTGCTGGAGGCAGTGTGCAAAGGGTGCGCTGTAAAACCGCCGGCCTTGCACCATCGCCTCGAGGGCTTCCTGAAACGTCGCCAACGAGCTGGTCTTGCTCACATAGCCCGGCAAATCCAGCTGGCTCATCCGATGGAGCATGTAGGCATCCTCGCGCCCGGAGACGACCAGGATTCTGGGCTGCGGCTTCAGGCCCTGCAGCCGTTTCGCCAGCGCCAGGCCGTCCTCGCCGGACAGCCCGACATCCAGGAGCACCACCTCCGGATGCTGCGCGGCACAGAGTGACCAACCCCCCTCGGCCGAGGTCGCACAGCCTACCACCGTGAATTTTCCAGACCTTTTCAGACAGGTGGTCAGCAGCTGACCCGTCATGACTTCATCCTCGATGATGGCGACTGTGGTTTGTTTCATGGCCGCAGTCTGGGCGCACGCATGGAAACGTCAAACCGGCAGATTACCCCTTACTGAGTAGGCCTGTTTCCGCCTGGAGCCGGAGGGCTGGGCGCGCCGCGCCGGCTCAGCTCCAGCGGCGCAGGCGCCGCCAGCCGAGCAGGGCGCTGCCGAGCAGCAGGAGGATGCCGGCCGTGACGGGCTCGGGGATCACGGTCAGCGCGATGGCGTTGCCGCCCGTCCCGAACGTGCCGGCCGCCACGTCGTAATCGTAGTGCAGCGTGAAGGCGTTGCTCGCGCTGCCGTTGCCGCTCGCATAGAAGCCCGTCCCGTTGTAGAGCGTCAGGCCGTCGTTCAGCCCGCTGGGGTCGCTCAGGGTGAAGCACGCGCCGAGCCCGTCGAACGTGCTCGTTCCGAGGAGGGCATAGAGCACGAGCACGTCGCTCGCGGTGCCCGTCTGCGTGTAGCCGCTCAAGTCCAGGTGGAGCAGCGGCCGGCCGCCGTCGCCGGCCAGGCTGTTGGAGACGATGCTCATGTCGTGCGTCGCATAGGTGGGGCCGATGTAGAAGCTGTTGGTCGAGCCGCCGGCGAGCACGAGCGTGGTGAAGCGGTTGGTGTCGCCCCCCGTGCCCGGCGAGAGGTACCCGCCGCTCCGGTTCGTCACCGCGCCGTTGAAGGCGCCGCCGCCGGTCACGAGCGCCCCGCCCTGGATGATCAGGCCGCCGGTCGTGAGCGTGCCGCGGTTGGTGAGGGCCTGGCCGCTGCCGAGCTCGAGGCTGTGGCCCAGCGCGCTGGCGTCGAGCGCGCTGGCGTCGCCGATGCTGATGGAGCCGCCGGCCGCCAAGGTGAGCTGGCCGCCACGGAGGTACATCGCGCTGCTGGCGCCATTGGTCAGCAGCAGCCGGTTGACCAGCAGGGTGCCGTCATCCACGGTCACCGTGCCCCGGCGCACATCCAGCACACCATAGCCCGCGTTGGTCGCGATCAGGCTGCTGCCCACGCCGCTGAGGGCGAGCAGGTTGTTGCTGCTGCCGGCGTAGGCGCCCAGCGTGACGGACCGGGCATAGACCGAGCCGCCGTTGGTGATCGTCAGCGTGTTGCCGGCGCTGTAGCGGCCCACGAAGAGGTCGCCGCTGTTGCTCCACACCGAGCCGCTGCCGGTCACGAGCGCCGCATTGTTGCTGGCGCTGGCGGCAAGGCCGACATAGCCGTCGGTGTTGAAGACCGCGCCGCCGTTGGCGATCGTCAGGCTGTTGCCGCGGCTGGCGTTGCCGACGACGTTGGAGCTGCTGCTGCGCCAGACCGAACCCGCGCCGGTCACCAGCACCGCGTTGTTGCTGGCGGCGGCGGTGCTGTCACCGATCCTGCCATACGTGTCGAACACGCTGGCGCCGTCGGCGATGGTCAGGCTGTTACCGGCGCCCGCATAGCCGATGGAGAGGTTGCTGCGGTTGGTCCAGATGCTGCCCACGCCGGTGACGGTGATGGCGTTGTTGCTGGAGCTGACATTGAAGCCGAGGTAGCCGGTGCCGTTGTAGATGGTACCGCCGTTGGCGATGGTCAGGCTGTTGCCGGCACCACCATAGCCGATGGTGAGGTTGTTGCGGTTGGTCCAGATGCTGCCCACGCCGGTGACGGTGACGGCGTTGTTGCTGGCGCTGGAGCCGGAGCCGATGGTGCCGTAGGGGTTGAATACCCGGCCGCCGTTCGAGATGGTCAGGCGGTTGCCCGCGCCGAAGTAGCCGACGTAGAGGTCGCTGCTGTTGGTCCACGCCGAGCCCAGGTCCGCTACGAGCACCGTGTTGTTGCTGGCGCCGCTGGCCCAGCCGACATAGCCGGCGGTGTTGAAGACCGCGCCGCCGTTGGCGATGGTCAGGCTGTTGTCGCGGCTGGCGTTGCCGACGACATTGGAGCTGCTGCTGCGCCAGACCGCGCCGGCGCCGGTCACCAGCACCGCGTTGTTGCTGGCGGAGGCGGCGTTGTCGCCGATCCGGCCATAGCTGTCGTACACCGTGCCGCCAGCGCTGATGGTCAGGCTGTTGCCGGCGCCCGCCCAGCCGAGGGAGAGGTCGGTGCTGTTGCTCCACACCGAGCCGCTGCCCGTCACCAGCACCGTGTTGCTGCTGGCGCTGCCGGAAAAGCCCACATCGCCGGAGGTGTTGAAAACCGTGCCGCCGTCGGCGATGGTCAGGCTGTTGCCGGCGCCGGCGTTGCCGATGACATTGGAGCTGCTGCTGCGCCAGACCGAACCCGCGCCGGTGACCAGCACGGCGTTGTTGCTGGCGCTGCCGGCCAAGCCCACATAGCCGGCGGAGTTGAAAACCGTGCCGCCGTCGCTGACGGTCAGGCTGTTGCCGGCGCCCGCATAGCCGACGTAGAGGTGGCTGCGGTTGCTCCACACCGAGCCGCTGTCCGTCACCAGTGCGGTGTTGCCGCTAGCGGTGGCGTTGCTGCCGAGGTACCCGATGGCATCGAACACTTTGGCGCCGTTGGTGATGGTCAGCGCGTTGCCCGTGCCATTGGTGCCGACGTTCAAGTTGTTTTGGAAGGCGTGGACGCCGCCGTTGGCAATGAAGGACGCGCCGCCGCCGCTTAGGCCGCCGATGACGAAGTCCGTGCCGTTGCTGTAGGCCGTGCCTTTGGAGCTGAGCGTGCCGCCGTTGAGGGCGAGCACGCTGCTGGCGCCGTTGGTCAGCAGCAACTTGTTGACCAGGATCGTCCCGCCGGCCAGCGTCACCGTGCCCCGCCGCACGTCCAGCAAGCCGAAGCCCGCATTGGTTGCGATCAGGCTGCTGCCCGCGCCGCCGAGGGCGAGCACGTTCTTGGTGCTGCTGGCGCTGGCACCCAGCGTGACAGACTGGGCATAGACCTGGCCGCCGTTGGTGATCGTGAGCTGGTTGCGCGCGCCGGCGTTGCCGATGGTTAGGCCGGCGCTGTTGGACCAGACGCTGCCCGCGCCCGTCACCAGCACGGTGTTGTTGCTGGCGTAGGAGTTTTCGCCGATGGAGCTGAGGGTGGTGAAGACCGTGCCGCCGTTCGAGATGGTCAGTCCATTACCCGTGCCAGTGCTCCCGACAAAGAGGCTGTTGCGGTTGTTCCAGACCGTGCCCGCATCGGTCACGAGCACCGTGTTGTTGCTGGCGGAGGTGCTGCTGCTGATGAAGCCGCTGGAGTTGAACACCGTGCCGCTGTTGGCGATGGTCAGGCTGTTGC
>CAIWHP010000269.1 GCA_903912445.1 uncultured Lentisphaerota bacterium
CCTGATTCAGGATGAGCTGCTCCGCGCCATCGATCATCCGGCGCTGCCGCGACGCGAAGGCGAGGTCGCGCAGCTTGCCTCGGACGCAGCGCTCCAGCGAAATCGCCCACGCGTGCGAATCGTGGATGGCGAGATGCTCGATGCTGAAGTCCTCGACCGACGCCAGCAGGATGCCAATGTTCCGCCAGTCGCCGGTCTGGCTCTCGCCGGCGACCCCCGCATCGGTGCCATAGCTCTTCGGCACCCAGCGCCCCTGCGGCCGGATCTGCGCGCCCACGGCCAGCGTCTTGCCGCTATCGCCGGTCGCCCGCGGATGGTCGGCACCCTCCAGCACCGCGCCGCCGATGCCGCGGATGTGGATCGCGTGCAGGGGCTGGAGGTTGGTGATGCCGATGCCGCAGTTCGCGCTGCGCATGAAGTTGTCGCGGCAGCGGTCGGAGAGCTTGAGGTGGCAATTATCCAGTGCCAGCGTCGTGTGACTGCGCAGCAGGATCGCGGAGTCGAGCAGCCAGACTGTTTTCCGTCCGCCGTCCGCCTGGTTGATGCGCGGGATGAGCACGTGGCCGCCCGCGGCGACCGCGGCCTCGATGGCGCGATTGATACGCTCCACGTCGGTGCCTTTGAACTCGTTCGGCGTGATGACCCGAGCCGGCCGTAGCGCGCCCGCGCGGCTGGCAGTCGTTGCAGGTTCATCGGCAGCGAGGGCCGCTACCGCCGCGAGCAACAGGGCAAGGAACAGCTGCTGAATCATGGCTGTTTTACCGCTCCTGCCTTGAGGTCAGGCGCGGCTGACACCAGACGGTTGGGCCGGCTCCAGCGGATGCGGGCCAGCAGCAGGTCGCCATGGATGCCGTTCTTGGGCTGCCACTCGCCCACCGTCACCCACGCTTCATCGGGGGTGACATTCACCGGGTGGAAATTGCCCATGATCGCCACCTTGTCGGGATCTTTCACGCCATCGCCGATGAGCGGCAGCACGCTGCGTTCGGTCGCCCGCAGCAGGCAGAGCCGCTGCGGGTCCACCTGCGCCACCCAGAGCGGCGCGCGCCAGCGCATGACGTTGAGGTTCGTGGGATCCTTCCGCGTATAGACCAGAAACAGCGCATCGGAATGCGTCAGCCAATGCTGCTGCGTGGTGGACATCGCTAGCGGCTCGCCATCGTCCCACGCCCACGCCCGCTTGGGTGACCACGCCAGGCCGTCCGCGCTGTCGCAGACATAGCCGCGCTGATCCTCGGCACGCAGCGTCAGGAAGAAACGCCCGCCGAACGCCGTCAGCGACGGCTCCAGCAAACCGCGTCCCGCAGAGTGGGTCACCGGCTCGCCCACGCGCTTCACCGCGAGCGTCTCGCCGTCGAACGAGCAGCGCACGCCCGCCACCGCGCGCGGTTGCGACTTGGTGTTTCCAAAAGTGAACGCGAGAAGGATATCGCCATCGGGCAGCACGACGCGCTGGCCGCAGTTGTTCGTGTAGATGTACGCTCCGCGCGGGTCGTCCCACACCAGCTTGCGGCGCGGGCCCCACTGGCCGTCGCGCCACACCGCATAGACCGGCCAGCGCGACGGTTGATCACGGGAAAATTTCGAGCCGCGATAGAACACGTTGTGGCCGAGCGCGAGCACCGACCGCGTCGGCGGATGCCATTCGGGCACGGTATCGCACACGCCTTCCTCGGCCCCATCGGGCTGCGGCACACGGCCCAGCGGCGGGACGGGCTGGGGTTCGGTCCAGGTCGCACCGCGATCCGGCGACGTCATCCAGTGCACCGGGCCGAAGTAGTCCGAGCCGGCGATCGTCTGGAGCGTCATGAAGGCCGTCGGGCCGTTGGCGCCGGGGAGCATGCAGGTGCGCGGGTGGAACCACGTCGGCCCGCTTCCATCGCGCCCGCGCCGCAGCACCACTTTCTCGATGGAGGCCAGCAACGGCGCAACGGCGGATGCGCTTTTCCCATGCCTAGGCAAACCAACAACGCAGCACGCTGCCAGACCACCCACCCGCTGCAAAAATTCCCGCCGATGCATATGCCGCCCCTTCCTTCTCGACTGGTTTAGAACGCAACCTGCGCTGCGCATATTGCACCGCGAGACAAGGTTCGACAAGCGGAGATCACCCCCGCACGCGCCCAGGAAGAACGCTGGCCTAACCCTGCCGCATCGTGAAACAACACTATTTCCACTCACCCTGGTTCGCCTGAAACACGCGCGCGCCGGCGCTTTTCGCCCGCATCGTCAGCTCCGTCAATTTCGCGCCCAACACGCGCTCGTCCTGGGCCGCGGGGTTCAGGCGGGACGGTGTCCAGCCCTTGCAGGCCAGCTTCAGCGTGAGCGTCTCGGCACTGGACGGAGGCAACTCCACCGTCAGGGTCTGGACACCCGCCACCAAGGCCGCCAGCCGCCGGCCCTCCAGATACAGCCCCGCGTCCGGCGCCAGCGCAACCGCAGGGACGTTCACCTTCAGCGTGAGCGTGTAGGGTTCGCCCGGGACCACGGCCAACTTCAACAGCGCTTCCGCCGCGGACCAGCGGAACGTACGCTGCGCCCCGGCCTCGGGCATTGTCTCCCGCCCGTACCAGCCGCGCAGAAAAACCCCGTCGCCCGCGGTACCCACGAGCACGCGATAATGTTTTTTCGCCTCGGCGGTCCATTCCGGCGCAGGCGCTTCGTTGGCGGAAAGCTGCGTCCGCGTTCCCGCCAGGTTCTCCGCAACAAAACCCCGTGCCCCCTGGTTCCCGACCAGCAGCGCCGACCGGACCGCGGCCGCGATCTGCACGTGCGGGCCTTCCTGCTCGAAGGTGCAGCCCTGCACGATCGCGCGCCCGGCGTCCAACTGGATGGCGGGGACACCGGTGTTACGCACATCCCAGTTCACAAAATTGCAGGCGCTCGCCGTGAACTGGCCCGCCGCACTGCGCATCCAGACGCAGCGGTCAATGGGCCCCCAGAAGGAGCAGTTGACCAGGCTGACCTTGCCCAGCGCCTGCTCGCCAACCTCAAGGCACACCGAGTTGGTGCTGCTCCAGCGGCCGACGAATTCGCCGTTGCTGATGAGCAGTCCCGGCGCCTGCGCCTGCTCGACGAGCACCGCGCGCTCGCACGAGTCGGCGCCCAGCCCTAGAAAGTTGCCGTTCGCGCTGCCCTGCTTCGACGCGGAGAATTTGTAGCCGACGCCGTAGCCGAAGCAGAAGGTGTTGAGAACATAGTGCCAGTCGGTGCGCGCGAACTCGAAGGCGACGCCCTGCGTGTTGACCCAGCGGCAGAAGGGATCGTCGGGCTTGTAGTGCACGCCGAAAGGCCAGAAGTGGATGTTCTCGATGCGGCCGATGTCCATGCAGGCATCCACATAGATGCCGCGCTTGATGGGATAGCCGTTGACGTTGCGGATGAGATGCCGGGCCGCGAACACCAGCTTGATCGCCTCGTAGGGATTGAGCAGGAGGCAGTTCTCGACGCCGACATCCTCCGCGTGCTCCGCCAGCACGCACGGCGGATACGGCACCGGCGGCACATCGGTCTGCTTCCACTCGGGATACATCACGACCACGCCGGAGAGCACGGCGTTGTTGCCCGCGAGCCGGATGAACGGCTCGCCCTGCTCCTGACCGCGCCCCGCGTAGGCGAGCAGGACCGAGCCGCCGAGCTCGTGCGCCTTGTTGCGCTGCAACGTCGGCAGCACGCGATAGACGCCCTGCAACGTCACACCCGCCGGAATTTTCAGGTTGCCCTTGATCGCGTAACGGCCTGCGGGCACCTCCACCACGCCGCCGCCAGCGCGACCGGCGTCATCGAGCAAACGCTGAAAGATCGCCGTGCCATCGGCCTGGCCATCGCCGACCGCGCCGGCTTCCTGCACATTCCAATGCATGGCCCCCGGCACGGGTGCCTGCCCGGCGGCATAGGCTCCGTGCGCGATAAGCATGCCCACAACCACTGCCCAAACAATATTCATATTGTGCTTTAGCTTCATAAGTCTTTTTAATCGTGTTTCAGCCGGCTGCTTGCTTGATCGCGCGCTGCCTTCAACAAGGCCCGCAACTCCTCGACCACCTCGGGCCGCGACTGGACGAGGTTCTCCTTCTCCGCCGGATCCTTGGCGAGGTCATACAGTTCCTCAACCGCTTTGGGCGCCGCCTTGCCCGGCTGCTTGACGGGCACGCCCTCGATCCACTTCCAAGACCCTTTCCGCATCGCGAAGGTGCCGTTGCCGCTATGCAGCACCAGCGTCTCGCGGGCGGGCTGGGCGTGCGCCTGTCCCAGCAGCGCCGGCAGGAAACTGAAACTGTCTTCGCCGCCCTCTGTGGGTCCCGGCAAAGGCACCATCACGAGTGCTGCGAAGGTGGCCAGCAGGTCCACCAGGCTGACCAGTTCGCCGGACTCGGCGTGCGCGGGAATGTGGCCGGGCCAGCGCGCAACGAACGGCACGCGGAAGCCGCCCTCATAGACGGTTCCCTTCTGTCCGCGCAGCTCCCCATTGGGCTTCAGCCCCTTTTGCTGCGCCTCCCAAACCGTATCCATCACGAAGGTATAAGGCGCGAGCACCGGGCGATGCGGCTGTGGCTTCTCGACCTGGTGCCCGCCGTTGTCACTGGTGAAGATCACCAGCGTGTTATCGCCGACGCCCATTTCGTCGAGCGTCTTCAGCAGGCGGCCCACGGAAAGGTCCACATCCTGGATCCAATCTCCGTAGAGCCCGGAGCCGCTCGCGCCCTTGTTCGCCTTGGTCGGCGTGATCGGTTCGTGGATCGCGGCGGAGGCGAAGTAGAGGAAGAACGGTTTGGCGGGCGACTGCTGCTTGAGCCACGCGACCGCTTTGTCGGTCAGCACGGTCTGCGCCGTCCAGTCGTCACGTTGCGGCGCGTCGAAGCCCATGAACTTCCGTCCATAGTAACTCGGCTGCGGACACTCGATGTGGTTCGTGGAACGCAGGCCCCACACGGCTTCGTTATCCACATAGACGCCCCAGTTCTCGCCGTGATTCTGCGGAATGCCGAAGAAGTAATCGAAGCCGACCTGCAGTGGTCCCGGCGAGAGCGGCGAGCTCACGTCGGCGGGCGGGCGCGGTTTGGTACCGAAGCCCAGATGCCACTTGCCGACGACGGCGGTCGCGTAGCCGGCCTGCTTGAGCAGCGAGGCGAGCGTGGGGCGCGTGGTCGCGATGTGCAGAGGATCGAAGGGGCCGAGCACGCCGCTCTTGAGCGGGGTGCGCCAGCAATAGCGGCCGGTCAGCAGCCCGTAGCGGGTCGGCGAGCACAGCGAACTGGGCGTGTAGGCCTGCGTGAAGCGAAGGCCCTCCCGCGCCATGCGGTCGAGGTGCGGCGTCCGCAGCGCCTTGGCCGGCGCCCCATAGCAGCCCACGCTGCCGTAGCCGAGATCATCGGCGAGAATCAGCACGATGTTCGGCGGCTGTGCGGCAGGCGCGCCGCAGAGGCCGGCCAGCAGGGCGAGGGAGATCAACATGGTTTTCATCGGGCTGATTCTTTTTTTCTCCCGCGCGGCGGATTGTTCGGGATGTGGAAGCGGCTGGGCGCTCATCGCGTCGCCGGGAACTGGCGCAACAGCACCGGTATCTAGTGCGTTGGGTTACATGCAATCGCATGGTTCGAAATCCCTGCGCCCTTCCGGCGCGGATCGACTCTAACACGCGCACCCCACCCCTCGCAACGTGGCGGGTCACTTGGCCAAGCCTGCGGCCAACTGTGTGCGTTCATCCCGAATGATCACCGCACCAGCGATGTCCCCCCTCTGGGTATAACGGCGCTCCAATTTCTCCAACTCCGACAAGTATTGTTTCAGCGCCTGGCTCTCTTTCTCCTGCAAGCCGCTTGCCACGCCTGCCAACTCCGCCAGATACTTTGCCCGCAGTTGCAGCAGGGCTTGGGGCATCGCCGCCTGTTCTTGACTGGTGGGCTCCACCCTTTTCGTGTGCCGCGTCGCTTCCGCCTTGATGGCCAGCACGGCATCCAGCTCACCACACTTTTGGGCCATAGTTCCCAGCTGGGTCAGGCTGACGACATATCCGGCTTTTGCCCGCTTGAGGGCCTGATCGTTCTCGTCCATGAGCAGTCTGCTTTGCCGCGAGTAAGCGCTGCGCAGCGCGGCCAGTTCCGGCACTTTATGGTTGACCACCGTGCTGCCAGTTGCGGCAGGCGCAGAAAGGCCCGCCGCGCTGGGCGTCACGGTAACCATCAGGCCGGTACTGTCGCAGGTGTAACCATTCCCACCAGTACCGACTGCGAAATCGAGCGTATCGCCCTTTTCCAACTGCCGGCTGAAGCCGAAACGTTCACGGCGATTGTCCTCGGAAATGGGTTTAAGTTCGACGAGCTCTTTGCCGTTCACGAGCACATGGGGATCCGTTGTTGTGGTGGTGAGGGCGCTGAACGCGCCCTGCACGTTGTACATGGAGGTCTCTGGCGCCGTGAACCGCACCACGGCGCGATGCCCCTCCGGACCCGGATGTAAATTCAGACACCCGAGCGGCTGCACAAACGAGGGCAACTTTACGGCGGAGGTCGCCTTGTTGCACGTCACCGAAGGATTCCCATCGCCCTGTTCCTTGTTGCGGCACCAACCCACCAACTTCTTGCGTTCAACCAGGTTGGTTCTGACATCGGGAAATGCAACGAAATCCGTCGCCACGGCCGCTGACGAATAGCCAAAGGCCCAGCAGGCGTTAGGATTTTTGCCGCTGGAAAAATCCTTCGCAGGATCATAGCTGCGGCCGCTGGCCGCCATCTGCGCCCCAACGACCAGCCAGGCAAGACCCCCTACGCCCAGCCAACGCATCCACGCCAATCGCTTTCGCTCTGTCCAAGGTGTGGTAGTCGGTAAACGGCGACGCAGGCGCGTAAATGGACGAGTGTTAAGCCGATTGCGCCGTATTGTCGGAGGATTAGTCATGGTTGTGCTCCTTTCGTTGGAGGCCTTTCGCACTGCCAAAGCCAATCGTCATGCAGTTTGCGAAGCCGCTCAACAACATCGGGCTGCTCGGCCGTGAAGTCGTAATGCCGTCCGGTTGCGCGGCGACGTCAGCGGTGAATGCGCCCGCGCCGGTCATCAGCGCGGCGAGCCAAATCGAGAGGAGAGGTATCATGTGAGCCTCAGATAACTTTCCGAAAACCACGTTGTAGACAGGCGTTTGGTCCTCGGTGTTGTTTCACGGCGCCTCCTTTGGTGTTTGGTTTATGGGATTCATGCGAAGGATGTCACTTGGTGGGAGTAATTGTTGGGGCGATTGGAACGGCGGCGGCGCGACCTCGTCAGCTGCCGATTTTGTCAAGACCAAGATTTCGTTGTTATTCGTGACGATTCTTTCTGAGTCGGAGATCTGGATCGCCATGTGCGCGTTGGTTCTGGGCGCGAGTACGATCGTGTTGTTGCTGATACGCGCATCACTCGCCGAGCCGAGCACGATCGCTGGAGCGCCGACATTCGTGAAGGTGTTGTTCAGGATACGAATGTTCTGATGCGCACCGGGGGCAGCGGCACTTCCTGCGGCGCAGGGGGCCTCGATACGGATGGCCGTGGCCGGCAGGTCGGCCAACAGGTTTTTTTCAATAGTCAGGCCGCTGCTGAGGCCGCCCACGAGCAAGGAATAATCCGGCATGCTGACAACCGCATGTCCCAGCAAACCGGAGAATTGATTGCTGCTGATAAGTCCCTTGGAAGCCCGAATATCCAAGCCACCGCCGCGCCCCGGTCCAAACTTGCAGTTCTCGATGAGAAAACCATTCCCGGCGTGGGCGGTGGAGAGCACCAAGCTCCCTCGCGCCAGTTTCACCTCGCGATCCAGTTTGAAGGTCAGGGCGCGGCTGAAGCGTTCCACCTTGGGAATTGCGAAAAACCCGGGGTTTAGAGGCAGGGTGCGGGTATAGGCAACCTCCTCGTCCGTGATGTTACCATCCTCCTTGATCTCCAACAACTTGGCCGTTACCGGCTTGGCACCATCAAAGGCCAGTAACTCCACGACATCGCCTTTCGCCGCCCGAACTTGCTGATCCGCAGCCAGTATCCGCAATTTCTTGCGCTCTGCACCCACCACCAGCATACAAGGGCCGGTGATCGAAACCATGTCGCTGAACGTATCCGCCACGGTACATCCGATCATGCGTGGCCCTTGCGAAGCATCACTGCTGATAAAAGCAGACCCCAACGTCGAGCGGAGGCGTGGCGGCGTACGATTGACATAATCACTCTCAGGAGGACAAGGGAGCACGCGGCAGCCTTGGTAGGTGAGTTGCTTGCAGGTATCCTCATGAAAAGCCGTAGTGTGCCCACTGTAGATGGTAACGTTCTCGAACTTCACGTTAGAACTCGACACGCTATGGATGGTGGCGGCGGGACCACGCGGAGCGCTGATCACGGTGAAGACCACCGTATGGCCCACCACCCCCAGTTTGGCGTTGGGGCTCTCCTTGCTATCCGGCGTCACCCGCACCACCCGGCCGGGCAGCACTTCCAACTTGCAGTCGCTATAGTGCGGGCACACCAGCGTGCCTTTCTCGTCGAAGACCTGCGTCCAGTTGGGCAACAGATTTTCCGCAGAATAGTCAGGGTACAAAGCCACATCCCACGCCAGCGTCGCGGGATCAATCTTGACGATGCGCCCCTGTGAAAAGGGCGGCGGGTCGTAATCCACCGTCAGCCCGCGGATGACGACATCCTTGCAGTACGCCAGTTGTAAGCAGCAACTCTGATCCTTCATGATGATTTTCACGTCGTCGAAGATCAGGGTCTTTCCTTGCAAGCTGGCCAGTGGAATCGCGACGCCCTCCGGTGACTTTAGCCAATACACCCCTGGCGGTATGACGAGAGTTTTTCGACCCTGCACCCTTTGCTTGATGTACAAGGCTAGGTCGTCTACCGCCGACGCACCCTCCTGTCTGCCTTGCGGCGCAGCCAGGCCCACTGACATCGTCAACGGGAACAACAACAAGGCCAACCCGCAACGCCACCGTGCTTTCATGGTTCGCACCTCGTTGCTGCCTCGCGCAGCACCATGGTCGTCGCCTTCTCCGTGTTGAAGTTCTGGCACGCACTACCGTTCATGGTGCCGGCAGGCAGCAGCTTGCCGCCGGGATGACGGAGTTGCAACACGATGGCCCTTGCCGAGGAGCGCGCGGGAGGCGTGGCCACAGCAGTTTCCAAGGCTTGGAAAAGTTCGCGGCAAATTTTCCAAGCCTTGGAAATCACTTCCGCCGCGTTTGCTTCCAGTTGCGCGTGGATGTGATTTACAGCAGTCATGGCGGAAGAGTGCCAGTTGGCCGGCCAGCAGGCTAGCCTGCCAGCGTCAATCTTTTGTCTGCAAACGTCAGCCCGGGAGCCGGCGGTAATGCTCGCGATAGTCCCGCGGCGTCCGGCGCATCTGGCGGCGGAACTCGCGGGCGAAGTGGCTCTGGTCGGCGAACCCGCAGTCCG
>CAIWHP010000270.1 GCA_903912445.1 uncultured Lentisphaerota bacterium
CGGGCCACGCGCCCGAGCTGTTCAACCTTGCCACCGATCTCGGCGAGAAAAATGACCTCGCGGCCAGCCAGCCAGACAAGGTGAAAGAGCTCAAGCTCCTGTGGGACCAGTGGAACGCGCAGCTCGCCGCACCCTCGACGCCGAAAGACAAGGCCGTGCGGAAGGAAAAGAAAAAGAAGAAACGCAACTCATGACCCGTCACCTATCTCTCGCCGTTTTCATGATGGTCGCCATGTGCTCGGCTGCTTCGTCAGCACAGCCCGCAGCACAGCCGCGCAACCTCGACGCGCTGACCATCCTGGGGCCTGACTATCCGCGTGTCTTCTTTTTCCGCGGGTCGGAGGGCGGGCCCAGCCGGCCGAATGGCAGCTACGAAAAATGGGCCGGCGAGTTCAGCCGCTTGATGGGGATCATGGGCAAGTGCCTCGACGAGGAAGTCCTTGGCCGCGAGGCGCACAACCCGGAATGGTTCAGCCGCTTCAAGTCTGATCATCCGCGGCAGGTTGTGCTGCTGCACTTCAATGGCAACTCGCGCGATCCGCGCCATCACACCGGGCGCTATCTGGCCGGGCACTGGACCTATCGCGAGGCGACCGCGATCGTGGCGGATGTCCCCGCCGAGTCCGGCGAGTCGGTGATCCACGTCAAGGACGCGCAGGACTTCAAGGTCAACAGCGGCCGCTACAAAACCTCGAACGACGACATCGGCCTGTTCGCGCTCACGCCGGACGGCAAGCACGACTGGACGCGCTGCGAACAGGTGCAGCTCGTCGCCGTGGACCAGAAGGCCAACACCATCCGCGTGAAGCGCGGCTGCTACGGCACCAAGCCGCTGGCGTTCCGCGCCGGACAGAGTCGCGCCGCCGCGCACATGGCGGAAGGGCCGTGGGGCAAGAACAACAACCTCCTCTGGTATTACAACTTTAGCCGCTCCTGCCCCAAGGACGCACAGGGGCGCACCTGCACGGACCTGCTGGTGGATGATCTCGCCGCGTGGTTCGGGCCGGGCGGAAAACTGGCGGCGTTCGATGGCCTTGAGTTCGATGTGTTCTTCCACGAGACGCACGGCGATACCGATGGCGATGGCGTGATGGACGATGGCGTTTTCGCGGGCGTGAACCAGTACGGCATCGGCACGATCGAGTTTGCGCGCCAGCTCCGCGCGCGGATGGGCGACGCGTTCATCATCCAGGGCGATGGCGCGCTGGGGCCGGACGGCGTGCGCTCGCAGCGCGCCTTCGGGCTGTTCAACGGCATCGAGAGCGAAGGCTGGCCCAACCTCAACCAATGGGAAATGGACGACTGGAGCGGCGGGCTGAACCGGCATCTCTTCTGGCAGGCCAACGCCCGCCCGCCGGCGTTCAACTACATCAACCACAAGTGGACCGAACCGATTCCGGGGAAACCCGGCGAGCACAAGAATCCCGAGGTACCGCTGGCCCGCCATCGTCTCGTCTTCGCCGCCGCGCAGTTCACCGATGCGATGCTCTGCTATTCCTTTCCGCCGCCGGCCGAGAAAAAAATGATCGGCATCTGGGACGAGTTGCGCTGCGGCAGTGCGAATCGTCTGGGCTGGCTTGGGCGGCCGACGGGCGCGGCGGTGCATCTCGCGGCTGCGACGCCGAACCTCCTGCCATCCGCCGGTCTGGCGGAGCGCGTCCGTGGTGAGGTGACGGCCCGCGCGGCCGCCGAAGGTTTTGTGGTGACGGCCAAAAACCCGAAGGCCAAGTCACTGAATTTCCACATCCCCGGCATCGCGACGCACGGCAGCGATCTCGTGGTGCTCGTCACGCTCAAGGGCGAGCCGCTCTGCGGTTATCCGCGCGAGGTCGCGCGATTCGCGCACGTGGAAGTCTCCGGCGGCGCGCTGAATCTGGTGGGCCGGGAACCGGACGAGGTGGGGATGTGTGTGCGCGGGAAAGGCGAGACGCTGCTGGATCCGCAGACCGGTGCGCGGGTTCAATCCCGGCCGCGGGAAACCATCGGCTCGCGGACGTTGGCGGGCTATGCGATTCATCCTCCCTTCCAAGGCGCGAAGGGCTATGTCTATTGGTGCCGCGACATCGAGGTGCCGGAGTCTGCCGAACTGCGGTTCAGCCTGGGGATGGGCGAGAAGAGCCCGGCGCGTTCCGACGGCGTCTGGTTCCAGGTGTGGGCGGCGGAACTCCATACCGGCAAGCCGGGCGCCTACACGAAAATATTCGAGCAATCCA
The DNA here is from genome assembly GCA_903912445.1 of uncultured Lentisphaerota bacterium. GTDB lineage: Bacteria > Verrucomicrobiota > Kiritimatiellia > CAIQIC01 > CAIQIC01 > DP16D-bin41. The sequence continues at coordinate 2,214 of CAIWHP010000270.1, forward strand.
CGAAGGCCCATGAGTGGCTGCCCTGTGCCGTGCCGCTCACGGCATGGGCAAAGAAAAACGTGCGGCTGAAATTCGTCGCCGACTGCGGGCCGCGCGACAATGCGACCACCGATCAAGGTTTCTGGGGCGACGTGCGGATCGGCGCGCCCGGCACCACCGATACGACCGACACGCCGGCCAAGGCCTACATGACGTGGGTGAACGACCGCGCGTTCTCCGCCTCCTTCTATTTTCGCGGCATCAAGTCCGGCAAGGTGAACCTGTCGTTCAATATCGAGGGTGGGGGGGCGGTCACGATCGAGAAGCTCAGTGCCCATGCGGCGCCTGATGCGATGCTGCGCGCGTTCGAGCACGGACTCGTCCTCGCCAATCCCGGCACGCAACCCTATACCTTCGAGCTCTCCGCGCTCGCGCCCGGCCGGAAATTCCGGCGGTTGCAAGGTTGCGAGCAGCAGGATCCGGTGACGAACAACGGCCGCCCGGTGGAAGCGCGCGTGACGCTGGAGCCGAAGGACGCGCTGTTCCTGCTCCGCGAGGAATAACGTGGTTGCGCTTCCGGTCTCCAGCTATTATGCCGCGACCATAAGCCGCCGAAGGAACAACGATGAAACACAGCTTGCTCGCTCTTGCCGCACTGGTGCTCGCGTCGCTGGCCGGGCTGCACGCCGCCGAGCCTGCGCGACCGAACATCCTGCTGATCCTCGTCGACGACATGGGCTTCTCTGACCTCGGCTGCTACGGCTCGGAAATTCCCACGCCGAACCTCGACAAACTGGCCGCTGGAGGCGTGCGCTTCACGCAGTTCTATAACACTGCGCGGTGCAGCACTTCGCGAGCGGCGCTGATGACGGGGCTCTATCCGCATCAAGCGGGCATGGGTTTTCTCGACGGGCTGTGCAAGCCGGAGTCCAAGGGCACGCACGGGCGGCTGCACGACCGCTGCGTGACGCTGGCGGAAGTGCTCGGCAGCGCGGGCTATCACACGTCCATCGTCGGCAAGTGGCACCTCGGCCAGCAGAACGGCACGCCACCGTGGGAGCGCGGCTTCCAGCGCACGGCGACGACGCAGTATGGCGAAATGTATTTTCCGAAGGAGCGCAGCCGGCCAGAGACGAAGTTCGTCTATCTCGACGGAAAGAAGACACCCAGCGATTCGCCGGAAGTCGGCCCGGGCGACTGGTATGCGACGAGCATGTTCACCGACTGGGCGCTGAAATTCGTGGACGACGCGAAGGCGCAGCACCCTTCGACAGGCTCAGGGCGGGGAAAGCCGTTCTTCCTCTACTTTGCGCACGGCGCGCCGCACTTCCCGCTCAAGGCGCCGGCCGATGTGATCGCGAAATATCGCGGCAAATATAAAGCCGGCTGGGACAAGCTGCGCGAGGCCCGGCATGCGAAGCAGATCGAACTCGGCATCGTGGATTCCAAGTGGCCGCTCGCGCCGCGCCCGGCGGATGTCGCGGCGTGGGACAGCTTGAGCGCGGCGGAGCAGGATCGCTTCGACAACATCATGGCGGTCTATGCCGCGATGCTCGACTGCATTGACCAGAGCGTCGGCCGCATGGTCGCCGGCCTGAAGGAGCGCGGGCTGCTGGAGAACACGCTGATTCTGTTCATGAGCGACAACGGCGGCAACGCCGAGGGCGGGCCGCGCGGCATCACCGAAGGCGACGTGCTTGGCAGCCCCGATAGCCGCGTCTTCCTCGGCATGAGTTGGGCAACGCTGAACAACACGCCGCTGCGCCGTTACAAGCACTTCACTCACGAGGGCGGCGTCAGTACGCCGCTGATCGCGCACTGGCCCGCCGGCATCCCCGCGGCGCGCAACGGCAAGCTGGAGCCACAGCCCGGACACCTGATCGACATCATGGCCACCGCCTGCGACGTCACCGGCGCGCTCTATCCC
>CAIWHP010000271.1 GCA_903912445.1 uncultured Lentisphaerota bacterium
AGGCCCAACATCATCGTGATCCTCGCGGATGATCTCGGCTACGAATGCATCGGCGCAAATGGAGGAAAGTCCTATCGCACGCCGCACTTGGATCGCCTGGCCCGCGAGGGTGTGCGTTTTGAACACTGCTACGCCCAGCCCAATTGTACGCCCACGCGCGCCCAGTTGATGACCGGCATGTCCAACGTGCGAAACTACGTGAGTTTTGGCGAACTGGAGAAATCGCAGACCACCTTCGGCCACATCTTCTCGCGGGCCGGCTACGCCACCTGTATTGCCGGGAAATGGCAACTCGGTTCCCATGATCCCGGTTTGCCGAAGCACTTCGGCTTTGACGAACATTGCCTTTGGGCGCACATGGGACGCGGCGAGCGCTATGCCAATCCCAGCCTCTCCATGCACGGCGAATTGAAGACCTTTGAAGGCAAATACGGGCCAGACGTATGTCAGGAGTTCATTTTCGATTTCATCCGGCGCCACCGCAGCAAGCCGTTTTTCGTTTATTATCCGATGATCCTCACGCACGGCGGCTACGAGGCGACGCCGGACAGCGTGGATTGGGGGAAGTCCACCGCCAAATCCCGCGAGCTTAGACAGCAACACTTCGCCGATATGGTCGTTTACATGGACAAGCAGGTTGGCGCGCTGACCCGTGAACTGGAGACACTCGGCCTGATCTCCAACTCCTTGATTCTGTTCACGGGTGACAACGGCACCGGGCGCGGCGCGGTTTCTGAAATCGAAGGCGACGGGGAAATGGCGGGCGAGAAAGGCAGCACCACCCGCCGCGGCATGCACGTGCCACTGATCGCCAGTTGGCCCGGGCGGATCGCGGCGGGCAAAGTCTGCCCTGACCTGGTAGATATGACCGACTTTCTTCCGACCCTCTGCGAAGCCACTGGCGTACGCGCGCCGGAGGAACGCGTGTTCGACGGGCGCAGCTTCCTGCCCCAGATGCGTGGGCAGAAAGGAAATCCGCGAGAATGGATCTACAGCTACTGGGTTCCCTTGCGTGCCAACCAGACGGCCCACGTCGGCAACCGCGGCGCGGTCGAGCAAGCATTCGATCACCACTTCAAACTTTACAGCACCGGCGAGTTCTTCAACCTGCAGACCGACCCCGAGGAACAATCGCCGCAGCGGATTATCGAATTGAAAGGTGAGGCTGCCATGGCCTCCCGACGATTGCAGGCCGCACTGGAACAGTTCAAAGATGCACGCCCGGCCAGTCTGGCAGCGCCGCGCACTCCTGGAGAAAAAAAGAAGGACCGAAAAAGAAATGGAAAATCGGAGGGCCAATGAAATGAGAGTCCTGACGCTCATATCCCTGTTGCTCGCCCCGCCGGCTGCACAGTGCGCCGCCGATGTGTCGAAACCCAACGTCATCATCGTCCTTACGGATGATCAGGGCTACGGCGACTTGTCGCTGACCGGTAATCCGATTCTGAAAACGCCGAACATGGACCGGTTGGCGCGCGAAGGCGTGCAGTTCACAAATTTCCACGTGGACTCCTATTGCACCCCGACCCGCTCGGCATTGATGACGGGCCGGTACTGCCATCGCGTGGGCGGTTGGGGCACAATCAACGGCCGCAATATGCTTCGCGACGAGGAAGTCACGATGGCCGATGTTTTCCGCCACAACGGCTACCGCACTGGCCACTTCGGCAAGTGGCATCTCGGCACGAGTTACCCCTACCGGCCGATGGACCGCGGGTTCGACGAATGGCTCGGCCACGGTGATGGCGGTACCGGTTGCACGACTGACTACTGGGGTAACGACCGCGTCAACGACCACTACATCCACAACGGCCATTGGGAAGACAAACCGCGGCCCGGCTTCGAGGGGGATGTTTTTTTCGAGGCCGCGATGCAGTTCATCCGCGATAACAAAACCCGGCCATTTTTTACCTACCTCGCCCCTTACAACCCGCACGGCCCGTGCAGCCTCCCAGGGCAACCAGGGGCGGGATCGTACCGGGGCAAGAACGTGCCCGGCGACTTCTACGCCACCATCGCCCGCATTGATGAGAACCTTGGCCGGCTGCGAGCCTTCCTGAAAGACGAAGGGCTTGCTGACAACACGCTGCTGGTGTTCCTCACCGACAACGGCACCGCAGCGGGCGAAAAAATCTTCAACGCCGGCATGCGCGGCAAAAAAGGTTCGCCGTACGACGGCGGCCATCGCGTCCCTTGTTTCCTCCACTGGCCAGCGGGTGGCTTCGACAAGCCGGTAACGGTGGACCGACTCGCCGCGCACCTTGATTGGCTGCCGACGCTGATTGATCTCTGTGCGTTGCGCTTGCCGAAGCCAATCGTCTTTGATGGCGTCAGCCTCAAACCCTTGCTCGCCGGCCCGCGCACGCCCCAGCCTGAACGCACGCTCATACTCGGCACACCGCAAAATCAAGCCGGCCCGAATCAGTCGCCGCCCCGGTACGGAGTAAACTGTGCGGTGATGACCGACCGTTGGCGGCTGGTGAACGACAAAGAACTCTACGACATGACAACCGACCCCGGTCAACAGCGTGACCTGGCCCGCACGCAACCCCGAGTCGTCAACGAATTGCACGCCGCCTACCAACGTTACTGGACCAGCGTGAGCGCGCGCGACGAAGGTTGGCGTGGCTGGCCCATCATCGGTTCTGCCCAAGCGACGGAAATCGGGTTGTGCGCCGAGGATTGGTATACGACAGAGGGCAGTTGTCCGTGGAATCAAGCAGCCGTCGCCCGCGGCGCCGCTGCGTTTGGCCACTGGCCTGTACGCATTGCCGAAGCCGGTACCTACCGGATCGAAGTCCGACGTTGGCCGCGCGAAGCCGACGCGCCTCTCGCCGGGATTCCCGTCGGCCCCAAAACTGTGGATGCGTTTCTCCGCGACCAGCCTGTGATCGGTCTGCTCTATGGCGACATGCCCAAAGCATTGCCCGTCGCGCGCGTCCGTCTCAAGATCGGCGCAAACGTCCAAGAGACCGCTGTGGACAACAAAGACAAAGCTTCCATCTTCACTGCCAAAGTGGATCCCGGTCCCACCGACATCGAAGCCACCTTGCTCGACTTGGACGGAAAACCGCTGTGCAGTGCTTTTTATGTCACCATCAGCAAAACGGAGGAAACCAAATGAAGAACAAACTGGCACTCATGCTCACCACCTTGCTGCTCGCCCCGCCGGCCGCGCTCCACGCCGCCGATGTGACGAAGCCCAACATCGTCATCATCCTCGCCGATGACCTCGGCTACGGCGATGTCGGCTGCTTCGGCGCCACCAAGATCAAGACGCCGAACATCGACCGGCTGGCGCGCGAAGGCATGCGGTTCACCGATGCGCACACGGCCGCCTCGGTCTGTTCGCCATCGCGTTACGGCCTGATGACGGGACGCTCCCCGTGGCGTCTCCACCGCAAAGGCAATGACTACAGCCTCGAACCCGGCCGCATGACCATGGCCTCGCTCCTCAAGGCCCAAGGTTACCATTCGGCCGCCATCGGCAAATGGCACCTCGGCTACAGCAAGGACTGGAACACGCCGCCCATCACGGGACCGCTGGAGGTGGGGTTTGATTACCATTTCGGCGTGCCGCAAAACCACAATGACTCCACCCGCTGCTTCATCGAGAATCACGATATCGTCGGACGCAAACCGGGCGAAGCGTTTCGAATCGTGAAGGGCAAAGATTTCCCTGAAGGCCTCGCGCAGCCGCGCGTGGATGACCAAGTGGGCGCCACCCTCACCACCAAGGCCGTCGGTTTCATCCGTGACAATGCGGCACGTCCCTTCTTTCTGTACTTCACTCCCTGCGTACCGCACACGCACATCACCCCGGCGGCGGAGTTTCGCGGCACCAGCCAGGCCGGGTTGCTTGGGGATTATGTCCAGGAGTTGGATGCCCACGTGGGTACGATACTCAGCACGCTCGACGAACTGAAGCTCACAGACAAGACGCTGATCATTTTCACCAGCGACAACGGCGGCACGCCCAAGGACTTCAAAGGTACGCAAGACACCAAGCTCAATCTCGCGAGCGAGGCCGGCGGTGTCCGCGAAAAATTCAAGACCGCGAAGGAGACGGCCCGCGCCATGGGGCATATCACCAACGGTCCGTGGCACGACGGCAAAGGTTCTCCCTACGAGGGCGGCCATCGGGTGCCGTTCATCGCCCGCTGGCCCGGCCGGATTGCGCCCGCCGCTGCCTCCGCCCACACGATCTGCCTGACCGACCTGCTCGCCACCGCCGCCGATATTCTTGCGGTCAAACTCCCGGACGACGCTGGCGAGGATTCCTTCAGCATCCTGCCCGTCCTGCTGGGCAAACCACCCACAACGCCACTCCGCAAAGTCACCTTTATCCAAGGCGACACGGCTGATAACGTCATGGCCGTCCGCTCCGGTTCGTGGAAGCTGATTGAGGCCGGGAACAAACGGGCCGGCAAAGTTCACCAGCTCTTTGATCTCGCTGCCGATCCGGGCGAAACCAACAACATTGCCCAAGGGAAGCCGGACATCGTGAAACAACTGGCGGCTGACCTCGACAAGGCCCGTGCCGACGGTCGCACCCGGCCCAGGCTGTGAATCAAAACACCAGGCACTGGCTGGCCCGCACAACCTCGTCACCCTTGCTGCCGGCTGCGCCCTAAAAATTCCAAACACTGGAATGGCCAGCCGCAACGTTATCCAAGGGGTGGGACTGATGGAGAATTGAACCAAGGGAGCAACCATGAAGAACCTGTTCGCGATGTTGGCCGTACTTGTGTTGCCGCTGACGGCCGCGCAGGCCGCCGATGCGCCGAAGCCGGCGGACAAACCGAATATCCTTTTTCTCTTCGCCGACGATCTCGGCTACGGCGAGTTGGGCTGTTACGGTTTCAAGGAAGTGCCGACGCCGAACATCGATTCGATTGCCGCAAACGGCATCCGGTTCACCAGCGGCTACGTGGCGGCGCCGCTCTGTTCGCCGTCGCGCGCGGGGTTGATGACCGGCCGCTATCAGCAACGTTATGGCCATGAGAACAACAACATGGCACCCGGCGGTTGCCTGCCCATGACGGAGGCGACGCTGGGCCAGCGGATGAAGGCACTTGGCTACGCGACCGGCATCATTGGTAAATGGCATCTCGGCAAGGAGCCCGACCAGCTCCCGATGAAGCGCGGCTTCGACGAATACTTTGGCGTGTTCGGCAACCCCGGTTCCTATTTTACGCCGAAGGGTTTCATCGATTCGCGCGTCTCCGCCGAGCCGCAGCAGGCCCCGAAAGATTTCTACACGACCGACGCCTTTGCCGCGCGCGCCGCCGACTGGATCGAGAAGCACAAGGATGCCCCGTGGTTCCTCTACATGCCGTTCAACGCCGTCCACTCGCCGCACGAGGCGACGGATAAATACCTGCAACGCTTCAAGCACATCAGCGACCCGAAGCGCCGCAACTTCGACGGCATGCTCTCGGCGCTCGATGACGCCGTCGGCGTGGTGCTGGCGAAACTGCGCGAGCTGAAGCTGGAAGAGAATACGCTCATCTTCTTCGTCAGCGATAACGGCGCGCCGGGCGGGCGCAGCGGCAACGGCGTCTTGCGCGGCAGCAAGCATACCTGCTGGGAGGGCGGCTTCCGCCTGCCGTGGATGGTGCAGTGGAAGGGCAAGCTGCCCACCGGCCAGGTCAGCGACCTGCCCGTGAGCACGCTGGACGTGATGCCGACGTGCGTGAACCTCGGCGGTGGCACGGTGGACCCGGCCTGGAAACTCGACGGCGTGGATCTGCTCCCGTTCCTGACCGGCGCGAAGCAAGGCCGGCCGCACGAGACGCTCTGCTGGCGCATCGACGGCATGTGGGCGATCCGCAACGGCGATATGAAGCTCGTCGTCGGCGAGCCGGGCCACGCGCCCGAGCTGTTCAACCTTGCCACCGATCTCGGCGAGAAAAATGACCTCGCGGCCAGCCAGCCCGACAAGGTGAAAGAGCTCAAGCTCCTGTGGGACCAGTGGAACGCGCAGCTCGCCGCGCCCTCGACGCCGAAGGACAAAGCTGTGCGCAAGGAAAAGCTAAAGAAGAAACGCAACGCATGATCTGCGCCCTGGCTCCGCAACGGCAGCGAAATACCGAAAGCTAGACATGAAGCACCACACACGACCAACCCATACGCGACTTTTTCCAATGCTTGGAACTTTGGCCCTCGTCCTTTTCCAAGGCTTTGAAAACTTTGCCGCGCAGCCCGCGGTGCAGCCGCGCAAGCTCGACGCGCTGACCATCCTGGGGCCTGACTATCCGCGTGTCTTCTTTTTCCGCGGGTCGGAGGGCGGGCCCAGCCGGCCGAATGGCAGCTACGAAAAATGGGCCGGCGAGTTCAGCCG
>CAIWHP010000272.1 GCA_903912445.1 uncultured Lentisphaerota bacterium
CGATGCCCGAGCCCGCCCCGGTCGTGCCGGTCGTCACCCCGCCAGCGCCCACCGCGCCGCCGCCGGTCGCCGATGCCGCCAAGCAGCTGGCCGAAGCGCGCGAGCTCTGCAAGAACGACCGCTGCCTGCAGGCCCGCGACCTCTGTCTGGAACTGCTCGAAAAGCATAAGACGGGCGCCCTCCGCGCCGAGGCCGAGGCCCTGCTCGGCGACATCCACATCACCCTCGCCTTTTCCAGGCGCCCGATGCCGGAGAAGACCGACTACACCGTGCAGAACGGCGACACGCTCGGCGGCCTTGCCAAGAAATTCACGACGACCAAGGAAATGATCCGCAAGAGCAATAATTTCACCGGCGACGTCATCCGCGTCGGCGACCGCTTCCGCCTCCTCGGCGTCAAGTGGGCCGTCACCGTCAACAAGAACAGCAACGACCTGCTGGTGACCATGAACGACAAGTTCTTCAAGCGCTACCTGGTCGGCACCGGCCAGTACAGCATGACGCCGACCGGGACCTTCCACGTCGTCAGCCGCCTGGAGCACCCCACGTGGTACCGCGCCGGCGGCGCGCCCATCCCCTTCGGCGACACGAACAACGTGCTCGGCACCCACTGGATCTCGCTCGACATCCCGCACTATGGCATCCATGGCACGTGGGAGACGAACACCATCGGCAAACAATCCAGCCAGGGCTGCATCCGGCTGCTCAACGACCAGGTCGCGGAGCTGTATGTGCTGCTGCCCGAGGGCACGCCGGTCACCATCACGGAATAACCGCTCACCGGGAGAACCCACGTGGCATCCTACGCATTACCCTTTGAAAAGCCGATCGCCGAACTCGAACGCAAGCTCGAGGAACTGCGCCACCTGACCAACAAGCAGAACGTGGACGTGGCGACGGAGATCTCCCGCATGGAGGAGAAGATCGCGGAGACCCGCAAGAGCATCTATGCGAGCCTGACCCCCTGGCAGACCGTCCAGGTGGCCCGCCACCCGCTCCGCCCCTACGCCATCGATTACATCCGCGAAATGGCCACGGACTTCGTGGAACTCCACGGCGACCGCATCCACCGCGACGACCGCGCCATCTTCGGCGGCCTGGCCAAGCTGGACGGCCAGCGCGTCCTCATCATCGGCACCCAGAAGGGCCGCGACACCAAGAGCAACCTCGAGTGCAACTTCGGCTGCGCCTACCCCGAGGGCTACCGCAAGGCCCTGCGCCTGATGAAGCTCGCCGCCAAGTTCCGCCTCCCGATCGTCACCTTGATTGACACGCCAGGCGCCTACCCCGGCATCGAATCGGAAGAGCGCCACATCGCCGAGGCCATCGCGCTCAACCTGCGCGAGATGTTCACCTTTTCCGTCCCCATGGTGGTCGCCATCATCGGCGAAGGCGGCAGCGGCGGCGCCCTCGGCATCGGCATCGGCGACCGCGTCCTGATCCTGCAGCACGCCTACTACTCCGTCATCTCGCCCGAAGGCTGCGCCGCGATCCTGTGGAAGAACCGCGCCTACGCCGACCGCGCCGCGGCCGCGCTCAAGATCACGTCCAAGGATCTGATCGCCATGAGGCTCGCGGACGAGATCATCATGGAGCCTACCGGCGGCGCCCATGCCGACCCGAAGCTCATGGCCGCGAACCTGAAGCAAGCCATCCTGAAAAATCTGCGCGACCTGCTGACCTACACCCCCGAACATCTGCTCGCGCAGCGTTACAACAAGTTCCGCGTCATGGGCGTCTTCGAAGAGCGCCAGAAGGCCGTCGTCGCCGCGCCGGCCAGCATCTCCGCCGGCGCCTGACCGCGCCGCGGTGCCATCATCAAGCAAAAGCCGGCACACACGGCCGGCGCTGAGGAATAACCTATGAAACGCCTGCTGTCCTGCCGGGTTGGGCTGCCTACACTGGCGCAACGCACGTGCCTGGGCGCGCTGCTGCTGGCCCTGGCTTGGGTGGCGGCCGCGGCCGAGGGCGTGACCATCGCCGTCACGGGCGACATCTATACCCCCGAGGCCAAGGTGGTCTCCGATGTCATCCTCGCGCAGAAGCCCCTCGATGCGGTGCTGCTCGTGGGCGACACCTGCAACGGCAAGACCTCGCCGCTCGAAAAGTACAAGGAGGTCCATAAGGGCACCTACGACCGCTTCATGGCCCTGATCCGCCCTGCCCCCGGCAACCACGACAAACTGTCCACGCCGCCGTTCAGCGGCTACACCGCCTTCTGGGGCCGCGCCGCGCATGCCCCGGAGCTGTACTACAGCTTCGAGCTCGGCGGCTGGCACATCATCAGCCTCGACAGCGTCTCGTTCCACGACACGAAGGTCAACGGCCCCAAGCAGCTCGCGTGGCTCAAGGCCGACCTCGCCGCGCACCCGAAGACGCCCGTGATCGCCTACTGGCACTACCCCTACTTCTCGCGCGCCAAGCATCTGGGCGATCCGCAGATGAAATCGGTGTGGCAGGCCCTTGAGGCGCACGGGCCGGCGCTGGTCTTCTGCGGCCACAACCACGTCTACGAACGCTTCCCCCCGCTCGATGCCGAGGGCGCCAAGGTTGCGGAAGCCAAGGGGGTGCAGGAGTTCGTCATCGGTCCCGGCGGCGCCTCGCCGATCAAGGCGGAAGCGCCTGACGCCCCCGGCCCGGCCTCGGCGGTCTTCCATGGCGGCGCCCAGCACGTCGGCTTCTTCGTCCTGCAACCCGGTGGCGCCTTCGCCTTCAAGGTCAAGTCCGTGAGCAAAACGGGCGAAACTGCCGTGGTCGACCAAGGCCAAGGCAAGCTCTCCGCGCAGTGATGGCAGCCAGCCGTTCCCGCTCACGCCGCAAGTAAGCGGCGGCTTTCGCCACACCCTGAACCGATGTGCTTGTTTCACGTTTGGAACAGGTGCCGCTATTTCTTCCAAGGTCTGGAAAAATCGCCTTTCTCTTTTCCAATCCCGGGAAAAGCCTTGACGGGCCGCACCGCGTCGGGAGAATGCCCGTATGAAATCAAACCTGTGTGCGATGGCGATGGTACGGCGCGCGGCGCTGCTGACGGCGCTGGCGTGGGGCGGCGCGGCCGCGGCGGCCGAGGCGGCCGAGGCGGACAAGTTCAGCCTGGCCGATACGGCCGGCCAGCATCTCGATGTGCTGCTCGGCGGCAAGGTCGTGGCGCGCTACATGGATGCCTATGATGTCAGCACGTCCCAACGAAAACTCGAGACCTACAAGCCCTACCTCCACATCTTCGACGCCGCGGGCAAGGCGCCGATCACGAAGGGACCGGGCGGCACCTTCACGCATCACCGCGGCATCTTCATCGGCTGGAACAAGATCAGCTGCAACGGCAAGAGCTATGACCGCTGGCACATGAAGGGCGGCGAACAGATTCATCGCCAGTTCCTCGCGCAGGAGGCCGACGCGGAGCACGCGGCCTTCACCTCGAAAGTGGACTGGCTCGGCGAGCCGGGCCAGGTTTTGCTCGCGGAGGAGCGGACGATGGCGTTCCGGCCGGCGGCGGCGCCTGCACGGCTGATCGTGGACTTCACCACGAAGCTCAAGGCTGTCGCGGGCGACCTGGTGCTCGATGGCGACCCCGAGCACGCCGGCTGCCAGTACCGGCCCGCGGCCGAGGTGGATGGCAAGCAGACGGTCTATGTGTTCCCGAAGGAGCAGGCCGATCCGAAAAAGGACCTCGACTATCCGTGGGCCGGCGAAACCTATACGCTCGCCGGGCAGCAGCACAGCGCCGTGATCATGAGCCATCCAGATAATCCGAAAGGCACACGCTGGTCGGCCTACCGCGACTACGGCCGCTTCGGCGCGTTCACGAAGGCGCCGGTCAAGGCCGGCGAAACGCTGACCCTGCGCTATCGCTTTGTGATCGCCGATGGCGCCATGCCGCCTGCCGATGCTATCCAGAAAATCTACAATGCATTCAGCGGCGGCACAGCCGCGACACCCCCGGTCACAATCCGCAAGGCGGACATGGCCGCAGCGCCCAAGCCGAAGACAATGAAGAAGTAGGCCATCCAGCACACCACAATATCTTTGGGAAGCCATCCATGAAGTCCATTCCGTCCATCTTGACCACCATGTTAATGCTGAGTTCGGCGGCATTCGGTGCAGATCAAATTCCTTGGGATCTGCCGCGCCTGTGGCAGGCGCCGCGCGCCCAGCCGGCGGAAGGCTTTGCGACCAACAACCTGCGCGCGGTGTTCTTCGAAGGCTTGCCCCACACCGGCCAGCCGACGCGTGTGTTCGCCTACATCGGCATGCCGGAGCACAAGCCCGGCGAGAAAGTCCCCGCGATGGTGCTCGTCCACGGCGGCGGCGGCACGGCGTTCGTCAAATGGGTCGAGCTCTGGAACCGCCGCGGCTATGCGGCCATCGCGATGGACACCTGCGGCTGCGTGCCGCGCGGCTCCTACGGCAAGTGGCAACGCCATGCCCAGGGCGGACCGGCCGGCTGGGGCGGTTTTACGCAGGTCGATGCCGCGGAACAGGACCAGTGGTCGTTCCACGCGGTCGCCGCTGTCGTGCTCGCGCACTCGCTGCTGCGCGCGCAGCCGGAGGTGGATACCACGCGCATCGGCATCACCGGCATCTCGTGGGGCGGTTACCTCACCTGCATCGCGGCCGGCGTGGATGACCGCTACAAGCTCGCGGCGCCGGTCTACGGCTGCGGTTTCCTGGGCGACAATTCGACGTGGCTGCCGGAGTTCCAGAAGATGGGTGCTGAGAAGGCCTCCACCTGGCTGCGCCGCTGGGATCCCTCGCGCTATCTGCCGCGCGCCAAGATGCCGTTCCTCTGGGTGGATGGCAGCAACGACTTCGCCTACCCGATGGACTCGCTGCAGAAGTCCTACCGCCTGCCGACCGGCCCGCGCACGCTCTGCACGCGCGTCCGCATGCCACACGGCCACGGTGCCCCGGGCGAGAACCCGGAAGAGATCCGCGCGTTCGCCGACCACATCCTCAAGGGCGGCCCGGCGCTCGCGCGCATCACCGCGCAGGGCCGCGACTGGGCGACCTACGCGTCCCCGGCCCCGATCGTCAAAGCCGAATTGAACTACACCAAGGACAGCGGCGTGTGGAAGCAGCGCAAATGGGAAACCATCCCGGCCACGCTCGACGCCGCCCAGCACAAGTTTTCCGCCGAGATCCCCGCCGGCACGACCGTGCACTACTTCAACATCGTCGACGAGCACGGCCTGGTCGTCAGCACAGAGCACGTCGAAATTGCGCCCCCTGTTCCATCGTCCTCGTCGTCGTCCTCGTCCTCGCACCGATGAGTCTACCAACCTTCGAAGCAGGTAGTTTCAAGTCTCGCGTACCCGTTCCTTCCCGTCGAGAGGCTGGAAAATACCGCTCACATGAGAGGACGTTAACTGGCGCAGGAATGCCGCTGGTGACACCCGATGCGAACGCCTGCGAGGACGAGGACGATCAGCGGAAATTGGCGGAAGGGGAGGGATTCGAACCCCCGGAAGGCTTGCGCCTTCTCCGGTTTTCAAGACCGGTGCAATAAACCACTCTGCCACCCTTCCGAAATGATCGGCTGAACTTGCCGTGCTATCCGCGCGTGCAGCGCCACACGCACAAATTCATAGCCGGAAATTAGGGAACGCCCATACCGCGTGCAAGACAAATCCGGCGGACTGCCGTTGGAACCGCTTCAACCACCCTAAACCGCCTCATCAAAGGGCAACTACCGCCATTCCTCAGAGAACGCGGCTTGCACCACCTATTCGGTCTGGGTAATACTCCGCCATCGTTATGGTGCGCTGGTTGTGGAGTCATGAAATTTTCAGGAATAGTATTGGGTATGTTGACACTGGTTCCAGCCGCTGGCCCAGCTGGGTGGGCGAACGCCGCGGACGCGGAAGTGGTCAGCAAGCCGCTTCCGATGGGGCTGGTTATCCGGCTGGGGCCGGGGAAGTTGACCAATGTAATTGACTGGGGCGAGAGCGACCGCGGCCAGGATGAGGCAGCGAACCTCTATGCCACAGCCATGCGCATCAAGACGGAATATGCGCTGGGGCAGCGCGATGTCCAACTGGTGGGCCAACTCGATGAGTGGCGGGTGCTGCTCTTGAGATGTCGCTGCACGGTGTGGGACATCGAATCCATTCAGGCTGGCGGTGGCACAATGTGGGGGCACAACTCGGCGCGCGAGGTTGCGCCGGTGGAGGATTTCCTGGCGGGGCTGGCAGCGCGTATTCCTCTTGCGCGGGGCAAAGGGAGCAAGGAGGCCACGAAATTACTGGATAAAGCCGTCGCGCACGTGAAAGCGCTGGAGGTGCATTCCGATGCGAAGGAAAAACTTCGGGTGGCGGCAAAAGCTTACGCCGTCATCTTAGCCGAGCTTCAGGCGAAACTCGCGACGTTGTCGAAAGTTGAAGCCGAGAGGATCACACGTTTTGTCGTTGAAGATGTCATGACGGTCGAGAAGGCGGGGGCAGGCTGAAAGGACACCGAGCACGGCAATACGTGTCTATCTTAGCGCGGCAGGAAATAGCCGACGATTTTCTTGGGATCACGGACACAGATTTGAATGTGATCCAAGTCCCGCAACCCGGCACCTGCGTACAACGGCTTGCCTTCGACAAAAAAAGCACGCACCGTTTCGAACGGTTGTTTTTGCGTTTGCTCCCGCAACTTATGGAGCGTTTCAAAGACCGCCTTGTCGAGATAGCGCGCCCGTAAATCGGAGCCTTTATTCTGCGCGGGCAGCACCGCAAATTCCTGACAGATCTTCTGGTATTCCTCGTGGGCGGCCGTGACCAGAGCGAGATCCTCGACATCAATCAGGTTCAGGCAGTTGCCCAAGTCAATGACGGCACCCAAGACCGCGGGCTTCTTGACCTTGCCGCTTCCGCGAGCAGCTTCATGTTGCGCCCACTGCAAAGCGCGGGCCTGACTGTCCTCCCAGAAGTAGAGGCCGCTCCCCAGCCAGTCATAATCGTTTTTGCTGTAACGGAGTTGGTCTTTCCCGGAGGCCACCCTGCGCGCGACAGACAGGTCGCAGCCGTGATAGGCAAGAACCAAGGAGCGCGAGACCATCAGCGGAACTGGGGTTTGAGTTGCCCCTGCGCAGTGTACATGCCCGTGGACACCAGAAATTGCAGCGCCGACTCTTTGGTAGCAGAAACCTTGCGCGCCGCTTCCCGCAGCTGGCGGACTTCCTGTTTCACGTTCTGCGCTGTAACATTGTTCTTAATGATTGTCATGGCTACACCTGCTGGCGTAAATTTACCGCGTGCCCGGCCTGAAACAAGACAAATTTGACTGAAACATGACCACAAATCACAGCCAACAGCTGATTCAAAAGCTCTGGAACTACTGCAACATCCTGCGCGACGATGGGTTGTCGTACGGCGATTACGTCGAGCAGCTGACGTTCCTGCTGTTCCTCAAGATGGCCGAGGAGCAGCGCCAGCCGCCGTTCAACAAGCCGTCCGCCGTGCCCAAGGGCTATGACTGGCCGAGTCTGCTGGCCCGGGACGGCGACGAGCTGGAGACGCACTACCGCCACGTGTTGGAATCGCTGGGCAAGAAGTCCGGCATGCTGGGGCTGATCTTCCGCAAGGCGCAGAACAAGATCCAGGACCCGGCCAAGCTCCGCCGGCTGATCGTGGAGCTGATTGACAAGGAGCAGTGGTCGAGCCTCTCCGCCGATGTGAAGGGCGACGCCTACGAGGGGCTGCTGCAGAAGAACGCCGAGGACGTGAAGGGCGGCGCGGGCCAGTACTTCACGCCGCGCGCGCTGATCGCGGCCATGGTGGACGCGGTAGCCCCGCAGCCGGGCCAGACAATCTGCGACCCGGCCTGCGGCACGGGCGGCTTCCTGCTCGCCGCGCATGACTACCTCGCGCGGCTGCCCGGGCTGGACAAGTCGCAGAAGAAGCGGCTCAAGAACGGCACGCTTTTTGGCGTCGAGCTGGTGGACAGCGTCACGCGGCTCTGCGCGATGAACCTGCTGCTCCACGGCATCGGCAGCGAGTCCGACGAAGCCAACCTGCCCGTGGTCACCAAGGATGCGCTCGCCGGCAAGCACGGCGAGTACGACCTGGTGCTGGCCAATCCGCCG
>CAIWHP010000273.1 GCA_903912445.1 uncultured Lentisphaerota bacterium
ATATTCCCTGGCGATCACCGCCGCGCGATGGAACGCGCGCGTCTGCGGCTGACCAACCACCCCACCCTGTGCGTCGAGTGCCGTCACGTCCAGTTTCGCCTCGCCCGCGTTCAGCTTGTGCCAGACCGGCGCGAGTGAGGCGAAAGGCTTTTCAGTCTCGAAGGAAAGCTGCTTGCCCTTCTCCGGCGTGATGACGAAGCGATACTTCGTCGCGCCGGGCACTTCCTTGAAGTCGAACGCCGGCGCATAGAGGAACTGCACCGCCTTCTCGTTCCAGAACGGTTGGGCGCCCGGCACGCCGGGCCGCACCGGCACCGCGCTCTCCCGTACCGCGCGGGCGCGGAGCTTGGGTTCAACGGTGACCATCGGGCCGATTGCGGCAGCGCAGGCCGTGCCGCACATGGCGGTAAGGATGACCGTGAAGATGAGATATTTTTTCATGGGATGAGTTGGCTGGCCGCGAACAGATTCTCGATCAAAATTCTCCCTTACGGAACGCCTCGATGGTTTCCCAGGCCGTGCGCTGCATGAGCTGGCGCTCGGCGTCGGTGAACACGCGTTTGATGGGATTGCCATCCGGGTCGCTGTTGGGCTTGCTGCGGTCCACGATTTTCGTTTCCACCACCTCGGAGAGCGCAAGCCCTTCGGGACTTTTGCCGAAGACCGCCGCGTAGAACAAACACGCGGTCAGATAGGCGCCACACTGATTCGGGTGGCCGTCGTTCTTGTAGCGGAAGGTCAACGCGGTGCCGGTTTTTTGCAGGCGATACACCGCCAGCGGCACGGGCACGACGAGCGCGCCGGTCTGCTTCGCGAGCGCGGCGACGAGTCGGACTTCCATCAGCGCGCGTTCCTTTTCAATCGGCTCCGTCACCGGCGCCATGTTCTGCGAATAGGGCGCGGTGATGTAGAGGATGGGCTTAGTGTTCTGCTGCTGGGCCGCCTCGATGAATTTGGCCGCGTATTTCAGGTAGCCGGTGGCGGGATTGGTGCTCACGTCCTGCCAGCTTTGGAGCACAACATAGTTCCACGCGGCGGGAAAATCCTTCCGGTTCGCCATCCATTTTTCGTGATTTGCGATCGCCGCCGCGAGCGTCTGCCGGTCGCCCATCCATTGCGATGGTTTCCGCGCCAATTTCTTCCCGCGAGCACGCTGGGGCGCGGCGTTGGTCGCCTCATATTCCTCCCACGGCCGCACGGCGGACGCATCAATGTTCTTCCAATACTCGGTGTAAAACGCCGGCGCGGGAGACTTGGCAAGCGCTGCCATTTCGCCGAGGGAACGCTTGAGGTCGTCGTCGGGAAGCGTCTGGAGGCGCAGCAGATCCTGGCTGCGGAACAATTCAAAATGGCGGAACATGTCGCGGCCGCCATAGGTGATCCGCTCGGTGATGAATTTCGTTCCCGGATTGCCTTCCGTGGCGAGCGCTTTGAAGACGTCCTTCAGTTCGTGCCGAAAGGTGAAGCTGTTCCCGATGAACAGAAAACTCTGCGTGGCCGGATTCGTCGTTTCCCGCAGCGCCTGCGCGCGAAGCTGCGGGCTGGTCGGCACACTGTTCGTTTTTTCCAAGGCTTGGAAATCAGCGGCGCGCACCGTTCCAAGGCTTGGAAAAGCGAGCGCCAGCGCCATCAGCAGGTTAGCCCGGTTTGAACAACGGACAGCGCGAACGAGGACGCGAAGTGTGGGCATGATTTTCATGTTGTCGACTCTTTCATTGAGGCGCGGCGGAAATTCTCGTTATCGTTTGCAACGTCACCGGCCCGAGCAGGCCGGAGGGCAAGCGGTCGTTCTGGTTATGCTTCTTGGCCGCCTGCAACGAGCCCCAGCCGTTGTAAGCCTGCTTCCACGTCGTGCCATAGTGTTCCTGTAATTCCTGCGGAATCGGATTGGGCTGCTTCAGGCCGGCGGCATAGTTCCACAGCAGATTCACCACGGTGATCTGGATTTTATTTTTGCCGGGTTGGAGCAGACCGGTGACATCCACTTGATAGGGCTGCATCCAGACTTTACCGGCATCCGTGCCGTTGATCCGTACGTGCGCGACCTCGTGCACCGCGCCCATGTCCAGGCACACGGACTTGGTTTTGTCGGTGACGCCGGCAGGCAGCTCGACTTCGAGGGTGTAATGCGCGGTGCCGGAAAAATCCTTCAGACCCGGCAGCGTGGTCCAGTCCGCGAGCTTCGGCAGTTCCATCCGTTGCTGCACGCCGCCAAAACCGCTGAATTCCACCGTCCACGTTCCGGCCACCGGATACGCCTGGTCGGGGCGCAGTTCGCGCGCGGTTCGCAAGGCTTCATCCGGTTGCGCGGTCACGAGCACGAAGGTGGATGCCCACGGCTGCAAGTCCACGGCGAGCGCGAGGCGGCCATCGTCCGTCGCGCGCGACTTCGTCACGGCATGGATCTGGCCGGTCATCGGATTCCAGGTTTGCGGGCAACGCTCCTTGGTGTTCAGGATGATTTCCGTGCGCGCCGCGTTGGGTTGGAGGTTGCAGATGAACCACGTGTCCACCGCGCCGATGCGCGTGTGGCGGAAGGTCAGGCCATCGCTCAAGGGCTGGCCAACGATCTCGAAATCCGGAGCGAGTCGCTCGCGCAGCGCGGCGATGAATTTGGTGTAGGCCGGCGTCAGCGGCTCGGTGGCGGACCACTCCACCGAGCCCGGCGACCAGCGGGTCAGATAATCAAACCCGTTGCAGTCCGGCAGAAAATATGTCAAGCCCGCGCCAACTTTTTTCGCGCCGCCCGTGGTCTCGAACAGCGCCTGCACCATCCCGGCGAGTTGCCGCTCGCGCTCGTCGTGCTCAAACATGCCGGTAGCCTTGCGCGGCAGGGTGTTCAACGCAAACACCGTCCCGCCGCCACGAACGAAGCGTTCGACGACGGCCAGCGTTTCCGTCGCCAGATAAAGGGCGCGCGGCAGCACCAGCACGGCATAGGCGTAGCCGTTGATCACCAGCTTGCCGTCGCGGACTTCGGCATGATGCTGGAGCAGGTCGTCGTTCACGCAATCAAAGTCGTAGCCGCTGGCCACGAGAATTTTCGGCAGCTTGCCGAACGGAACATCCCGCACGTGGTGACACGGAAACTCCGCGCGCTCCGACCACACGGTCGGCATCGGCGAATACACGAGCACCTCCGCCTGCGCCCGGCCCTGCCGGCTGATGAACGCGGCCCGCGCCTGATAATCGGCCAGCCCGCGATACCACGGCCACCACGTGTTCACGTGGCTGATGCGGTTCATCCAGATGAGGTCGCGCGCGGGGGCCAGTTCCTTTTCCGGCGTGTAGAAATAGCCGTGGTTATAGAACTGCGTGATGCCGTCGCGCAGGAACAGGTCCGTCCCGCGTTTGATCTGCTCCATGGTGGTGCGGTATTTCGTGTTGATGAACGTGAACGCCTCGCAGGACACCCAGCGCTTGTCCTTGGAGGCATAGAGCTGTGCGCCGCTGGTCGTCAGCTTGTGCCAGAACATCGGGTCGAAGCTGCGCTTGGTGTTCTCCGTTTCCGGGCGCTGGAAACGGCCGGACGCCTCGATCAGCTCGGTGGTGAAGCGGTAGTGCGGCTGCTGCCGCATCTGCACGCCGACCTCGTCGCAATAATCCGCCAGCACGCCGGCGGCAGCCTCCATGCCGATGAGGTGCAGGAAATGCCCGAAGTCGTAGCGCACATACGGCGTGGCCGGCGCGCCGCCATAGCGCAGCATGGGTAGATAGGGGCGGATGTCGTAGCCTTTTTCTTTTTGGAAGCGCTCGAACAAACCGTCGCTCCACAGAAAATCCTCCTGCTGCAATTCGTAACTATCGCCAAAGAAGGAATCCACGGTCTGGCCGAAGTGTTCGCCGAAGAGCGCGCGATAACGACCGCCCATGTACTCCACGTATTGCCGCACCGCCTGCTTGTTGAGGTGATCCACCACGGCGGACGGCGGGTCATAATCTTCCGCGGCGCACTTGGAGCCAACATAAATTGTCCAGAAGCTCAAGACCTTCCACGCGCCCTCCGGCAGCTTGAGGCTGGCCTGGACTTTGGGCCGGACGGAAAACCCCTTGGCCCCCGTGAACTGCGCGCTCAAGTCCCGCCGCTGGCGGCAATCCGGCGCGCCCTTGGCGTCGAGCTTCACCGTCACCACGGCTTCTAACTTCATCCTCTGTTTCTTCATGAACGGCAGTTCGTCCGGCAACTTCAGCACGCAATCCGCCGGCTTGCCGCCTTGGAACACCTGCTCGGAAATCGTCAGCACCTGACAACGATTGGTTTCCGGCACCCACGCATGACCGTGATTCCAGCCCGGGCCGAGCGGCGGCGTCACTTCCATGCCCAGTGCCTGCGCCTTGGTCACGGTGTAATGCACCATGTCGAAAAACTCCGGCGACCCGAACTCGATATTCCCCTTCGCGTAAATCTTGAGGAAGCTCATGATCTCCACGCCGCCGAAGCCCTGCTCCTTCATCTGCTCCAACTGCCAGGCGATCCCCTCCTTCGTCACCGCATTGCCCGGCCACCACCAGCGCGTGTGCGGCCGATAGCTCGCCGGCGGATTCGTCCAGCCGTCGCGCAAAGCCGCCAGCACGACCGCGTCCGATGGCGCTCCAACGATCCGCTGTTCCAGTTCTCTGGCCCGGACGACGTCTCTGTTCAACGCCATAGGACGCGGTTCAGCGGCTTGGCTTTGAACGGTCAGCGCAAGCGCGGACAGCATGATGAAAAGTGTTCGTTTCATATCATTCTTTCACGGCAGTTAGTAATGTCACCGGGCCGAGCAGTCCGGATTCCACCAGCGCGTCGTTCTTCTTCCACAGCCGCCAAGAGGTGAAAGTGAAGCGACCGGTCGGGCTGGGCTTGCCTTCCAGAAGCCACGCGGGCCAGGCGTTCAAGGTGCCGCCCGGCTTACGGCCCAAGGGCTCCAGCTTGCGGTCGCTATCCTCGGGCAGTTGCTCGTCGCCGATCATGCGGTTGATCCACAGGTTGACCACTTTGATTTCGAGCGTGTTCGCGCCGGGCTGGAGCGCGTCGGTCACATCCACGCGGAACGGCGGCTTCCACAGGATGCCGAGGTCTTTGCCGTTCAGTTTCACTTCCGCCATGATGGCGACGGCACCGAGATCCAGGAAGATTTTCGATTTTGGATTGCGGATTGTGGATTGCGGAAGGCCGAAGACCTTCCGGTAGACCGCGGTACCGGAGAAATACTTGATGCCTTCCTCCGGGCGCTTGCTCCAGTCTTCGAGCTTCTCGAACATCACAGGCGCAGCAGGCCCGCCCCACTTCGGATCGAAACTCACTTCCCACGGGCCGGTGATTTCCTGTGGCGGCGGCAGCGTGATGTTCAACTCACGCCGCTTGCCGTCCGCCGTCGTCATGACGTAACTGCCGCTCTGCCAGATTTCGCCGCGCGCGATGTCCATCGGCGAAATTTCTCCGCGCCGGGCCTGGAGCGGCGGCATTTGCGCAAGCTGGAGAATTTCAGCGTCGCTCAGCGCGCGGCCAAACTGTTGCACCTCCTCGCGCTCGCCTTTGAACGGCGTGACGCTGCGTGCGTGCTTGACCCCCACGCCGCCGTGGATGGTGAAAGTACTCTTCTGCCCGGTGCGCGCGAATTTGCCGTTGAGGTAGAGGCTCGGCGTGCCGTCGCGATACACCACCGCCACGTGCGTCCAATTCGTCAGCATCACCGGGAACACCAGCACCGCCGCGAAATGATTTGCGCCGTGTTCGTGCACACAAACGCCATTGTTCCCGACGGCCAGGCCCGCGCCGGCGTCGGCCGTGGTCCAGACTTCGTGGCCGGGCGGCGGATAGAGCAGGTCGTTGCGTTTGGCGTTAAAGGTTTTTCGGCCTGTGCTGGATTCCTGAGGCAGGATGGTGTCGGCCGCTGGCTTGACCCACGCAGTCATCGTGAACGTTTTGCTGACGTCCGTCGCTACGAGCAGCGCCGGCGGCGGCGCCGACTTCGCCAAAAGTTCCTTGCCGTCGCGCGTGACCGAGACCACCTGTTCCGCCGGCTTTGCGGCCTTGCGGAAAACCACGAACACCGCGCCATCGGGCTCAAACTGCAGCGGTACGCTGGTCACGCCATCATGTTCCTCGAACGCCAAGGCCGGCGCGCTACGCCCGGTGTCGGGCCACCATAATTCCGGCTGCTTGCCCGCGATGCGGAAGCTGGCGAGGGCCTCGACGTTGCGCGCCTCGGGATTGGCGACGAAATAAATCTCAGTGTCGCCAGCCGTACGATGGATATGACGCAGCGCGGGCTTGGCGCTGAAGTCTGGTTTCACGCCGCGCGCGGCGAGCACTTCCGCGGCAGTTTTGCCGGTGACCAATCTGGGCCATAGCTCGCCAGCGATTTTCGCCACCTCGGCATCGGCCGCGCCCATGTCGGCGAGGCTCGGTGATTTTTTCGGCGGCTTGGCGGTGGTCATCACCAGCGCGCCGGCATCGGCGAGTTCCTTGACCTTGCGCAGCAGGCGCGGCGTCATCGTCTCCACCTCGGGAAGCACCAGCAGGCGGTAGCTCATGCCGTCGGGCAGGACGATGCGTCCATTCTTCACCTGCATCCGCGTCAGCACGGCGTCCGGCGTGCAGCCATCGAAGTTGTAGCCGCCGCGGATGTGCGGCGCGATCTCCGCATCGGCCGGCGGCGCGAAGGCGCGCGGCGCGCCTTCCGGCTGGAGATAGGCAACATCGGCGACGAACAGGCCTTGCTGGAGCAGATACTGGCAGCGGGCGAGATAGGTGTGCCACGCCTTCGACTGCTCCCACCAGGTCTGCGTCCGCTCATAGTGCAGACCCCACGGCCCCATGCTCATACCGGGCGCGACATTCGTCCACGGCTGCGCGGCGTAGCGGTGGAACACGAACCGGTTGATGCCCTCGCAAAAGGCCCAGTCACCCAGCGCCTTGATGTTGGCGGGATGGCCCAGCCATTTCTCACCATGGGCCGCCGTGAAAGCTTCCGCACCCAGGATGCGCTTGCCATAGACGTGCGCCGCAGAAGCCATCTCCGTGCAGGTGCGGGCCGCGCCAATATCATCGCCGCCGCGCAGGCTCCACGACCAGAACTCCGACATCGGCTCGTCGGCCTGGCTGGCGTACGCCATGTCGTCCACCGGCACCTGACCATACGCCTCGATCGAAAGCCGCAGACCGTGCTGGTTCGCCAGCCGGCGGAACTCACCCGCATAATTTTCCACGAGCAAATCCGAAACCGTCTGCCGCAAATCCCAGAGGAACCGTTCCGTCACCTCGACGCTATCCACCACGCGACCGCTGAACGCTGGCAGATATTTCCAGAGATCGTAGCCGCGCCGCTGCTGAAACTCCTCGCGCATCCTTGGCGTCCAGTTCTGCGAGCCGACTTCCCAACTGTCGATGTGCGTCGCGACCAGCGCTTTGTCGTGTCCCGTCAGCGCCTTGTTGTCGGCGATCAGCTTGCCCATCAGCCCGTTGAACATCGCCGCCGCGCCAGCCTTGCTCAACTTGTCGCACTCCAGACCGCGCCCCGACTCCGGCGCGGGATGATTGTCCTTGCCGGTCGTCGTACGCCCGAACCGCATGACCGTCCAACTGCCCGCCGGCACCTCCCACGTCAACTTGCCGGTGGCGTCCATCTGCGCCGTGAGGTCCGCAATGCTGTCGCGCGCAACGACGACCTGCGCCGGCACAACGGGCCATTCGGCGCCGGCCGGCTGGGCTTTCTCCGGGAGGAACAGGGCCTTGCCTTGGATGTTTTCGATGCGATAGCCCTGCCCCAACTCCACGTTGGCGATCTCGATCCGGGACAGCTTCGGATCGCTGCCCCCAGCGAGACCCAACCGGAAATAGCGTGCGGTAACCGGCTCGAAATTCACCGCCAGCACGGGCGGGCGCGCGCTAAACGTTTTCACCGTCTTGAAGTTTTTCCCGTCAGCGGAACTTTGCAGATGGCATTGCACGAAGTAGCGGCCATTCGCCAAACGGGCTGTCAGCATCCGCGCGGTGAACGGCTGCGCGAACTCGACCTGCACAAATGGCGGTTGCTTTTCTTTCGCCCGATTGAACGTGAAGCTGCCGGCCTTCGCGCTCGCGGCGCTGCTGCTGAACTTCGGCGCAGCCTCGCTCATCTTCGCGCAGTCGCCCGCCGGCGTCTGGAAGGCCAACACCGCGATGTCGCGATAGAAATCCTTCACCGCCTCCGGCTGCGCCAGCTTACCCGCAAAGGTTTTCCCTCCGACGAGGGCCGTCTCCGACCAGACCACCTTCTGCATCGAGAGTTCCGGCGTGATCCACGGCCCGCCGCTGCCGCACCAGCCGGCATCGTTGTTCATGTTGATTTCCAGACCGAGCCGGTGCGCCTCGTTGCACGCGTGCTTGAACAGGTCGCGCCAGAGCGGACCCGCGAAATCGGCTGGCCCTTTCGGCGCGCCTTGGTCCACTTCCATGTAGAGCACGCCGCCGATGCCGACGCGCGCCATCGCTTCAAGATCGGCGGTGATGCCTTCTCGGGTCAGGTTGCCGCTAAGCGGGAACCAATAGACCCACGGCCGCGCCGACGCCGGCGGCGCGGTGAAATTCCTCTCTAACTCGTCACCCCGCAGCGGGACAAACAAGCCCAACGCGACCATAACCATCATCACGATACGTTTCAGGGCAGCTCTCATTTTCATTCTTTTCCCAAGCCTTGGAACTTTCATTTTAGCGTCACGACCTCCGACGCGCGAAGCGTCACCGGACCGATGAGTCCGGACGGCAGCAGGGGCTCATCGCCTTTCCATTGCCGCCAGCCGACGAACGTGACCGGGGCATCGGAGGGCGGCGCATCTTGCGGCACCCACGCCGGCCATTTCTTGATCGCACCATTGACGGCGTTATAGCTCACACCGAGCGCGGCCATCTTTTTCGCATCGCCGATCAGACGGTTCGCCCATAGGTTGGTCACACGGATTTCTAGTTTGTTGTCGCCAGCCTTCAACGCGCCGGTGATGTCCACGCGGAACGGTTGCTTCCACAACACGCCGAGATTGCGGCCGTTGACGATGACTTCCCCGAGATTCCCGACTTCGCCAAGGTCGAGGAAAAAACGGGCCGAGAGGTCAGAGGCCACTGGACGAGCGAAGGACTTCCGGTAAATCATCGTGCCGGAGAAATGCCGGATGCCATCGCAGGTGTGCTTGGACAAATCCATGAGCCGGTCCAGTCGCACGAAAGTCGGTGCGCCGCGGTTTGGCGGGAACGTCACGTCCCAGTTTTTGTCGAGCGCTTGCGCACCGGGCAGTTCGCGCTCCTCGATCAACTTTCCGTTCTCGATCCACAGCACGCGCCGCGTCGGACCCGCCGCCACCATCGGCTGCGCGGCGCGGGCGGCGACTTGATCGGCGTCCAGCGCGTTGGGGATCAGTTCAAGGCCAGCGAGTTCGCCGTTGAATTTTCCGGGTGCTCCGGGATGCACGGTGAATTTCGAGGCTGCCGCCGTGCCGGCAAGTTTGCCGTTGATGAAGAGCGCTGGCGCGCCGGCGCGATAGACGACCGCGAGGCTTGTGCCGGCGGCAATGGGTTGCGCGGCCACGATGCGCGGGACAAGATAACGCGCGCCGTTTTCCCAGACCGCCACACCGTTGCGGCCGACGCTGACGCCCATGTTCGCATGACCGACGCCGAACATGAGCTCGCCTTGCAGCGCGAGGACTGCCTGATTCTGCTTGCGCGTGGGAGCAATGCCTTGATCGGCCGCCTTCAGCAACTCGATGTCCGCCGTCGGCGTTGCGCGCAACAGCAGCGTGAAGCTGTTCGACACGCCCGGACTTTGTGCTGGGAGAGAAACGCCAGAGCTTGGCGCTGCCGGCTGCGTGGGCTTCACCGCCAGCGGCGACGCCGCTTTGCGGAAGACGACGAACCACGAGCCGCGCGGGTCGAACGGAATCAGCACGGTGGTGCGCCCAGCATGCTCCTCGAACTGCGCGACCTCGCGTATCTGCCCGGTGGCGGCGTCCCACAATTCCGGCTGGCGGCCCGCCACGCGGAAGGTACACAGCCTGTCGCCGCCCTGATCGCCCTGGTTCGACACGAAATACCAATCCGCGCCCGCGTCATCGGTGCGATGAATCCACAGCAGCGAACTGGCCGGCGGCGCCACCGCCTGCCACGACTGCTCGGCCGCATCAAGGTCGGGCCTGATCTGCGCCGCCGCCTCGCCACCGCAGGCGAAATCCGGTGCGAGGCCGAGTTTCTTTTCCACGTCGGAGAATTTGTCGGTGAGGATGGCGTTACCGGTGGCGGCGATTTTTTTCCAGAGCGCGGCAATCTCTTCATCCGACGTCAGACCTTGCGCGCGCATGAGCGGACGCGGCGCGGCGATGGTCGCCCCGGCCTCCGCCAGCCGCAGCACTTCGCGCAGCAGCGCCGGCGTACCGCGCCCGGTGGCCGGCAACACGAGCAAGCGATAGCGCATGCCGTTTTTGTGGATAATGACGCCGCGCTCGACGCGGGATTCGCGCAGCGCGTCGAGGTTGGCGAAGTCATAGTCGTAGCCGTCCGGCAGCGGCAGTGCCAGTTGCTCGCGCCAGCCGCCATAGCTCGGCGCACCTTCGTCGAGCATGAAGAGCGCGTCGGCCACGAAGCGGCCCTGTTGCAGCAGTGACTGGCAGCGCGTGAGGTAGCTGACCCACGCCTTGCCCGGCTTCCACCACGTGCTGGTGCGCTCGAAGTTGATACCGTAGGGACCAAAGGTCATACCGGGCACGAGATTCGTCCATGGCTGGTGGCAGTAGCGGTGGAAATAATACTGGTTCACACCGAGGCAAAACGCGCGGTCGCCAAGCGTCTTGAGCGCCCACGGATCGTCGCTCCACCGGCCGCGTCCCTCGGTAAACGCCTCCGCGCCGGCGATCTGCCGCCCGCTCAAGTGCGCCGCGCTCGCGGCCACCTTGCAGTCCACGCGCGGGCCACCGCCGGCCCAGAATTCGCCGCAGGGCATGTCGCAGGCGCGGGCGTAGTTCAGCGGGTCATACATGAACTGCTGCCGCCCGAACGACTCGGCCCGGAATTCCATACCGCGCTGATGCGCCAGCTCCATCGAGTGCCGCCAATAATTTTCCGTGAACAGGTCGGCGATGGTACGGCGGAAATCCCACAGCACACGCTCGGACTGATCGCGCGAACCAAGCATGTGTCCGCCCGCCAACGCCGGCAGCCAAGGGACGAGGTCATAGCCATGGCGCGCCTTGAACTCGGCCGCGAAGTTTGCCGTCCAATTTTGCGGACCAACCTCCCAGCTATCGATCCACGTGTGCTTGTAAGCGCGTTTGCCCTCGGGCGTGGCCGCGGCCAGCATCTTGTCCACAAATGCCGCCTGTTGCGCCTCGATGCCGCGCGGATTCAGCTTGTCGCACTCCAGCCCGACGCCGGCCTTCGTCGCGGGCGCGTTGTGCGCGCCGGTCGGCGTATGGCCGATCCGCAGCACCGTCCACTCGCCAGCAGGCGCAACCCACGTGTCCTTGCCGGTGAGATTGACCACGCTCGCGAGCGGAATACCGGGCGCGTCCGCCGCGCCAGCGTCGAGGAAACGCTCCGCGCCACCGCCATGCTCGTTGTGGCTGATGATGGCGGACTTGGCCTGCCAGTAGTGAATGCGCTCCCTCGCGGAAAGCGACGCCTCGGCAATTTTAATTCCTGCGCCCCGCCCGAAACTGGTCCCGGGAAATTGCACGCGGACATACCGCGCCGTCAGAGGATCGAACGCGACGGTCAAATCCGTCCGCGGATGACCGCGCCACGAAGTCGGAAACTTTTTCACCTCGCGCCACGTTTTGCCGTCATCGCTCGCCTCGAGCACTGCGATGGGATTCCCGAAAGGGTTTTGCCCGGCCACATCCGCCAAGGTCAGTTCGTGCACCTTCACCGGCGCATCAAAATCAAAGCGAACTTCCGCAAAGCCAGCTTCCGGGCGCTTCAGGTTGATGCCCTTTTTCGCAGCCAACGGCGCGATCGCCCGGTCACCGGGAGGCGTGGGAAACGCGAGCACGGCGATCTCGCGATAGTAATCGAGTTGCGTGGCCGGCTGCGGCAGCTTCGCGACCGCGACCGCCGCGCCGCCCTGCACGCGCGTCTCGCTCCACGTGAGCTGCTGCATCGCCAGTTCCGGCGGAATGGCCGGCCCGCCCGCGTTGCCCCAGCCATCGCAGAGCGCGGAGCCGAAATCGAGGCCGAGCCGCGCGCTCTCGTTGAGCATATGCTGGAAACAGTCCTGCCACGCCGGAGTCATGAAATCTTTCTTCTCCACCAGATCCGTCGGCATCCCAACGCTGACGTTCATGAACAGCGTACCGCCGAGCCCGATCTCCTTCATCGCCTCCAGATCGGCGGTGATGCCAGGCTTGGAGATGTTGCCGCTCATGTGGAACCAGTAGGTGCGCGGCTTGGCGGTTTCCGGCGGAGCGGCGAAATTCTTCTCCAGCTCGGCGGAGCGGACTTGAGCGGCCAGCGCGAGCGCAGCCAGCAGAATGACGACCGATCGTTTCATCGCATTATTTCTCCGAGGTCCGCAACGTCACCGGCCCGACGAGGCCGGCGGGCAGCGGCTCTTTCACGCCTTGGCTGTTCCACTTGTGCTCCAAGGGCGAGAATTTGTTGGCCACGCGCCAGTTGTGCCACGTGTTGACGACGCGAATTTCGAGCGCGTTTGTACCAGACCGGAGGGCCGGCGTGATATCCACCTGAAACGGTGGGGTCCAGACCACACCCAGCGATTTTCCATTCGCGATAACCTCGGCGAGGTCGTGGACGACGCCGAGATCCAGGATGCATGGTTGATGGACTGATGGCTGATGGTTGAGGGTAAAAGCCGTCCGATAACTCGCAGTGCCTGCGAAGGATTTGAGCCGCTCCTCGTTGCTTTCGTTCCAGAGATGCAGCTTCTCGCTGGTGATTTCAAAAGGCGGGACATTGGTTCGCGCGGGGGAAAATTGGATATGCCACGGTCCCGTCACCTCTTGCGCTGCCAGCAATTTCTCTTCAATGATTTTCTCCGCGCCACCGGCGCCCGGCTTGTGGAAAACGACAAACATCGAACCATTCGGCGGCAGTTGCAGCGTCAGGCGCGTCACGCCGTCCTTGCAGGCATACGCGGCGCACGGCGCGATTTCGCCAGTCACGGGATTCCAAAGCTCCGGCTGTTTCCCGGCCACGCGGAAGACGCACTCGACGCGATGCGCCGCCTCTTTCCAGTTGGCGATGAAATAGATTTCCGCGTCGCCATCCTGCCGCTGGTTAAAGTCCAGGCAGGGCTGGCCATCGTCAGACGTGTAGGCGAACGCAGGCGCGAGGCCGAACCGCGCGAGCAGGTCCTTCACTGGCATTTCGCCAATGACGACCTTGCCCTTGCCGACCGCATGAACGCCGGCAGGTTGATCTGCACCGAGTTCCTTGAGGCAGCGCGCGATGCTTTGATCGGACTCCGCGCAATCCTTCCAGCCGGTCGCTTGTCGCGGCACGGTGCGCAGCCAGACCGCAGCGCCGTCGCGCGCGAGTTGCACAAGCTTCTGCAACGCTTCCGGCTCGATGGCAGAGCCGGCCACGGCGAGCACAGCGTAGGACGCGCCGTTCGCCAGCCCGATACGACCGCCCGGCAACATACTCACCTGCGCCGCCAGCAACTCGCCGGGAATCACGTCGCATTTACCAAGCGTGGTCAACGTGCGCGCTTCGTTCCACTTGAGCAGCGCCTGCGTCTCCGGCCCATCCACATAGAGCACATCCACCACCGGCCGGCCCGCCAGCAGCAGCGCCTGGCAACGGTTCAGATACGCGAAGAACTCGCCCGCGTATTTCCACCACGTGATGCCCGGATCGAAATGCGTGCCGGCAAAATACACATCGCCCGGCGCGGGCGTCTCCGGGCGCGAATAGGAATAGCCATGCAGCGTCAGATGATTCACCCCGATGCAATAGACTTCGTCGGCCATCGGCTTGAGCATCGCGGGATGCTCCACCCAATGCTGCGCGGTCGTGAACGATTCGAACGACACCCGGTTCGCGCCATAGACATGGCTGGCGATCACTGAATTGGGATTGAACGCGCGCAGGTGGTTGGAGTTTTCGACGAAGCGCGGATCCACTTTGGTCGGACGCGCATTCCAGAATTCGCCCATCGGCAGATCCGTCGTGCCCTTGACGCGCAGGCTGCTATGCACATCGCCACCCTCGGTCTGGAGCTTGATGCCGTGCTGGTGGCAGAGTTTGCGGAACGTTCCGTAATGCTCGTCCGCGAGCAGTTCGTCCACCGTCGCCACGAAATCGTTTTCCACCCGGCCCGCTTGCGGCTGGCCCGCGAATTTTTTCCCGGCCAAGACCGGCAGCCACGGCAGCAGATCGTATTTCCGGCGCGCGGCGAACTGCGCGGGGAAATCGGCCGTCCAGTCAAAGTGATTCAACTCGACGCTATCCTCGTGGAAGAAATCCAGCGTCTTGCCCACGTGCGGGCCGGCGGCTTCCAGCAGCGGCACGCCGACCTTGTTGAAAAACAACTCCATGATCGGCGCGCTCATGTGATCAATCTGCAAGCCGGTGAAGCCCGGCGAATCCTGCTTCATCGGGACGAAGTTGGGCACATGGGCAAACCGGAACACGCGCCACCGGCCGGCGGGCGCGGACCAGTTCAGCGTACCATCGGGCTGCACCTTGTCATCAAGCCTCACCAAAGAATCCGCGAGCAACTCGCCCTTCCCATCCTGACGATACGCGAGCACGGCGACGGGCTTGAAGTGTCCTTTCGCTTTCCTCGAAATTCCCGCCCGCTTCCCTCTCCTGAACTTATCGGGCGTCGGCAGCGGCTTGGCGAACTCCGCCGGGCCGGCCACAAGAGTCTCCGACCAGACCAGCATCTGCGCGCCCTGTTCCGGCGTGACCCACGGCGCGCCCTGATACCAGCCGTTGCTCATCACCGCGCTCACCTTGATGCCGAGCCGCGCCGCCTCGTCGAGCGCGTAGCGGAACAGCGCGAGCCACTCCGGCGAAAGGAACACCACGCCGCCCGTCTCCACCGTGGCGGAGTGCGCGCGCGTCATGCCGAGCACAACGCGCCCGATACCCGCCTGCTTCATCGCTTCCAGGTCGCGGTGAATCCCTTCCTTCGTGACCGTGTTCGCCCAGAACCAAAACACCGCGATCTTGTTCGCATCCGACGGCTGACGGAATTCCTTTTCCAGTTCCGTTGCGCGCACCGCCGGATTCATCGCCATCGCGATGCCCAGCGCCAGCAGCAGATGTTTGATCATGTTCATGTCTTCATCCTCTCCAAGGATTGGAAAACGATACCTGCATTATTTCCAAGCTTGGAACTTTTCACCAGCGGTTTTCCAAGGCTTGGAAGAACGGGCCTGCCGCGCTGTACGGAAAGGAATTTCATGCTCACTTCGCCGTCACCGCATAGAGGTTGGCGCTGCGGAGGTGGAAGCGGAGGCTGATTTTCTTTCCAGCGAGTTCGCGCGCCGATTTGCCGGCCCAGCGCAGCGGCAGGTCAAGGGCGTCGGCCTTTTGCAACACGCACTTCTCTGCCTCGAAGCCGGGGATGATCTGGCCACGCTCGTCGAGCACGTCGGCCGTCACATAGGCACTCGCGGCCACGAACGACCGGTCCGGCGCCGGGATCGCGGCATTGAGCACGAGTTCCGCCTGCGGCATCACAAACGGGCGCGTGGAAAACTCTGCGTTGGCCCGCGCGCCCACGAAGCTGACGCGGTCCTGCTTCATTCCGAGCACGCGGTTGCCGTAGTGGAGCAGCAGCATGCCGCCGATCAGCATCGGGTTGTGCGTGAGCCGGGTGACTTCCGAGCCGGTCGCGTTAACACCACGGCCGGGCCGCTCCCAATGCAAACCGTCGTGGCCCACCCACCACTCCGTGTCCAACTGCGGCCCATGCTTGCGCGCCGCGAGCGGGCTGGCCGCGTAGTTGAGCACCATCAGGTAGCAGCGGTCGTGATGCCAGAAGCCGTTGCCGCTGTAGAATTCGAGGTCCGGCGGATCCTGGGCGTCGGGCAAGGTCAGCACGCTATCCGGCCGCGGCTTCTTCTGCCCGCCCCGGTTCCAGACATCTGCCATGGAATCGGATGGCTCCCACACCCGCCCGTCGCTGCTCGAACGGAACGCCAACACGCGCCGATCGCGCAATGCGTTGCTCTTCAGATCGGGCGTTGCTCCGCCGTGATCGAAAAAATGTTTGGGATAGGGCTGGAGGCTTTTGGAAACGAGGATGAACCGATGTAACTGCGTGCTCCAGAAGAGGCTGATCGCGTCGCCATCGTAGAACAGCGGGCTCACCGGATGCTGTTTCCACTGGCGGCCGTCGGGGCTGAAGAACGCCGTGTAGCGGAAGCCGGAGTTGTCCATCTTCAGCTTCAGCAGTAGGAATTCCTTGGCGTCCGGGTTGTAGGCCATCGCGTGGTTGAACGTCCACGGCCCTGGCTCGGCATTGAACACCGTCTCGATGTTTTCAAACTTCACGCCATCGCGCGTCGTCGCATGCACCACCGACCACGCGCTCGTCCCCCGGACCTGATCGTTGTGCGCCGATACCTGCTTGAAGTTCTGCCCGTAGACATCCCACGCGCCATCGGCCCGCGGCAGGCAGTAGCTCAACTCGAAGCCGGGATTGGTGCAGTTGGTCACCAGCTGGAGCGGCGTGACGCCGAAATGAATTTGCCCCCACGTATTCGTGATGTCCTGTGCGGTGGAGAAAAGCAGCTTCACGGGCGCATCAGCGGCGCTGGCACCGAGCAACGCAGCTACGCCTAGCACCATGGCAACACGTCTAAGCAGATGTTTCATTTTTTCTCCTTACACCCATTCCTCGTCGCACCGATTGGCGCGTTCGATGGCTTTGGCGGTGGTGGCCTTCTTCTTCCGCCCGCCGCCGCGACCATCGCCGCGCTTCTTGGGGCCGAGGAAGGGGATGGCGATGGCAGCAGGCCGCGCGTCCTTGTATTTATCGAGCACGCCCTGCAACAGCTTCGCGGCGACGGCGGCTTCGCCGGTGAGCGCGGTCACCGCGAGCGGATTTTTCTCTTCGCTGTCCTTGTTCAGGTCGAAGAAGTCGCCGGTGCGGGAGAGCTTGAAGTCGCGCGTCGCGGCAAACTCGGCGATGATCCCCTGCGTTTTCTGCGGGGCATACCAGCAATAATACCAGTCGCGCGGCTGGCCTTGCTCGCCGCGTATCTGCGGCAGGAAACTGCGCCCATCGATTTTCAATTCTGCCGGCACCGTCACGCCCGCGGCCTCGCACACGGTCGGCAGCAGGTCCGTGCTGTCCACGAGATCGTGCGAAACTTTTCCGACCGGCGTCCGGCCCGGCCAGCTCACGATCAGCGGCACGTGCATCCCGGCATCGGTCGGCGCGCCTTTGCCGCCGATGAACTTCCGCTCGCCCATCATCGTCAACACGCCGTGCTGCGTGCCGTTATCGCCGAGGAAAAGCACGAGCGTGTGCTCGCGCAGCTTGAGCTCAGAGAGTTTCGCCAGCAGTTTGCCGACGAGCTTGTCGGTGTAGGCCACCATGTCGGCGAAGTGCTGGATGATGCCGTCGGGCCGCGTCTGCATGGCGGCCTTGCCTTGCGGCGGCTTGGCGCTGTAGTCGGCGCTGTCCGGCGTGGGCTGGAACGGCGCGTGCGTGAGCATCAGCGTGTAGTAGAGGAAAAACGGCTGGTCTTTTTTGCGTTGGATAAAATCGAGCGCGTAGTCGCTGATGATGTCCGGCCCATATTCACGGTGGGTGTAATCCTTGGGGACACCGTTGATTTCCAAGCCGGGATTCAAATAGCGGCTGGCCGTTTTGCCGGCGCCGGCGCGCGTGTGTTGCCAGAGGCAATGCTCGTCGAAGCCGAACTTCTTCGGCAACGCCACATCGGTGCCGAGCTGCCACTTGCCCGCCATGCACGTCGCGTAGCCGGCGTCCTTGAGGAGATTGCCGAACGTCACGTTCTTCGCCGCCAGTTCGCCAAAGTCGGTGTAGTTCCGGACGTTGTAGATCCCGGTCATCACCTGCGTGCGCGTCGGCGTACAGAGCGGCTGCACATGACACTGATCGAAGCGCACGCCATGCGCTGCGAGCCCATCGAGCGCCGGCGTCTTGTAGGACGTGCAGCCATCCGCGCCGATGCACTCATAGCCAAGATCATCGGCGAGAATCAGCACGATGTTCGGCCTACGCGCCGACTTTTCCAAGGTATGGAAAACCGGGGCGTCGCTTTTTCCAACCCTCGGAAACAGCGACGCACCCAGCGCGCCGAGCCCGGCGAGCTTTAGGAAATCGCGGCGATCATAGCGGCGGTTCACAGTCTCTGCTCCCGTTTGCATCATGCGCTCACCACATATTTCGGATCGAGCGCCAGCCCGTGTGCGGCGTACCACGCCCGCAGCGCCTGACGGCCTTGCTCAACCTGCGCCTTGTACTTCGGATCGGCGGCGAGGTTCTGCATCTCGCCGGGGTCCTGCTCCAGATCCATGAATTGTTCCCGCTGTTCGCCCTGCGCATAGACGACATACTTGGTACGGCCCATGTGCAGGATGCGGGAATTTTCGTTTTCCACCACGAGCGTCGTGCGCCAGTCTGCCACCGTCGCGCCCTCGACCAATTTCCGGACACTGCGGCCCTTGAGTTCGGGCGGCGCGGCGATACCGGCGAAATCGCAGAGCGTGGGAATCAAATCCAAACCGGCCGAGACCAGATGTTCGCGATCCACGCCCCCACCCTTGGTCACGCCTTTCCAGTTCACGATGAACGGCACGCGCATCGCTTCCTCGTAGGGCATGCTCTTGTGCTCCAGGCGGTGGGCCGAGTCCATGTCGCCGTGATCGCTGGTGAAAACCACCAGCGTGTTTTCCTCCAGTCCGCTTTGCTTGAGCGCCTCCAGCACGCGGCCGATCTGCGCATCCACGCGCTCGGTCAGCCGCGCATAGGCCCAACGGTGACGACGCCAGTCCTGCTCGTTCCAATGTTGGCGTACATAGGGCCGGAACATGCGCCAGTCGAGGCTGGTCAACCCCTCCGGCTCGTTCTGTGGAATCTCGAAATTCGCCGGCAGCGGCGGACAAACTTTCGCGAAGAAATCTTTTTCCGAAACGCCCGCGGGTATTTTCTGCGCCTCCGCCAGCGCCTCTTCCGCCTTGGACTTGGCTTCGCGCTTCCGCTTGGCAGCCGCCGCCATGGCCATGAAACAGATGTCATGCGGATTGATGAACGAAGCCACCAGCAGAAACGGCTTCGTCTGTTTCTGCTGGAAGAAAGCGACGCAGTCCTCCGCCAATTCCTCCCGGCCTTCTTCGTTGCCCTGCTGCCGGAGCGGCTCGAAGCCATAGGCCTCGACCGCGTTCTGGCGCGCGCCCGTTTTCGGGAAATGCGATTTGCCGCCATAGACGGTGCGATAGTCCGCGCGCTTGAAGACCGTGCCCATCGTGTTGCGCAGGATGCCCGCGGGCGTTTCGCTCACGGGGCTCTTGTTGCAGTCCATGCCAATGGCCGAGGGCATCGTGCCGCTGAACATCGTGAAGCGCGACGGTACGCAGACCGGGTTGGCGCAGTAAGCTCTCTCGAAGCGCACCCCGCCCCCGGCCAGACGATCCAGGTGCGGCGTCTTGACCCACGGATTACCTGTGCAGCTCAACATCCCTGCGTGCTGCTGATCGGTGACGATCACGAGCATGTTGGGTTTTCGTCCAGTAGACTTTTCCAAGGATTGGAAACTGGTCTCTGCACTTTTTCCAACCATTGGAAACAGTGCAGCGCCGAACCCGGCGAGTTTCAGAAAATCACGGCGCGATGTTTTGTTCATAGATGGTTCTTCTCTTTCGTTGGTGCTTCACGGTGCCTTGACGAGTTTCTCTCCTCTGGCTGGCGGCGCGAGCGTGCCGCTGCCTTTCAACAAACCGCGCTCGACCAGGAAACGGTCCGCCGCGGCGAGCGTCACATCCTGCCACTGCTGCTTGTTGAAGAAGCCGTGGCCCTGCCCTTCGGCGGTCCACATTTCGGCCGTGGTGTTACCAAGCGCCTTGAGTCGTTTGAGCGCAGCATCGGCGCCGGGCTTCCACGTATCCTTCGTGCCGAAGAACATGATCGCCGGTGCAAACGGGACCTTCAGTTGCTTGAGCACATCCACCTCGGCATCGGCGCTGTCCTGTGGCGAGAACGCGGGATTGAAGAGGACGTAGGCGGCGACGCAGGTGTCGAAATCCTTCGGGTCGCTCGGATCGTTCAAGCCGGGATTCAGCGTGGCGAGCACGGCGAGGTGTCCGCCCGCCGAACCGCCGCCAAGGATCAAGCGCTGCGGATCAAGACCGAGTTCGTCGGCGTGCTGCTTCATCCAGCGAATCGCGCTCTTGGCGTCAGTGAGGCAGACGCGTTTACCCTCCAGCGTGCCGTCCGCTGTTTTGCCCTCGCCCTTCTTAAGCATCCGGTAGTTAGCCGTCGCCGCCACAAGCCCGCGGCTGGCGAAATAGTGGGCCACGTTACGAAATTGATCCAATGAGCCACCGCGCCAACTGCCACCGTGGAACAGCAGCACGCCGGGCACCTTCGGCCCGCCGGCTTTCCAATTCGGCGGAAAATACACTTCCAGCTCCTGGGGCGCGCCGGCCGATTGCTTGTAGGTGAATTTCTTCCCCGGCTCAATCGTTTGATCGACGGCGAGCGCAGGCAGACCCGCGCACGCAACAACCAAGACCAACAAGGCTTTCACATTCATGGTTTTTGCTCTCCACCGTTCCGCAGCTTCAGGTAGTCGGCTGCAAAGACGAACACGCCGGCGGTCCAGCCCATCATGCGCGGCATCTGATATTCGTCCTTCACCTCAATGGTTCCAGTGACCGCATTGTACTTCTCCCACAGGTCGCCGGTCTTCACAAAATTACGGACAACCGTGTCCACGTACTTGCGCGCGAGGCGTTGCGCGTCGGCCTTGAAGCCGTAGCGATCCAGCCCTTGGATTGCGAGCATCTGCAGCGGGGGCCAAGCGTTGGGAAAATCCCACTGATAAGAGAACGGATGAGTGCGTTGCTCGCACGTCGCCAGACCGTGCGCGCCTTCCAGCTTGGCGCACATCGCCTTCACGACCTGCTCCGCCTGCTGCGGCGTGGCGAAGCCGGCGACCAGCGGATAAAGCGTGGCGCAACTGACGAGGTCGCCCTGCTTCCGGTTCTTCCAGTCGAAGTCGCAGTAGCAGCCGAGCTTCTCGTTCCAGAGCAGCTCCTGCATCAGCGCCTTGCGCTTCTCGGCCTTCGCCAGCCACGCCGCTTCCTCACCAGCGCCAAGGATCTGGCTGAACCAGGCGAAGTTCAGCTCGTAGATATAGAGGTTGGCGTTGAGATCCAGCGGACAATATTCCTCGGCACGTCGGTCATAGCGCGGCGTGAAGTCCCATGTCTCCGCCTCGCTCAACGCCTGGCTGCTGAACGCGAACTGCTCCGCCTTCGTCGCCAGCGCGAGCCCCTTGAAGCGCTCCTTCGCGAGGTAATAATAGAACGCCATCAGGTACTGCTCCGTCGCGTCGTTGCCGCTGCGGTTCAGCCCGCACGGCGCCAGCCGCTTCGTCATCCAGAAGTTGTAATCCTTCTTCAGCACCGCGACGGCGCTCTTCAGCCACGCGGCATCCGGCTTGTCCTGATAGATGTCGCGCACCATCTGCGAGAGGAACGGCGTCTGCGACCGGTTCGCCATCGAGCGCCGGTTGGCGGAAGGCACGATGCCGAACTGGTCGGTCAGCAGCAGCAGGTTGTTGACGTTGTTCCGCGCCTGCTCCGCGAGGCCGATACGCAGCAGCCCCTGATTGATGAAGTAGGTGTCCCAGTAGAACTGTTGCTGGAAAGCGTCCTTGATGCACGGCGACGTGTAAGGATGCGGCAGGCCGACCACATCCGCGTCGCCGTTCTTATCCACCTTGATGGACTGCGGAAGTCCTTTCTGGATGTGCGCAAGCACGGCCTGTACGCCGGCGCCATTCTCCGGTTTTTCCAAGGGTTGGCAGCCCAAGGCTGCCTGTCTCGCAAGGCTCGGCTGGAAATCCGCAGCCTGCAAAGTTCCAAGCATTGGAATAAGGCAGAGTGCGAGATGGCGGATCATGGTCGGCCTCCTTTTTGCAGCGGACGGATGAAAACAATCAGCACGGTTTCAAACGGCGGTGTCTGAATCCGCAGCATGCCGCGCGCGCGGTCCAGCGTCAGGGCCTCGGGGGCGAGCGGGGCTTCCGGTTTTTCGGGACACACGACGGTCGCCGTCACGTCGCGACCAC
Organism: uncultured Lentisphaerota bacterium; assembly: GCA_903912445.1. GTDB lineage: Bacteria > Verrucomicrobiota > Kiritimatiellia > CAIQIC01 > CAIQIC01 > DP16D-bin41. The sequence goes on from CAIWHP010000273.1 coordinate 22,249, forward strand.
GCCACGCGTCGGGCAGGCGCAGCGTGGTCACGCACGCAGGCGCGGCGCGGATGGCGTCGCGATCAACATCGATGTCGTAGTTGTTGAGGTCGAGCGAAAGTGCGTCGGCATCGTGGTTGAGATTTACGCCGACGGTCGCGGGCGCGTCGGTTTTCAAGCGCGCTTCGACCTGCTCGAACGCGAGGAGCGCATCCATCTGCTGCGCGGCGGTGGCATCGCGCTCCTTGCGCCAGTAGGCGACACCAAACTTGTTGGTGGTGCTGCGCGCGCCGGCGATCTCGACCGGCGACTCGCGCGCAAAAAGAAAACGATCCGGCCCATAGCGCGTGGCCGTCTGGCCGGTGGTGACGAGCTTGCCGCCGGCGGCAATGTAACGCCGCAATTCGCCAAGCTCCGCGTCGGAGAGCGACAGCACCGAAGGCAGCACCACCAACGGAAACCGCGCGAGGTTCGTCGCGGTCAAATCCTGCTGGAGCACCACATCCCACTGGCGATGCGTGTCGCCGAGGAACTGGCACCAGCCGCAATACTCGTCCACGAACTGGTCCATCACCGGATTGAACACGGAGCACGAGGCGATTTCCGACCATGCGGAGTGGATGAGAGCAACATCGGCGAGGTAGCGGCGCGCGCCGAGGCGCGGCGCGTTAGTCTTGATGAAGCGATTGATGAAGCCCGCGCTCTCCGGCGTGCCAGGCGAGTAGCCATCGAGATACCAGTGCCCGTAGTCGAGCAGGCCGCGGTTGACGAAGCCGTCGCACGCGAGAACTTTGTGCAGGTTCTCGTGGCCCGCGCCGGCTTTGTCCTTGCTGACGTATAGGCTCGGCCAGCAGTAGGGCGCATCGGAGATCGCCGCGCCGAGGCGGGTGACGTAGGCGACGCGTCCCTGCGGCGGCAGGCCCATCGCGCGCATGCCATACCAGGTCTGCACCGTGCTCCACTCAAAATGCGCAACATCGCACGTGCCCTTCATCAGCGTTTCGCCGAGCGGAAACGGAATCGTGTTGCCGAAGATCGCGCAGTCGAGCGCGCTCTCCCGCGCCGCTTTTTTCGCGGCGGCGTAGAACGCGCGATGATACGTCAGCGCCGACTCGACCAAATGCATGCGGTAGCAGCACCACACCGGATCGGTCGTCCACTGTGGATTCAGGGCGTGCCACGCCTTGCCGCGCGAGGCGAACGGCTTCTCGCGGATATACGCCGTGATGTCGAACGCCGCGGGATCTTCCACGCCCATCCGCTTCAGCTCCTCGGGCGAAAAATGGCGGTGCAGATAATCGCGGAACGTCGCGACCGACCACAGGCCGAACGCCGACTGGTTGGCGTAGCCGAGGTTGTTGTCGCCGAAATTATCGGCATGAATTCCGTCGGGCCGCAGTTTGGGAATGATGCGCCCGATCTCGCGGCAGACATAGTCGCGCAGTTGTGGATTGGCGAAATCAACATCCACGAGCCGGACAGTTTGCCAGCCGCTTTTCCCCTGCACCTCGGCGCGGCCGGTTTGCCGCCCGCTCAACTGCGCGAGGCCGCTGCGCGTGGCGAAGTCATCGGTGATTTTCGCGTTGCTGCTGAAGCCGAACTTCCACGAGCCATCGAGAGCGCGGCGCGTCAGCGTTGCATAAAGATCTTCGGAAGGTTTGCCGTCCGGCTGCGTGAACGCGGGCAAGCCGTAGCTCTTCGCCGTGGGGTGCGGCGCCCACGACACATCGCCCATGAACGCCGCGAGCCCGAACCAGCGCGCCGTCAGCGGCGTCTTGCCGTCCCACCACGGCAACGACCAACCGCTGTGCACCATGCGACCATCGGCGGCGAAGAACGCGGCGTAGTCGCCGACCTCGCCGAGGTCGTAATAGATGACGCGCTTGACGCCCGCCAGCTCGAACTTGGCACGCGTCGCGGTATAGACGCGATATTTTTCGACCTCGTCGAAGTACCAGAAACCGTACCAGCCGTAGATGCCCGCGCCGCGCGCCGCGCCCGGCAAAATCTTCCCCAGCTCCGGCGCGCCCAGCCCCACGCTCGCGAGCGGCGTGAGCGTATGCCACCACGGCGTGGCGGAGTTTTCCAAGGATTGGAACTTTTCCCCACCAGTTTTCCAAGCATTGGAAAATTCCGGCGCAATTATTCCAAGGGTTGGAATAATTACCGCGCTTTTTCCCAAGGGTTGGCAGCCCAAGGCTGCCTGTCTCGCAAGGCTCGGCTGGAAATTGCCGGCCTGCAAAGTTCCAAGCATTGGAAACAGGCAGAGCGCGAGGCGGCGGATCATGGGCGGCCTCCGCTTGGTGCCGCGCGGGCGGGGGGCGGGAAATCGCGCGTGGCCAAGGTGCGCGGCGCGTCGGCATAGGGCGTGAGGCCCTCGGACCAGTCGGGCTTGCCGCCGAAGGTGTTGCCGGAGGCATAGCTCGGCTCGCGCGATTCGTTCTTGATGGCGGTGCCGCTCACATTGAATTGGTTGCCGGAAATCAGGATGTGGCCGGAGCGCGGGCCGATGCGTACGCCGACGCGGTTAGGATTCGCCGGCTCGGTGAAGATGTTGCCATCGATGACAAAGTTCGCGCCGAACTCGAGGTTGATGTCGCGCGGTTCGTAGTCGCGGCGTTTTTCCTTGGTGCCACCCGGCACCGGCAGTTCGTCGGGCTGGTGCCACGGCGTGCCGGTGCGGTCGAGGCAGTAGAAAAGGCAATGACTGATGTTCGCCTGCTGCACGCAGAGGATGTTGAGGCCCTGATCGCGATAGGCCACGTGGCAATCAGTAATGTGCAGCCCCGGCTCCGGCCATTCGCCCTCGGCCTTCTTCATGTCCACGACGATGCCCTCGGCCTGCCCGACGAAATAGCAGCCGCGGATGATGCCGTCCTCCGGCGCATCCGGTTTCATCTTGTCGACGCGATGGACCAGACCGTAACGGCCGCCGAGCGCGCGGCAGTCGGTGAGGCTCGGGCTGTAGCAATCCTCCAGCAGAAAATTGTATTCCATGTTGAACGCCTGGTCGCGGATCGCCGGCTGATATTGCTGCGTGACCTTGATGTTATGCAGCAGCGTGAACCATGCGTTGCGTACATGGACGGCAGTGTTGAAGTGGCCACGGTCGAATTTCTCGCCGCGGATGGTGAGATCGCGCGCGGTGAACTGGCGGTCGTTCTGCACGCCGGCGTTGGCGGTGTCGAAGGAGAGCGCCGTGCCCGCTCCGTTGCGCGCCGCGACGAGCGAAAGATCGGAGACGATCACGCTCATGCGCGTGATGTGCTTGCCGACAAAGGCGATGCCACCCTCGGCGTTATCCACCAGCAACTCGGTGACGTTCTCGCCGGCGCCCTGGATGTGCAGGCCGTAATTGCTGTTGTTGCCCGCGGCGGTGAGCAGCACGCGACTGGCGAGGCGATAGCGTCCCGGTGGAATGCTGATGCGGATGTGCCGGTTGGTGCCGGCGGCGGCCATCACGCGCGCGAAGGCCTCGGAGGAATCGCGCTCGCCGCGCGCATCCGCGCCGTAGTCGGTGAGCACCGCGGAGATGGCGGGCACATCCGTTGCCTTCGTCGGCGCGGGTTCCGCTGCGCGGGCAACCGCGAGCAGCAAGGCCAGGGCAAGTATGGTGTGTGTTTTCATGGGGTGGACCGGAGGGATTGCGCGCGGTCGTTGACTGGCGCGGTGGGATCGCGCAGCGCCACCGGCACATCGTTTTGTTGCGGCGCGCCGGGCGTGCTGCGACCGGATTCGAGCCAGCGCTTGAGCAGCGCGGTGAGTTCATCGGCTTTGACACGGTGCTCGGCGATCACGTTCTTCGTTTCGCCAAGATCGGCGGCGAGGTCATAGAGTTCGTCCTTGCCGTCCGGCATCACAATCAGCTTCAGCGGCCCCTGACGGATGGCAAACAGGCGCGCGCCGGGATTATGAATCACGGCGGGATGCGTTGGCAGCGCGGGCTTCTCGCCGCGCAGCAGAGGCAAGATGCTGTAGCTATCTTCAGCGGCTTCGTCCGGCAGCTTCGCGCCGAGCAATTCGGCGCACGTCGCCATGAACGTGGTCTGGCAGACGAGTTCATCGGACACGACGCCGGCAGGCGTGTGACCGGGCCAGCGCGCGACAAACGGGACGCGGTGGCCGCCCTCATAGATCGAGGCCTTCGCGCCGCGCAGCGGGCCGCTGCCGCTGTGGCCGGCCTTGTTGAGCGGCGTACGGCTGTTGCCGGCGGGCCCGTTGTCGCTGGTGAAAATCAGGATGGTGTTGTCGGCGATGCCATTTTTTTCGAGCGCGGCCATCACATGACCGAGAGCGGCATCGGTCTCGAGGATGAAATCCGCCAGCGGACAGACGCCGCTCTTGCCGAGGAACGGCGCCGAAGGCACCACCGGGAAATGCGGCGCGGTGAGCGCGAGGTAGAGGAAGAACGGCTGCTTCGTTTGGGCACCGCGCGTGATGACCTCCTCGGCCTCGCGCACGAGCGAAGGCATGATCTGATCGAACTCATAGCCCGCGACCATCGGACCCGCCGGGCCGGTGGTGGTCTTGTTGCCGGTATCGGAGATGTCGCCCGCGGGTTTTAGCACCGTGGGCACGGCGACGAGTTTGTCGTCGCGGATGAAACCGTAGGGCGGCATGTTCGGCACATCGGGGCCGAAGTAGGATTGGAAACCGCGCTGCACCGGCCCGCCGCCGTGCGGGCGGGAGAACGCCGCCTGCCACGCCGCGCGCTGCGCCTCCGTGGCCTCGGTCGGCGCGTCCTTGCGATAGCCGAACTTGAACAGCGGCAGATCGCGCTCCGCGATGTTCCAGTCGAAGCCGAGATGCCACTTACCCACGCACGCCGTGCGATAGCCGTGCTGCGCGAGCAGCGCGGGCAGCGTCAGGCGATCCGGCGCGATCAGCGGCGCGTCATAGTCGTTGAGCACGCCGCGCTGTAGCCGCGTGCGCCACGAGTGGCGACCCGTGAGAATGCCGTAGCGCGTCGGCGTGCAGACGCTCGTGGGTGTGTGTACGTCGGTGAAGCGCGTCCCCTGCGTCGCGAGTCGGTCCACGTTCGGCGTCTTGAATTTCGCCTGCGGGTTGTAGCAGGAGATGTCGCCATAGCCGAGGTCATCGGCCAGAACCAGGACGATATTCGGGAGATTGCTGCGCACGCCGGTCACCGGAGGAACCGCCGGCTTCGCGCGCGGCGTCCGCGTGGTGGCGAGATTGCCCGCGTCCCATTTTTTCCACGCAGCTTCCATCTGCCGCGCCAGCACCGGCCGTTTTGTCGTTAGGTCCGTGCTTTCGGCGATATCCTGGCGCAGGTTGAACAAACCTTTGTCCGCATCCACGCGCACGAGCTTCAGGTCGCCGCCGCGCACAGCCAGCTGGCGCGCGCCAAATTTCCAGAACAGGTGTTCGCGCGACGGCGGCTCCGCTTTACCTTCCAGCCAAGGGAGCAGATTGAGGCCGTCGAAAACAACATCACGCGGAGCGTTATGACCACTCGCCGCGAGCAGTGTCGGCAGCAGATCGAGCGAACTGACGGGCACATCGCTGATGCCGCCAGCCGTGATGTGGCCGGGCCACTGGATGCAGAACGGCACGCGCACGCCGCCCTCCCAGAGTTGCGCCTTCGAGCCGCGCAGCGGCGCGTTGCTGCCGCCGTTTTCCGCCGAGCCGGGGATCAGCGCCGCGCCATTGTCGCTGATGAAAACGACGAGCGTATTTTCCGCGCGCCCGCTTTCGCGCAGCGCCGCGAGCACGCGTCCGATGGCGTCGTCGAGCGCAAGAATCATCGCCGCGCAGATCTTCCGACGCGGGTCGGTGATGTGTGCGGTCTTCGCCAGGTAACTGTCCGGCGCTTCCAGCGGCACATGCGGCGCGTTGAACACGAGGTAGAGGAAGAACGGATCGGCCGCTGGCTTGCGAATGAACGCACAGGCTTCGTCGGCGAAGGCGAAGGTCATGTAGTCCTTCAGCTCCGCCTTCTCGCGTCCGTGCAGCAGCGCACCCCACTGCGGGTCTTCGGCGTTGACATAGCTGTGCATGCCGCCAAGGAAGCCAAAGAACTCGTCGAAGCCGCGCGAGAGCGGATGATGTTTCTCGCTCTCGCCGAGATGCCACTTGCCGATGCACGCGGTGCGATAGCCCGCCGCCTTCAGATGATCTGCCATCGTCTTGTGTTCCAGCGGCAGGCCGGCCTCCGAGCCGTGCGCCGGATTGCCCTCGAACGGCAGAATCCGGGTAGGGTAGCGACCGGTGAGCAGACTCGCGCGCGACGGCCCGCAGACCGGCGCGGTCACGTAGCCGCTCGTGAAGCGCAGCCCCTGCGCCGCGAGCCGATCCAGATTCGGTGTGGCGAAATCTTTGCAGCCATAGGCGCTCATGTCGCCGTAGCCGAGATCGTCGGCAACGATGAGGAGGATGTTGGGCTTGGCCTCGGCAGCGATAGTTTGGCCGCCAAGAAGGACGAGGAGCGCAAGAAGTAGCCGTGTTGTTTTCATGGTTTGGAGGTGGGTTTCTCGATGCTGGGTGGCTGAACTTTCTCCGTTAGTTGCACAAGTGCGAGGGCCTCTGCCCGGACTTTCCCGATGATCGTTTTGGCATCGTGCTCGTGGGATGCGATCAACTGGCGGATGAAGGCCTCCAGCCGTCCCTCTGTATCCGTCTGCGTGCGATTGCCGGTCTTGATGATGGCCTCGCACGACTTCTCCGACACGATGGCTGTGCTGGAGTCACGGCGGACGACAAGGTTGTTTTGGATCGTGGCCCCCTTGACTCGATCCAAGGTGAAGGCCGGCAACTCCTTCCACTCGGTTTCGGGAAGCACGGGGTTTGCCTTGAACGGATTGACAACGACGTTGCCTTCGATGGCCAGCCCCGCCATCTCAATACATGCAATCGTCTCGCGTCCACTGTTGCAAATCAGATTGCTGCGGATGGTCACGTTGCGGATCGGCCGCCCCACGCCTTCGATCTGAAACGCCGGTTTGCCCGGGGTCACCCCCGAATCGACAAACACGTTGTCCCGAATGACAAGGTCACCCGGCCGGCCGCCCTCAATGTGCTTCGCAAACCCCGTGTAGATCTTCAGTGTGCCACCGAGCCGCTCGACGCGGTTGTTTTCGAAAATCCCGACTTCGCCGGCGAGAATCAGGAATCTCTGATAGCAGTCGAGGAAAAGGCAGTTGCGCACCACCCAGCCGTTGTTCTGGAAACGCGGAAAGATCGCTCCGGCATTCTCATAGCGCAGACCGACAGGCTCCTGAAAGGTAACCGTCCTGTCCTGCACGGAATCCACGGTGAGTTCACCGATCTGCCTCTTGCTTTTGATGTCGTAAAGGTCGGCCTTATCGCCCCGCGCCAGCAACTTGTAGATGTCGATACCATAGGGGTTCTTTACGAACGTAATGCTCTTTTCGCCTACAGCTTCCGCGTAGCGCCATATCGCCCTGAAATTGGCGATATCATCCGTCGTGCGGTAGTTGACCTGACCGTCAACCAGCGACCCGACCAAGCACTCGGAACTCATCCATCCGTCACCGCCCTGCAGGGTATTAGTCCGGGGCCGCGGCGTGAAGCGGCAGTTGAGCCATTTGTTGTCCCCATACCCCGTCTCCATGCGGACCGCCTTGGCGTATATGCTGCAATCCTTGACCGTAATCTGCTTGCAGAGGTCGAGATAGATCGCCTGGCTGTTGCTCCACACAAAGCACAGAAGATCGCCGATTTCGAGCGTGCCTTCCGGACCGTAGGTTTCTCGCCAGGTTGGATTGCGGATGGTTTGCAGCAGAACCCGCGTGTCGAGGTCGAACCAGTATTTGCCCTCTTCGGCTATGGTAAAGCTCTTGTAGACCATGGGCTGTGGGCCCCAACCACGCTTCTCGATCTGAAACAACGCCGGGATGTGGCGGCCGTTGGCTTTATAGGGAATGAAACGGTTTTGTGTCTTGGGCTTCGCGGTCAGCAGTTGGGTGCCTTTGAGCGGCTCGACCTGAATACGGTTACCTTCAAAATCGAAGGCTGTGATCCTCCCTTCCATGACACCTCTGGGATCGCTGTCGATGGTCAAACCTTCCAGCGTGATGTTGCTGCACCCGGACAGACGCATCATGAAACTGACCTTCGGCGCCGAGTCCGGGATGAGGTCAAACCACAGCGTAGCCCCGTATCCGAGGATACGGAAAGGCGTCTGGCCGTCGCGGTCGAAGTTTTCCAAGACAAACGAGTCCGCGCCTTTCCAAGCGGTGCCGAAACGGTAGTCGCCGGGCGGTATGGTGAACGACGCGGCACCGCTCGCATAGGCAGCACGGAGGTCTGTGAGCATCTGCACTCCCGCTTTGCGCTGCGCCTGCTTCTGCGCGTCCGCGAAACTCGGCCCCGGCGGATTGTCTTCGGAATAGGGAATGCCCAGTTCGCCCGGCCATGCCGCTCCACTTGCGGAGACTTGGCCGCAAAGAACACAAAAAGACGCAATGAGGACGAGCTTCATGGTTGCCGGGGGGCGGATTTCTTTCGTTTGGGTTGAGCCTTGGCGGCAGGAACCTTTGGCCATTTCGGGCCGGGGTCGTAGAAACGAGCGCCGGGACCGGGGCCGGTGAAGTCGCCGAGGTCGGCGCGGGATTCGTCGGCGAGCTTGGTGAGGAGTTTCATGACGGCGGGACGCTCGGCGGCGAGGTTTTTGGATTCGGAGGGATCGGTCTTGAGGTTGTAGAGCGCGGTTTCGGGCAGGGCTTCGATGTGGCCGGTGACGAAGCCGGGCATGTAGGGCATCTCGCCACCTGCGGGGCGGGCGAAGACGAGTTTCCAGTCCTTGTGCCGCACGGCAGTGAGGCGGGAGCCGTTGTGGTAGAGGAAGGTTTCGCGCGGGCTTGCTACGCCGGGCTTCGTGAAGAACTCGCCAAGATTCAGGCCGTCGAGCTTCGCATCGGGGAGTTTCGCGCCGGACATGGCGGCGAAGGTGGGCAACAGGTCGATAGTGGTGGCGATGCCGTCGCTGGTTTCACCGGCACGCACTTTGCCGGGCCAGCGGACGATGCCGGGAACGCGCCAGCCGCCTTCCCAGGTCGTCATTTTGGCTCCGCGAAACGGACCTGGGCTGCCGCCGTGGTCGCCGATCTGTTTATCGGTCCAGGGACCGTTGTCGCTGGTGAAGACGACGAGGGTGTGGTCATCGAGACCGAGTTTTTTCAGCTCGGCGAAGACATCGCCGACGGCGGAGTCGAGTTCTTCGATGGTGTCGCCATACAAGCCGCGAGCGGACTTGCCACGAAACTTCCCGGACACGCCGAGAGGCACGTGCGGCATGTGGTAGGCGAGGTAGAGGAAGAAGGGGTTGTCTTTGCTGCTGCGGATGAACTCCAGCGCCTCGCGCGTGCAGTCGGCGGTGAGCGTGTCCATGTCGGCCTGCGTCTTGATGGTGCGCACGACCTCGCCGGGTTTGCGCAGGAAGGGCACGACGGCTCCGGGTTGAATGTCGCGGGTGGCTCCGTTGAAGGCGGGCGTGAAGTAGCCGTGCTGAAAGCCCTGCGCGATGGGATCGCAGCCCGCGCCCATGCCGAGATGCCATTTGCCGACGATGCCGGTGCGGTAGCCCGCATCGCGCAGCATCTCGGCCATGAAGACTTCGTTCGGGTGCGGCAGCGTGTGGCCGTTCTTGCCATTTTTCACCTCGCCGATGCGGATTGGGTAACAGCCGGTCATCAACGCTGCACGGCTCGGACCGCAAATCGGCTGCGCGTAGAAGCTGGTGAGCTTGAGGCCCTCGGCGGCCATCTTGTCGAGATGCGGCGTGCGGATGTCCTTCGCGCCGAAGCAGGCGAGGTCGCCGTAGCCAAGGTCATCGGCGAGGATGAAGACTATGTTGGGCCTGATTTCAGCGCTAGATGTTTGCCCGCATAGAACACAAAGAGACGCGAAGAGGATGAGTGTGAGAATGGGTTTCATGCTGAATCTTCAGCGTTTCATGGCACTGGACCATTCCAGCGGCGTCATTTCCCAGCCGTCCACGGTGAGCGGGATCTTCGGGCCTTTGCGGTGGAGAGCGGCGGCTTTGAGGCTGTCGGGGTTGTGGAAGAAGGCGGCGTTGGAGATGACGACTTCGTCGTTGGCGTAGATCTCGAAAACGCTGCGGTCGGAGAAGAAACGGAGCGTCACGGTGTCGCCGGGTTTCACGTTGACGGGGCCGCGCGCGGCAGAGCCGACACGGAAGGACAACTCGCGCGGCATGGCGGCGCAGTCGAGGACCAGTTCGCGCTTCGCGTGGTCGTAGTAGGCGTCGAGGTGGTTGCGGCCATCGGCGAGGCGAACGCCGGTTTCGCCTTGCTCGGCGGCGGTGAACTGCAGGCGCACTTCGGATTGCGCGGCCTGCATCCCAACGAGCGGGCGGAAGTGTTTGCCGCGGAGTTTTTCCAGCGCGGGCGCGGGACGGAAGAGCAGGCGGCCATCGGGGGCCATGCGCACATCACGAGGCAGGCTGTAGGTATTGCGCCAGCCGGCGGCGCTGTCGTCGCGGAAGCCGCGCACGACATTGCAGAAGCGCCACATGGTCACGCGGCCTGCATCGTCCACGGTGGAAGAGACATCGTTGTAACTCCGCGACAGGAGGTCGGGCACGCCGCCAGTTTCACGGGCGAAGGTGCCGTCGTCCCGGATGTGGCCGGTCATGTAAGTCGTGTCCTTCGTCAGCGGATGAATGCTGGTGAAGACATCGTAACCGCCCAAGCGGAAAAGCTGGCCGCATTCGTTGATGGCGCGGCCGGTGGCGTCCTCAAAGAACTTGCCCGCATACTCCCAGTGGATTGTGTCTTTCGACTTATAGAGCGGCAGGCCCATCGCCTGTGCCTGTGGTCGCACGGTGGTGCAGACGAGGTGCCAAGTGTCGCCCTTCTTGAACACGGCGCTCGGATCGTGGCGCGTCTTGAACTCATCCGGCACGCCGGAGAAGCGGACACGGTCAGGGAACGACTCCCAGTTTACGAGATCGGGGTCGCGGCTGACGGCCATGCGCGGCTCGGTGCCGCGGTCGCCGTAGTAGAAGGTGACGATCTCGCCCTGGTCGTTGACGAAGAACGTGCCGTTTTCGTTCGGCCACTGTTGCGAGCGAATCGGCATCGGCAGGATGGTCCAGTGAATCAAGTCCTCGCTGACGATGTGTTGCCAGACAATGTTCTCCAGCGCGTCGTCGAAGTAACGGAAACAACCGCCGGTGGTCCAACCGAAGAAGAGATGATGTTTGCCGTTGTGAAAGACACCGATGCGGTTCCACTGTTCGCCCGGCAGGGTGAGGTGAAAGCGCGGAAAATGCGGGTCGGTTTTTTCCAGATGCTCGCGGAAGCCCGGCAACTTCGCGTCAATCCAGTCGTAGCGCCGTGCGGCAGTCGTGTCGGGCGTGAGCACGCCGGTGCCAAAGACACGATCTCCGCGCGGCTTCGCGACCTTCACGATCTCGCTGACCCCGCCGAGCTTTTGTAGCTCCGCATCATCGAGCGCGCGATCCCACAACGCGACCTCATCCACCCAGCCACGAAAAGGCTGCGAACCATCGAAAGCACTACCAATGCACAAGGGCGAGGCGGCTCCGCTCATCGCCTTTGCCTCGATTCCGGGAACCGCGGAGGGCTTCATCCGCTCCATGACGAGGCGGCCATCGAGGTAGAGCTGCAACGGCCCGCCTTTCTTCATGCGCACGACGACATCACGCCACTGCGAAGCGGGCACGGGATACTGATCAAGGTCCACATTGATCGCTGGCGACCAGGGTCCGGCATTTGGCGGCAAGCCGCCCTCGAAGAGCCCCTGAAAACCAAAGTGCTGCCGCTGGATTAACGGCATGTGCCATCCGCTCACATCGAACCCGCAACTGCCCTGCCGCCCCGGTTGCCGCTGCGCCAGCACCGTGCCATGCAGGCCGTCGCCCTCCGATTTCAGGCGCAGATAAAGCGTGAAATCCTTCATGCCCTTCAACACCGGCTGCGCATCGCCCGCGAGCAACCTGCCGCCCTCAAACCGCGCCACCTTGCCATCGCCACCACGAGCGAGCGATGCGGAGAGTGCATCGCCTTCCAAGGCGACGCCCAGCGTGACTTTGCCGATGGATTTCAAGCCGGTCTCATCGGCAAAACGCCAACGCTGCACGGGATCTGACGCGGCGCGCAGAGGGCCAAGCATGGGAAGCAGGCAAAGCGTAAAGATGAGGATGGGTCTCACAACCGTTTCGCTTTCACTTCGCGGCCGGTGCGGCACCGAAGACATCGCGAACGGCTTCGAGATATTTCATCCCGTTGCGCTGGTCGGGTTCGAGGTAGCTGCCCTCGGTCCATTCGTTCCAGCAGTTGATGTTCAGGATGCGCGGGCCGGCGGAGTCCGGCTGCGCGAGCAAGCGGCGCTTGGTCATGGCGAGCGCTTCCTTGAAACGCTCCGGCGTGTTGCCGCCGATGGTGTTGGTGAAGGGATAGCCGGACGCGTCGAACTTGTCGCGCTGGTCGCAGCGCGGGCTGGGGTCCCACCCCATCGTGACGTTCGGGAAAAACGGCAGGCCGAATTTCTTCAGCGCGCCATTCCAATATTTGAAGTAGCCGTCGCGAACGAGATTGTAGTCGGTCGCCTGCTGGAGCAGATGCACATGATGAATCCACACATAGGAGGTGACGGAATCGAACCCGAGGTCGTGCACCAGCTTGGCGGCATCCACCGGCACCTTCTCGTTGGGCAAAATGGGCTGGCCCCACGCCACGGCGTTGAGATGCAGGCCGGGGAAACCGGCGGCCTTGACCTGCGCACGGAATTTATCCAACCCGGCGCGCGCCGCCGCCACCGAGCCGAAATTTTCTAGCAGCTTGCTCAGGTCGTAGAACGAGAAGTAGGGCTGGCCCTCGATCTTCCAGTAGGACGGATGCTTGAAGTAAGCATTGATGACGTGCGTGCAGATTTTCTCGAAGTTCGCCGGCGTCACCGTGCCGGGGAACAGCACCTTGCGCGGCGCGCCCTTGGTGTAGGGATGCAGTTCGATCCAGTCGTGGTTCGCCCACATGAACGCGAACTTGAGGCGACTGTTGTTCGCGGCCTTGAGAAAGCCGAGGTCAATCGGCCGGTCGAGAAACGGCCCGTCGTCGTAGTAATACCAGTCGAAGATGAACGCCTCGATGCCGTGATCGGCAGCGGCGGCGATCTTCTGCTCCATGGCCTTCGGGTCCGCTTCATCGGTGTAGCCCCAGAGCGGCACGTTCGGCTGCTGATGACCGGGGAAGCGCGGCTTGGCCGCCTTGACCAGTTCCCACTCGTCCCAATCCTGGCCTTTCATCTTCACGTTGCGCGGATCGCCGTGGTGATAGTTGCCGAAGTAATAACTCGCCACAGTGATTTTCGCGTTCGCCTGCGCCGCACTGGTAGGCGCGACCGTCGCCGGTTGCACCGAAACGGAAACGTTATCCAGCCCCGGCGTGGACTTCGCGGCCTGGAAGCCGATGATGATGGCTGTGCCCGCCGGGACGCCGCGCGCTACGAGCTGTTGCTTGACGCCGACCTTGAAATCGCCGCCGGCCAGCTCCAGCAGATTTCCGTCGAGGAGCGTGGCGTTGAGCAGCACGTCCGGCTTCCAAGGATCGGACACGTCGAAGGTGAGCGTGATGTCCGACGCCTGCTCCAGCACGCCGAGCTGCTGGCGGAGGAAACCAAGATTGGACACATTGCATGCTGGCGGTGTCGCGCCGCGCTTGGTGTGAACCGCATAGCTGCCCTCGGAGCCGGTCCAACCCTTCGGCAAGCCGGCATACCAGCCGTCCTGTTTCCCGGTCAGCCCCGCGAGGTCGCTGAAGTCGCCGTTGACGACAGACAGTGGCGCGGCGCCGCACGTGACGCCGAGCGCGAACAACGACAGGAGAATTTTCTTCATGCTCATTTGCTCCTTACGGCTTTGACATGTTGCGCCAGCAACTCGTGCATCTGCGCGACGCGCGCGGCGTGTTGCGGCTGCTCGGCGAGATTGTTCAACTCGTGCGGATCGCTTTCGTGATCATAGAGGTGACGGCCGCCGCGGGCATCGTCCCACTCGATGTAACGGAAACGGTCGTCGCGCACGCTGCGGCCCAGCAGCTTGGTGTGCGTGGAGACCATCGTGCTGAAGACAGCAGGCTTGCCCGGCTTGGAGGTATCCGCCATGAGCGGCTGCAGCGACATGCCCTGTACGCTCGAGGGGATTTCGAGACCGGCGAGAGCGGCGAGCGTCGGGAAAATATCCACCTGCTCGACGAGGGCCGCGCTGACGCCGGGCTTGATGCCGGGACCGGCGACCAACAGCGGCACGTGCGTGCCTTCCTCGAAGAGCGTCTGCTTGGCCCACAGGCCATGCTCGCCGAGCTGGTAGCCATGATCACCGGTGAGCAGCACGATGGTGTTCTCGTCGAGCTTCAGCTCCTTGAGCTTCGCGAGTACGCGTCCGACCTGCGAGTCGGCCCACGAGGTCGAGGCGTAGTAGGCGCGGCGCGCCTCGCGCGCCTCCTTCGGCGACGGCATTTGGAAACGGAAGACGTTGTTGTTCGGGCGTAGTGCGGCGTCGGGGATCTGTTTCCGGTTTTCGCCGCCGGCTTGATAGAAGGCGGGCATCGCGATCTTCGTCGGATCAATCGCATCGAAGAAACGGCGCGGCGCGACATAGGGCGTGTGCGGACGGATGAAGCCGACCGCTAGGAAGAACGGCTTGTCCTTAAATTCCTCCAGCGTCTTGATGGCGTCCTCGGCGATTTTGTAATCGGTGAAATCGCCGTCGGGATGCGGCGAGGGCGCGTAGCAGCGGTTATATTGAGCGCCCTCGCGCCCGCCCTTGCGCGGCGGATCGGAGAGATCGCCTTCGCTGCGCTCGGCCAGCTTCGCCTCCTCGAGCACGACGCTATCCTTGTGCAACGCGGCGCCGGTTTCCACGTCGAGCTTCGTCTTCGGATCGGCGGTGTGGAAAACCTTGCCGATACGGCCGGCCGTGTAGCCGGCGTTCTTGAAATGTTGCGGCAGCGTCACCACCTTCGGCAACGCGACGCGCAAACTGGTGACGAGGTCATAGACCTCTGTGCGTTCCGGGTAGCAACCGGTGAGGAACGAGCAGCGCGAGGGATTGCAGAGCGAGAACTGCGTGTAGGCGCGCTCGAACCGCACGCCGCGCGCCGCGAGCGCATCCATGTGCGGCGTGCGCGCGTCGCGGTCGCCGTAGCAGCCGAGCGTCGTCGTCATGTCATCCACGATCAGGAACAGCACGTTCGGCCGTTTCGGCTTTTCCAAGGGTTGGAAACCCGCAGCGGTACTTTTTTCAGCCAAGCCTTGCGAGACGGGCAGCCCTTGGCTGCCAACCATTGGAAAACCCAGCGCCAGCGCGCCCAGCCCCGCCATTTTCAGAAAATCACGACGTGTACTCATCAGGTTTTTCCTCTCTATCCATCAACGGTTCACGGCTTGGTTTAGCGCACCGGTGTCGCGTCATTTTTTTGCCGGTTTGGGATTCAAGATCGGCGGTACGGCTTCCTTGGCGAAGGTGTCCAACCGCGCCATGAGTTCGCGCACCTTGTCGGGCTGCTGCGCGACCAGATTATGTTTTTCGCTGATATCCTGCGCGAGATTGAAAAGCTCCAAGGTGTCGGGCGCGTCGCGTTTCTCCTGGCGCTGCTTCTGTTTTTCCTCGCGGGTCAACTTAACGGCACCATCTTCATCGTCATCGAGCTTGCCGTTGCGGATCAGCTTCCAGTCGCCCATGCGCACGGCGCCGGTACGCCCGACGGTGTTGAGCAAAATGATTTCGTGCGGCGAGGGTTTGCCCTGCGTGAGCACCGGCCAGATGTCGCGGCCATCGAGCGGCTGCTTCTGCTCAAGCGACCCGCCCGCGAGTTTCAGCAGCGTGGGATACCAGTCCACGATATGCAGCGGCTCCTTGATGACTGTGCCGGCGGGGATATGCCCGGGCCACGCGACGCAGGCGGCGACGCGCACGCCGCCCTCGTAGAGCGAGCCCTTGCCCGCGCGCAGCGGCGCGTTGCTGGCGATCCTGCCCTTGCTGGTCAGCCCGCCGTTATCGCTGTTGAAAATGATCAGCGTGTTGGTGGCCAGGCCCTGCTTCTCGATGGCGGCGAGAATTTTCCCGATATTCTCATCCATCGCGGCCGTCATGCCGGCGTAGAGGCTGCGCGTCGGCCCGAGGTGCGCGTAGGGCTTGGCATATTCCGGCGGACACTCCAGCGGATTGTGCACGGCGTTGAAGGCCACGTAGAGAAAGAGCGGCTTTTGGGCGTCGCGCTGTTCGATCTGGCGGATGGCCTCGTTGGCGGTCATGTGCGTGAGATAGCCTTCCTCGGCGATCGGCTGCTGATCGCGCATCAACCCGCTGTCGCCCTTCGGGAAGTGCGTGAATTTTTCGCCGTGCGCACAGAAGCCAAACTGATGCTCAAAGCCGCGCGCCAGCGGCAGGTAGGCGGGCTGGAAGTCGCCGAGGTGCCACTTGCCGCAGAGCGCGGTCGCGTAGCCGGCCTCGCGCAGCGCCTGCGGCAACAGGCGTTCCTCCAGCGAGAGCCCGAACAGCGAGCCCGGGCGGATCACGTTGAACTGGCGGCCGTAACGGATCGGGTAGCGGCCGGTCATCAAGGCCGAGCGCGTCGGCGTGCAAACCGGCAGCACATAAAACGAATCCAGTTTCGCACCCGCTGCAGCGAGCTTGTCGATATGCGGCGTCTTGATGTCCGGGCCGTGAAAGCCTACATCCGCCCAGCCGAGATCGTCGGCGAGGATGTAGACGATGTTGGGCCTGCCCCGAGCGCCGTCGAGGGGGCGTGGTGGCTTTTCCAAGGCTTGCCTGTCCCGGGCGGAGTCGAGGGAGCAAGGGGCAACCGCGCTTTTCCCAACCATTGGAAAACCCAGCGCGGCACCCAGCGCGCCGCACAGCGCCAGCCGCCAGAGGTTCCCGCGTTTGATGTCGTGCGTCAGCATACGGTTCTCCAGCCTTGGGAGCACGTCAGGTTGCAGGACATGCTGGCAGATGCCCGCGGAGCGGGCGACGAAGTTGGTGGCTCGACCTGCCGCAGGCCCCACCGCCGGGTCTGACCGCAGGCGCGCGCGCCGGCGGGCGGGGGCCGTGGCACAAGTGCAGCGTGTTGACCTCCGGCGCCACGCCGCCACCGGGACCCCTCAAGTGCCCCAGCGATGGCCGGAGCCGTGCCGGCGCCGCCGCAGCCAGTAAGCGATCCCCCACAGCGCGAGCAGGTTCACCGACGCCGGTTCCGGGATCGCGGTCAGCGCGATGTCGTTGAACTGGCCATTGCCGTCGGCGTCGAAATCGTAGCTGATGAGGAACAGGTTGGTCTCGCTGCCCGCGGCAACGGGGGTGTTGAAAAACGTCCGGTTCTTAAGGTCCAAGGTGAGCCCCTGGGCATCCTTGAGCGTGAACCACTGGTTTGTGCCGTTCAACACGCTCATGCCGGAGAAGAGATTGTCATAGAGCACAAAGGTATCGCCGCGGTGCCAGGTATAGATGCTCAGGTCCAGTTTCAACTCGGGCATGAGCAGGCCGTTGCCGGAATAGCTGAGTCCGTTGCTGACTGCGCTCATGTCGTGATTCGCGGCAGTGGCCCCCATCCAGAAGCTGTTGGTCGAGCCGCCGGCGAGCGTCAAACTGCTGAAGAAGTTCGTATCGCCGCCGATGCCCGGCGTCAGGAAGCCGCCGTTGCCGTTCGTCACGGCGCCGCTGAAACTACCGCCGCCGCTGACGCTGGCGCCGCTGCCGATGATCAACCCGCCGGCCATGGAACCGCGGTTGGTCAGGCTCTGGCTGCCGGCGAGGGTATAGCTGCCGGCGGCGGTGCCGCTGACGTCGAACAGCGCGCCGCCTTTGATGTCGATCGCGCCGCTGCCGACCGAGCCGCTGCCGGCGAGCGCCAAGGTGCCATTGCTGATCGTCGTCCCGCCACTGTAGGTGTTGATCCCAGAGAGCGTCCAGGTTCCGCTGCCGGCTTTCACGAGCCTGGTGGCGTTGAGGCTATCCACGATCGCGCCGGCGAGTTCGCCGATGCCCACGGTGGAGCCTTGCAGGGTGAGGGTTTTCGTACCGTTGCCGGTGGCAGTCAGGGCTTCGGTGAACTTCAGCAGACCGGTGCCGGACTGGTCCAGGATCGCGCCGCCGGTAGCGCCACTGAGGTTAATGATCCGGTCGCTGGTGTCGCCCGCGCCGGTGTAGGTGAGCCCAGCCGTAACGGTGGTCGCGCCGATGTTGATGGCGCCTTGCGTGGCGTCCGCAGGTTGCCCCAACGCATTGGCTACGCCGCCGATATTTTTAATGGAATTGATGCTCAACGTGCCCGCCAGGATTTGAACCCGTTCGCCAAAGGTGTTCGACCCGGTGAGCACGAGCGTCCCCGTGCTAGAATGCTTCCGAAAGTACGCATTGGTGACCAGATTTGCGCTGCTGATAATCCCGTTGACCGTGAAGGTGGTGCCAGCGGCTACACGGATATCTTGATTTGCACTGTTACCGCCACCAAAGACGATACCCTTGTCGGTGGTGACATCCGCCGTTGTTATTAGAGAGTCGTTCTGGAACATGGTGATGGTGGTGCCGGCGCCCAAGTTTGCATCACTGGAAAAGGAAAGGCCGCCAGCCCCGGAAGTCTTAAAGCCAACGTTGCCCGTGAAGGTATTGCTGCCGGAGAGGATCAACACGCCGCCGCCGGTGGAGCCGGCACCGCCGGTCTTGAGCAGACTTCCACTGCCCGAAATATCGCCGCTCAACTTGTTCGTGGAACCGTTCGGCGTAGCGACAATACGTTCACCCGCGCCCAAGTCCAAGGGATTCTGAAAATCCAGCAGGTGATCGGACAGCGGGGAACCGAGGATCAATTGCTGGCCGTTGAAGCCGGTGTTTGCATCCCCCCAGACGATTTGGTGACTGTCATTGTTGAGGTTCACAATGCGGTCGGCACCGTAGGCCGCCCAACCGCCGGCACCGGTGAAGTTGACAGCGGTGACCACGCCCGCCGCCCCCAAGTTGCGATAGAAATTGTCAGCGCCCAAACCGAGAATACCGTTGTTGAAGGTCAAGGCGCTTGTACCACCTGCGGCTCCGATGCCACCGGGCAGAGCATTCGCGTTATTGAGCACCAAGGTGCCCAACCCGCCTCCGCCACTGATGGTGGTGACGCCGGAATAGGTGTTCACCCCGGAGAGTGTCCATTGCCCTGTGCCGGACTTGGTAACCGCAGTCGTGTTGAGGGCGCTGTTGTTCGTGATGGCTCCGGCAAATTCACCGGTACCCGCCGCGGAACCTTGCAAGGTGAAGGTTTTGGAGCCCGCGCCGGTGGCCGCCAAGCCGCTGGTGAACTTCAACAAGCCGCTCGCGCCAGACTGGTCCAGCGTCGCGCCCCCGCTGGTGCCGGCCAGGCTAAGCACCCGATCTGTGGTTTCGCCGTTGCCGCTGTAGTTCAGAATGCCGGCTTGGGCGCCCGTGCCCAGGGAGATCGTGCCGTTGGTCACCGTCGTCGGCGCGCCCAAACTGCTGCTGGCCGTGCCACCCACCACGCTGTTGAGCGAGGTCACGAAGAGCGTACCCCTGCTCATCGTGGTGGGCCCGGTGTAGGTGTTCGCTCCGGCAAGGGTGAGGTTCCCCTGGGAATTATTTTTGGTGATGCCGCCCGCGCCACTGATAATGCCGCCGAGAACAGTATTCCCACCCGCGGAACCAACAATCGTTCGGGTGGCATCGAAAATCATGTCCAGGTTGTTCGTCTGGGCCACGGTGCTCAAATTAGTAATGCCGCCGGCCATCGTAATCGCATTACCGTTGATCGTATAGATGGACGCACCGGCTGAAAACGTCAGACCGGACAGGGTGAGGCCTACCATATTATTGTTCAAGTTTGAGCCTGCGGATCCGGCCACGCCAAAAACCGCCACTTGATCGGCGATACCGGCGGACCAGTTGGCCGGGGTATTCCAGTTGGCGTCCGTATCGCCAACCCAGTTTACATTCGCCGCCGGCGCACCCTGCGGCAGCAGACCCACGGCAAAAACAACCGTACATAAAAAGGAAAAGCCCCGGGCTTGCCATCCACCGCGCTTATGACTCTTCATGGACTGCTCCTTCTTGATAACTGCACCCTGTCATCTTTTTCCAACCCTTGGAAAATACGACACCGGCTATTCCAAGCCTTGGAAAACCCAGCCGCCCGCCGATTGTTGCGTACTTCCATACACCCGTTTCAAAAACGATGGCGGTGTTTAACAAGCCCGGCTGCAGACCGCCACCCCCCAAAAATGGTGGAGGCGGTCAGGAGGCGGGTGGGCGGTATTTGAGCATGGCCTGGGTACGACTCTGGACGTGGAGCTTGCGGTAGATGCGTTTGAGGTTCCAGCAGACAGTCTCGACCGAGAGCTTCAGGTGCTCGGCGATCTCCTTGTTGCTCTGTCCTTGCGCCAGCAGGTTGAGGATGCTCTGCTCACGCTGGGAAAGATGCTCCTCGGCCGGCTGTGGAGCGGCTGCGGGCTTGTGAAACGCGGTCAGGATTTTCCGCGCAATCGCACCGGTCATCGGCGCGCCACCATGCCGCGCCTCGCGGATGGCGGCGAGGATGCCGGCGGCCGGCGTGCGTTTGAGCAGGTAACCACAGGCACCGGCACGCAAGGCCTGAAAAATATTTTCCGTGTCATCGTGCACCGTCAACACCAACACGTCGAGGTCGGGCATCTGTTCCAGTAGACGCTCAGTAACCACGTTGCCTTTCATGCCCGGCATCTCCAAATCCATCAGCACCACATCGGGCGCAGCCGCGGGGATGAGCCGCAGGGCTTCCTCGCCATCGGCACAGGCGGCCACACATTTCATCCCGCCATCGGCCGCCAGAACGCGGCACAGGGTGCGGCGCACATTTTCCTGATCGTCCACCAAGGCTACTTTGATCATGGCTGTCTCCCGTGCGACAAGTGCAGGCGGAATACGATGGTCACACCGCCACCCGTTGGTGATTGGATATCGCAGGTTCCGCCCAGTTTTTCCAGCCGCGCACGCATACTGCGCAGACCTTCGTGAGTACCGGCGGTGGACTCCGCCGCCAGACCGTGTCCATTGTCGGCGATGCTGATACGCAGTTCGCCGGCCTCCACCGCGATCCGCAGCCGCGCCTGCGTCGCACCGGAGTGGCGGACGAGATTGTTCAAAGCCTCCTTGAAGGCCAAAAACAGTTGGTGACGCACGCGCGCCTCCAGCGGCAACTCGGGCAGCGCCTCGGCCACCTCCAGCGCGCAGGCGATACCGGCGGGCCGCAAGAAATCCTGGGCATAGCTGCCAAAGAAATCGTTCACCGAGGCCAGCCGGTCATGACGCGGACTGACCGCCCAGACAATTTCATCGAGCTTGGTCACGAGCAAACGCGCGCGCTGCGTCAGCAGGGAAATGTTTTCGGCACGGGTCGCCTCGCGTTGGTCGGCGGCGGCCAGATCGCCGAGCAGGCTGATCTCCGTCAGGCCCGCGCCCATTTCGTCGTGCAGATCCTGCGCGATGCGGGTGCGTTCCTGCGCGAGCGCCTGTGCCTGCTCCGCGCGGCGCAACCGCCGCTTATACCAGCCGCGCTTGAGTTGCCACGCCGTCAGTGCCGTGAGGCAGAGCGCACACGTGCTCACCAAAATGTGGAACCACGTACGTTGCCAGAAGAAGGGCAGTATGTTCAGCCGTACCGGCTGTGCAATTTCGCTCCAATCACCTTCGCGCCGGCCGCGGACGCGGAAGCTGTAGTTGCCGGGCGGTACGTAGTCGAAGGTCACGCGCGACTCTGTGGTGGCAGGCGACCACGCCTCGTTCAAGCCTTCCAGCTTCCACTGGTAGTCATAGCGGATGCGTTCCGGCCAGAACAGCTCCGGCATGGCAAATTCAAACGTGAGCGGCTGGCTGCCGGGCGGCAACGTGAGCTCGTGGGCGGCAGGCAGCGGCTCGCCCGGCGCGCGCCCCAGCCGGCTCCACATCATCCGGCCGCCCGCGCTGACCGTCTCGATGTCCATCGCCTGCGGCTTGCGCCCCGTCTGGGCAATGTTGAGGGAGAGGCGCGCCACACCATCGGGCGTGGCGATATAGAGATCGTTGCCCTCGGTCGCGACCGCCTGGCCAACCTGCGCCACACCCTCGGGGGCTGGCAGACCATCAGCCTCGCCCATGCGGAAGTAACGTCCCGAGATGGAGCGATGGGCCAACGCGTCCTTGACCGCATCGGGCCGCAGGCATTGCAGACCTTGCGCCGTACCCAGCCACAAGCGCCCCCTATCATCATTATAGAGGTGGCGCACCACCATGTCCTTGCGCAGATCGCTGGCCTGCCAACGCTCGCCATCCCAGCGGATCAGGCCGCGTGCGCAGCCCGCCCACAACCGGCCTTCGCGATCCGTATGCAGGCAGAGCAGCGCCGTCTCCGGCAACCCATCGCTTTGACCAAAACTGCGCAAGATGCCATTGGTCTCCATGCGCGCCGGCCCCAGTCCGGCAAAGACGACCCACAGCACCCCCTCGCCATCGGCAGCCAACGCGGTAACGCAGCGCTTCTGTCCTCCGGGGAACTCCTGCAACGCCGGCAACTGTCCAGCCGCGGGCACCGCCTCCGGCAACCAGTACAAACCTTCCCACGCGCCCACCCACAGCCGGCCATCACGCGCGCGCTGCACCGCAGTAATCGTCCGCGGACCAGCCCCGGTGGCCGTCGCGATGGATACCCGTTGCGTGGCCGTCATCCAGAACAGACCGTCGCCGTGCGTGCCGACCCACCAGCCGCCCTTACCCGGTAACAGGGCTGTGACCGTCGCGTTGCCCGGCAACGGCAGGGCCAAGGGCTCCAGCCCGTTGCGTTTGACCTCCCACAGTCCGCGCTCCTTCACTCCCGCCCAAACCCGTCCTTCCTCGAGCTTCACCACACAGGTGATCGGATCCGCGCGTGCATTTTCGCTGCTGTGCAACATCGTGACGGCACGGCGATGCAGACACAACACTCCGCTCTCCAAGCCCGCCCAGATGTCGCCATAGCGATCCTGATCGAGCACATTCACGGCGAGCGGCACCCCAATATCGTTATCCGTCAGAGCCAGCCAGGTGCCGCGCGACCAGCGGTAAAGCGCATGTTGCGTACCCAGCCAGACGTTGTTGCCGTTGTTCTCCTCCAGTACGGCTGTTGGCCGCAACTCCGTATCGGCCACCGCCGCTGGCGCCGGCAAACGGAGATTACGCCAGCGCCCCGCGCGACGGACATGCAAGCCATCGCGCTCCACCACCAACAAGGTGCCGTGTTCCTCCGCGTGCACCAGCGTGACGCCATTCCAAGCTCCAACGCCGGCCTCTTCTGCGGTCAGCCAGTGCTCGTCCCGATACGCCAGCAGCTGTCCGCTGACCGCCAGCCACAAGGTGCGCTCGCCATCCAGCGCGGCGCTGGTGATGCGGATGGGCTCGCTTAAGCCGGCCGGCCACGCCACGCACGTATGCCGGCCCTTTTGATAACGCCACAGAGCTTTCTCTCCGACCACCCAGAGCCCGCCGGCCGCATTGGTAAAGACCGCTTGGGCACGCACCGGCCCGCCGGCCGGCGAGACCACGTTGTGCCAGCCCGCGTGGTCCAGATACGCCGCGCCACCCACTCCATACATCCACGGCGCACCAGCCGCATCACGCAGCCAGCCGCGGACCGGCATGATGCCCGGCGGCAGATTGGTGACAACGTTCAGATGCACGCCATCAAAACGCATCACACCCTGCGGCGTCGCCAACCACAGGCGGCCTTGCTCGTCGAAGTCCAGCGTGCGGATGCGCGTGTCGGGGAAATCCTGCTCACGACCCCAGAGGTGGAGGGAATAGCGGTCCGCGAGTTTGTCCGGCGCACCGCGCGCCGCGCCCGCCGGCCATAGCAGCGCGCACACCGCAACCGCCAGAAGATGATAACGCAGCCTCATCGCGGCGCAAACGCTAGCCGCTGCCGCGCGAAAGCGCAACCGCCATTCTGGCGACCACCACCGTTATTGGGGGATGGCGCGGGCCGCCTTCCACCGCTACGGTCGCGCTTTCAAATTTCCAACGCCTGGAAAAAATGCGGCCACGGTTTTCCAATCCCTGGAGAAACCATCGGTTCCGGTTTCCAATGTCTGGAAAAAAGAGTAAAGGACAGCGCGGATGAAGACTCGCAGGGACTTTTTGAAGTGCGCGGCGCTCGGCGCCGCCGGATTGTTCAGCCTGCCGCGCCGCGCCGCCGCGGCCGCGGGCTCGCCCGCCAAGCCCAACATCCTGATCATCCTTGCCGACGACATGGGCTTCTCCGACGCCGGCTGCTATGGCGGCGAAATTTCCACGCCCAACCTCGACCGCCTCGCCGCCGAGGGCCTCCGCTTCACCCGTTTCTATAATACCGGCCGCTGCTGGCCGACGCGCTCCTGCCTGCTCACCGGCTATTACCCGCAGCAGATCCGCATGGATCCGCCGCAGGGCCGGCTGCCCGCATGGACGCGCGTGCTGCCGCACTACCTCAAGCCGCTCGGTTACCGCTGCTATCACTCGGGCAAGTGGCACCTCAACGGCGCGCCCAAGGCCATCGCCGATGGCGGCTTCGATCGCTCCTATCTGCTGCTCGATCACGACCGGTATTTCAATCCGCAGGAGCACGAGGAGAATGATCAGCCGCTGCCCGCGATCAAACCGGACACCGGCGCCTACACCACCACCATGATCGCCGACCACGCGATCAAGTGCCTGCAGGAGCACGCCGCGCAACACGCCGCGCAGCCGTTCTTCGAATACCTCGCGTTCACCTCGCCGCATTTCCCGCTGCACGCTTTTCAGGAGGACATTGATCGCTGCCGCGAGCGCTACCGCGCCGGCTGGGACGCGATCCGCGAGCGGCGCTGGCAGCGGCTGCGCGAGATGGGCCTCATCAACAACGCGCTGCCGCCGTTGGAAACGACCCTAAAGCCGCGCTACTTCGGGGAGAAGCTGCTGGAGCAGCTCGGCCCCGGCGAAATCCGGACCGCCGTTCCGTGGAAAGATCTGACGGAGGTGCAGCGACAACTGCAGGCGACGAAGTTCGCCATTCACGCGGCGATGGTGGGCCGCATGGACCGCGAGATCGGCCGTGTGCTGGCGCAGGTTCGCGCGATGGGTGCGCTGGAGAACACGGTCATCTTCTTCCTCTCCGATAACGGTGCCGATGCGACGCTGATGGTGCGCGGCGATGGTCACGACCAGCACGCGCCTGCCGGCTCGCGCCAGTCGTTCCTCTGCATCGGCCCCGGCTGGGCCAGCGCCAGCAACGCGCCGTTCCGTCGGCACAAGATCTGGGTACACGAGGGCGGCATCTCCACGCCGCTGATTGTCCACTGGCCCAAGGGCATCGCCGCGCGCGGCGAACTGCGCCACGCTCTTGGTCACGTCACCGACTTCGTCCCCACCCTGCTCGAACTCGCCGGCGGTCAGGCCACCACGGGGTGGAATGGCGTACCCGCGCCAGCCTTGCCGGGCAAGAGCTTGGTGCCGGCGTTCGCCCACGATGGCGCCGTCACGCGCGATGTCCTCTACTTCAACCACGCCGGCAATCACGCGCTGCGCGTTGGCGACTGGAAACTGGTATCTGCCACCGAGGATAAGGATGTGTGGTCGCTCTATAACCTCGCCAACGACCGCTGCGAAATGGTGGACCTCGCGGCACAGCAGCCCGAGCGCGTGAACGCGATGAAAACGCAGTGGCAGGACTTGAGCGCCACCTTCCGCAAGCAAAGCGGCCTCGCCGAGCAAGCGCCCCGGCCCAAGCCAAAGGCCGTAGCGAAGGGAGACGAATAAATGACCTCACGCGAACGGGTCTTGGGCTGTTTCAACCGTACCGGCTATGACCGCATCCCGGTGAAGCACGAGGGCACGCCGGAAATCAACAAGCTGCTGCTCGATCACTTCGGCCTCTCGCATCAGGAGCAGTTGCTGCTGATGCTCGGCGATGATTTCCGTTACGTCGAGCCGGTGTATATCGGGCCGGAGCTGCGCCAGTTCCCGGACGGCAGCGTCGAGGGTTATTGGGGCGAGCACTATCGCTACGCCGAGTTCGCCGGCGGCCGCTACCTGGAATCCTGTCACCAGCCGTTCGCCGGCGTGGAACGGCTGGAAGAGCTCGACCGCTCGCACTTTCCCTCGGCGGACTGGTTCGACTATGCCACCATCCGCGCGCAGTGCGAGGACCTGCGCCGGCGCGGACTCGCCATCTGCTTCGGCACCGCCGGCGACATGGACTTCATCAACAGCATCGCCCGCGCCCGCGGCACCGAGCAGGTGCTGATTGACCTGGTGACGGACGACCCCGTCTACCTGGAGATCATGGAGGCGCGCTTTCAGTTCTACTTCGAGATGCACCGCCGGGCGCTGGAGGCGGCGGGTGGACTGATTGACTTCACGCACATCGGTGAGGATCTCGGCACACAGGTGGCACAGGTCATCAGCCACGCAACCTTTGAAAAGCATTTCGCGCAAAAGTTCGGAAAATATTTCGCGATGGTCCACGCCCACGACGCGCGCTCGATGATGCACATGTGCGGCTGTTCGGCGGCGTTCCTGCCGCGCCTGATCGAACTGGGATTGGACGTCTATGACGTGGTCCAGCCCACCACGCCGCAAACGGACATCGCAGTCCTCAAGGAAAAGTTCGGGGCCAAGCTGGTCTTCTGCGGCAGCGTGTGCGTACAGACGACGCTCGCGTTCGGCATGCCGGCGCAGGTGGAGTCCGAGGTGCGGCGCCGCCTGCAGCTCTTCCCGAAAGGCGGCCTGTTCCTCGGCCCGACGCACGCCATCCAGGTGGGTTCGCCGCTGGCAAATATTCTCGCGCTCTATCGCACCGCCGGAAGTCTGCGCGCATCCGTGGATGCCGAGGTTCGCGCGGCAGGCAACGCGGCGCCGGCAGAAACCAAAGTCAACATGTCGAAACTTTTCTAAGGAGTTCTCATGATCAAGTTCACACACATCACGCTGGCGGCATTCTTGTTGGCAGGACTGGGCACGACCCGCGGTCTGGAGGTGGTTGCACTGCGCTGCGAGCACCTCAACAATCCGCTGGGCATTGACTCGCCCCAGCCGCGGTTGAGCTGGCAGCTCGACGCCGGCGCTGCGCATGGCGTCAAGCAGACCGCCTATCAGGTACTCGTGGCGAGCACGCCGGAATTGCTGGCGCAGGAACGCGGCGACTTGTGGGACAGCGGCAAGGTGACTTCCGACAAGAGCGTGTTCGTTGCATACGCCGGCCAGCCGCTGGCCTCGCAGCAGCGCTGCCACTGGAAAATCCGCGTCTGGCCGGCCCTGAGCGGAGTCGAAGGGGATCGAGCCGGCCAACCTTCCGCGTGGAGCCAGCCGGCGCTTTGGATGATGGGACTGCTCAAGCCGGATGACTGGCACGGCAAGTGGATCGGCAAGGACGAGACGGGCAAGGAAACTTTTTTGCTCGGGCCACAGTGGATCTGGTTCCCCGAACCCGGCCCGCCGCCGGGCAAGCGCTACTTCCGGCGTGTCATTGAGCTGCCGGCCGATCGCGAGATCAAGTCGGCGCGCCTGCTCATCGCGGCCGATAATCTCTCCACGATCTATCTCAACGAGGTGCAGGTCGGCCACGCCAATCACGGCACCGTGGCCAACTCCTTCGACTTAACGGAGCGCCTCAAACCCGGCCGCAATCTGCTGGCCGTCATGGTCGAAAATCTTGGCGATGGCCCCAATCCGGCAGGCTTGCTGGCGAAGTTGGACATCGAATTTGCCAGCGGCGTACCGCTGACGCTGATCACCGATGGCGCGTGGAAATCCACCAAGGAGCCCATCGCCGCCTGGAAGAAGCTGCGCTACGACGATAGCGCGTGGCCGGTTGCGCAGGTGCTGGGTCCGGCGGGCAAATTGATCTGGGGCAAGATCCGCGGGCCGGAAGACCGCCGCCTGCCCGCACGCTGGCTGCGCAAGGAATTCCAAGTCGTACACAAAGTCCGCCGCGCGACGGTTTCGTTCGCCGGTCTCGGTCTCTCGGAACTTTACGTGAACGGCAGCAAGATCGGCGACGAGGTGCTCTCGCCCGGTTTGACCGAATATCCCAAGCGCGTCTTCTACGTGACCCACGATGTGACCGCCGCCGTGCGCCAGGGCGCGAACGCCATCGGCGTCGTACTCGGCAACGGCCGCTACTACGCGCCGCGTCTCTTCTCGCCGATGACGACCGCGACCTACGGGTGCCCGAAGCTGCTGCTCCAACTGCGGATCGAATATGACGATGGTTCCGCAGCAACCGAGCTCGTGAGCGACGAAACGTGGAAGCTGACGACGAACGGCCCGATTCGCGTGAACAACGAGTATGACGGCGAAGATTACGACGCGCGCAGGGAACTCGCTGGCTGGGCGCAGGCGGGCTACAACGCGGTGCAGTGGGAGCAACCGCAGGTCGTCGCCGCGCCCGGTGGCGCGCTCGTACCGCAGCCAATCGCGCCGATCCGCGTCATCGAGACGCTCAAGCCCATCGCGGTGACGGAGCCGAAACCGGGCGTGTTCATCTTCGACATGGGCCAGAACCTCGTCGGCTGGTGCCGCCTGAAAGTATCCGTCCCGGCCGGAACGGAGATCGCGCTGCGCCACTCCGAGACGCTGAAGCCGGACGGTACGCTCTACATGGACAACATCCGCGATGCCAAGGTGACCGATCACTACACGCTGAAGGGCGGCGGCGAGGAGACGTGGGAGCCGCGCTTCACCTATCACGGCTTCCGCTTCGTCGAGGTCCGCGGCTGGCCGGGCAAGCCGACGCCCGCCGCGCTCGAAGGGCGCGTGGTACACGACGATCTGCCGCGCACCGGCGAATGGAGCTGCTCGCAGCCGCTGTTGAATCGCATCTATACGAACATCCTCTGGGGCACGCGCGGCAATTACCGCAGCATTCCCACCGACTGCCCGCAGCGCGACGAGCGGCAGGGCTGGCTCGGCGACCGCTCGGCCGAAGCGCGCGGCGAAAGTTTTCTGTTCGATACCGCCGCGTTCTACGCCAAGTGGATCCAGGACATCGCCGACGCGCAGAAGGATAACGGCATGGTCCCCAACGTCGCACCCGCCTACTGGCCGATCTTCGACGACAACGTCACGTGGCCCAGCAGCCTCGTCATCATCCCCGGCCATATGCTCGACCAGTTCGGCGACACGACGCTCATCGCGCGCGTCTGGCCGGCGATGAAGAAGTGGATGGACTACACGGGCGGCTTCATCACCAACGGGCTGGTGAACAAGGACCGCTACGGCGACTGGTGCGTGCCGCCGGAGGACCTGACGCTGATTCTCACCAAGGACCCCGCGCGCAAGACCGCCCCGGCGATCCTCGGCACGGCCTATTTCTTCCACTGCTGCCAACTGATGGAGCACTACGCCACGGTGCTCGGCAAAACCGCCGACGCACAGCATTTCCACGCGCTCGCGGAACAGCTCAAGGCCGCCTTCAACAAGGAATTTTTCAAGACCGACCTTGGCTACTATGACAACGGCGCGCAGACCGCCTGCGTGCTGCCGCTCGCGATGGGCCTCGCGCCGGAGGAGCAGCGCGCGCGCATCATGGCGCGGCTGGTCGCAAAGATCAGCGACGAGAGCAAGAACCACGTCGGCACCGGACTGATCGGCGGCCAGTGGCTGATGCGCACGCTCACGCACAACGGTCGCGGCGACCTCGCCTTCACGCTCGCCACGCAGGAAACCTATCCGAGTTGGGGCTATATGATCGGCAAGGGTGCGACCACGATCTGGGAATTGTGGAACGGCGACACCGCGAACCCCGCGATGAATTCCGGCAACCACGTCATGCTCATCGGCGACCTCGTCACGTGGTTCTATGAAGACCTCGCCGGCATCAAGGCCGACCCCGCGCAGCCCGGCTTCAAGCACATCGTCATGCGTCCCGTACCCGCCGGCGACCTGACGAACGTCCGCGCAACGCACCAATCGCCCTACGGCAAGATTGCCAGCGACTGGAAAATTGCAGGCGGCAAATTCCTCTGGAACCTCACCGTGCCCGCGAACACGACCGCCACGGTTTATGTGCCCACGTCCGACACCGCCTCCGTCACGGCCCCGGCCGGCGCCAAGCTCTTGCGCACAGAAAAACAAACGGTGGTCTTTGCGGTTGAATCCGGCAGCTATTCCTTCCAAGCACGCCGCTGACGGGCTGCCGTGTTTCGGTGCGCACCGGAACCCTGGGCATCTGCGATAAATGCCCCAGGCCCGGCCGGAAGTTACGGTTGCGCCCCACCCCATCTGCGCGGCCGACACCTGGAAGGAGTCACTTCTGCTGGACGGTTTCATACAGGGCTTTCATCGTGCCCTGTGTTTCCGTCAGCGTGACGTTGAGCGACTTGGCTTGCCAGGTCACCGTGCTGGTCTGTTCCTGCGAGGCGATCTGCTTTGTCTTCGGCGGGCCGAATTGCTTTTCGTAGTCGGCAACTGCGACCGCAAAGGCCGGCGGCTGTTTAAAGGTCGCCTCAATCCGTTGGAGCTGGCCGGCGGCAAAGGCGAACTGGATGTCGGCGGGCGCATCCCACAACGCCCTTGCATCGGTGAGCAGAATCGACCTCGCGCCGGCCGCGTCGGCGGGCGTGGTGATGGCGGCGAACCGGACCGGCGAGCCGCGCAGCACACGGTGTACGGTTGCAAAATCGGTTCCCCAGGCAAGGCCTGGCATCGGATTCCAAACGCCGGCCAGGGCAGGGTTGGCGGACCCGCTGCCGACATCCGTGGCCGCGCGAGCAGCGGCGGGCTGCTGGACGGCGGGCGTCGCGACGCGGGGACCGCGGGCGCCGACCTCGAACACGCCCATGAACAGCGGTTGGCCGTCATGCACGAACTTGTTCGAATTCGCCAGCGGCCGTTGCACGGCATCGCGCAGTGCGAAATCGTAGCCATGGAACACGGCCTCGAGTGCATTCGGAAAATACACGGTGTAGCCGACACGGTCCTGCACCACCGGCGCGCGGCCGCGGTTCAGCACGGCCTTGGCCTGGTTGAGCGGACCGGCGAGGTTGCGGGTGGTGTCGAATTTGAAACCGGTGTTGCGCGCGTCGAACACCGCGCTCAGGTACATCCGCTTGGCGGCGTCCAGCGGCCGGCCGTCGGCGCTGGACAGCGCCCAGCAAATCCATGGGGTGCTGATGTCGGTCAGCACGGTGCCGTCCTTGAATTTCCAGCCACCCCCCGTTTTGCCGACATAAGCCTTGCAGTCCGGCGCGTCGATGATCAGCCGCTCGTTCGGCCAGTCCCACAAGATCTGGTCGCCACTCGCGATGGCATCGGTGACGCGTTCAGGCGCGGGCGGTGCAGCCAGCTTGGTTTCCGCTTGCGGTTCAAACCGGAGCGTGCTGCCGCGCGTGAAGGCGGTTTCGCGGATCGAGGCGCCGTTGAGAAACTCGTAGCTGAAGATGGCGCCACCACCGGCCGTGTAGGTGACGGGTTGCGGGGCGGGCTGCAAGGCGCGCCCGAGGAACAGCCGGCCCGCGAGGGCCATCGCCGAGCACATCACCGGGTCGGACTGGTGTTGCACGGCAGTCCAGTAATGCGTCACGACCGGCGGCACGAGGGCCTGCGTCAAATACTGCGCGCCGGGTGTGCCGGAAGGCAACCCGGCCCAGAAATGGAAGAAAATCGCATCCCAGTCCTGCCAACTGGCGAACGCGGCCAGCATCAGCGGATACTCGCTGCGGTACGCGGCGGGCCGGCCGCGGTTGGTTTCATAAATCACGACCGGCTGGCCGGCGACGGTGTTGTTGTCGAGCACATACAGCGACGGCGGGCGGGCGAGCATCGAAGCGGTGTCCCAAAAATACATGCCGAAATTGGCGACATCGCCGCGCGTATTGGCAAAGAGCCACGGCAGGCTGTTGCGGTACTGCGTGTCGAAGGAGAAGGGCACGACGGCCACGCCGATGCCGGCCGGCGCCTGCGCGCGGGCGAACGTGCGCAGTTCCTGGTTCCAGGCGTCAGCCAACTCGATGACGAACCGGACGAAGTCGCGGCCGCGCGCGGCCGGGTACTTCGACTGCTCGACGGCGACCGGCGCGGGCTGCAGCGCGCCGAGGGTTTCGCCGGCGTCCAGCTGGCCCCAGGCGGCCCGGAGCGCATCGGCGGTGGCATAGCGCGTCGTGAGCCAGTCGTTCCAGCGGCGCGCGAGCTGCCGCTGGAAATAGTCCGGCCAGCTGCGGAATTTGCCGTCGAGCAGGTCGGGCACAAACCGGTTTTCGTTGTTCAGCTCGTAGATCGCGATCGCCTCCTCCTCGGCATAGCGTTTGCCCGTGACGCGATTGACGTGGCTGAGAAAGTTCTGCACGTGTTTCTTCTTGGCGCGCTGCAACCGCTCGTCAAGGAACACGAGCCGTTGCAACTCGCCTTGCGCGCCGAGCACCGCCGCTTTCCAGGCTTGCGCATCGTCGCCACCGCCTAGGGTCGCGACATCGCGCGTGAGCACGTCGACGGGCACCGGGAAACCGGCCAGTTGCGTGGCCATGATGAACAGGCCTTGCTGCTTGAACGCCGCGAAGGTCTGGTCGAACTCGGCGAGCGCCGCGCCGTCAAACCCGTTGGTGACAGAGTAAATCTTCTTCCAGTCCGGCCCCCACATGCGCCAGGCGTTGAAGCCCATCTTGCGGACCCGGTCCGCGCCGCCGGCACCGAGGGTGCCCCAAAGCCGCAGGCGCTGGCCGCCGTAGGAGAAGTGGCCATCCTTGACCGTGACATAGACGCCGGGCTGCGGCCGGAGGTCGTTGGGAAACAGCTGGGTGGCCGGATGCTCGCGAAGCGCGAGTTCCAGCTGCGGGGCGTTCCTCGGGTTGGCGGTGCCCGCGAGGCGGACCGGCGCGGTAGTGCCGGCGAGGCTCACCAGCAGCCCGGCGGGGTTGGTGCCTATCGCGGCGCCGCCGATCTCCAGCCAGCCGTCGACGAGCTTTGTCAGCGGGGTCACCGTGTCCTGCACAACGAGGTTCGCGCCGGCCGGTGGCTTGGCGGGGGCGGCGATGCGCAACCGGAGGGTGGCTTGGCACAAGTCTTCCGGGCGGAGCAGGACATGCGCGACCAAGGCCGGGTTGAATTTGATCAAGGCACGTCCGCCGGTGGGACCGCCCAGCACGACGTCTTTACCGAGGGTGGCTTCACGGCTTGGCAGGGAAACCTGAAGGGCGCGACCGCCGAGCGTGAGCAGAAAGCCGTGGTTGGGCCACGCGCCGCTGCGCCAGGCGTCGAGGGCCTTTTCAAAACCGGCCAGCTCGATGACGGCATTTTTCTGCAGCGCCGTGACCGTGGTGGTCGCAAAGGGCTCCGGGGCGAAGTGGATGCCACGTTTGAGCCCGTCCCACTTTGCGGCGCGATCAGGGGCTGGCTGGTACCAGGTCGCGTCTTCGGACCAGTCGGCCAGCACACGGAAACACTCGAATTTTGCATCTTGTCCGGCGC
The DNA here is from genome assembly GCA_903912445.1 of uncultured Lentisphaerota bacterium. GTDB lineage: Bacteria > Verrucomicrobiota > Kiritimatiellia > CAIQIC01 > CAIQIC01 > DP16D-bin41. The sequence continues at coordinate 55,652 of CAIWHP010000273.1, forward strand.
GCTCGATACCCGAGACCTTGAAGTGGAACACGGCTTTCCCGACCGGCCCGGGCTGCAAGCCGGCGAGATCAAACTTGAGCAAGGCTTGCGACCAGCGGTTATCGCGCACAACCAGGTCGCGGCCACCGCCAGACGACGCCTTGGTTTCTTTCCAGAGATGCGTGTCCGCGGCGGGCGGCAACCATACGGGTTGACCCGTTGGCGGGGTGACGATAACGCCGGTCCGGGCAGGATCAAGCGGTTGCGCCACGCCTTCGACCTCATACGGGGGCAGTTGGATTTTCTCGACGGAGACCGGGACGGCGGCCAACACAACAGAGCCTGCCAGGGCGGTTACGGCGGCAATCAGAACCTTCATTGTTGGCGGCAGTATTGGGACTTGGCGCATGGGAGTCAACGTTGTGGCTGGATTTTGCCTGCGCGGGTAAGCTCAAAAAAACACACCGTTATGGCTGGGAAGATAGGCATGAAATTCCGGTGGCCCGTCGCACCATCCACCCCCTATCCTGCACACAGCGGGCCGGCTTTATTACGGCTTCACGTTCGGTTGCCGCCGCGGGCTTTGGACCGGGGCGCCGGGCACGTAGGCGATGCTGCCATGACGCGCGATCGTGTAGCCCCACTTGTCCAGATAGTATTGCCGCGGGCGGAAGTCGTCGCCGATCTTCTTCAGCTCCGCCTGCAGCCGTGCGTCGAGTTCCTGCTTCAGCGCCGCGTGCGCCGGCTCGGCAACGAGGTTGTGCATCTGGAAAGGATCGGCCTGGTCATCAAACAGCAGCCACGGCCCGGCGAGGTTGCGGACGTAGGTGTGGCGGCTGGTGCGGATGCCGCGGAATTCCACGAGGTCCGGGATGAACGGCGAGACGCACATAAGCAGCGCGGCACGGTCGGGGCCATCGCCCGTGCCGGTCACCACCGCCGAGAGATCCTCGCCTTCCACCATCTTCGGCACCGGCACGCCGGCCAGGCCGAGCAGGGTCGGCAGGATGTCGGTCGCGTTGATCGGCGTGGTGACGACGCGCGCCGGTGCGCGCGGGTGGCGCAGCAGGAACGGGACGTGCGCCGCCTCGTCGTAGGGCCACTGCTTCTGAATGGGCTTGATGGCGTGCGCGCCCATCATGTCGCCGTGGTCGGAGGTGAACACAACAATGGTGCGCCGGTCGAGGCCGGTCTGCTGGAGCGTGGCGAGCAGGTCGCCAACACACTTGTCGAGCGCCGTGCAGTGCCCGTAATAGCCTTCCAGTTCCCGGCGGGCCGCGGCGGCCTGGTCCGCGGCGACATTGGGCGCCAGCTTCAACTGTGCCGGAGGATAGAGCGCCTTGTATTCCGCCGGCGCGCTGCCGTGCGGAAAGTGCGGCGTGCCAAAGGCCAAGCACAGCAGGAACGGCTTGGCTGCCGCCGCGTGGCCACGGAGATACTGCTGCGCGTCCGCCGTCTGCGCAAAGGAGTCATAGCCGTCCCAATATTTCCGCTCCGGCGAGCTGCCGGTGTAATAGTGCGAGCGGTTGTAGTTATGGTCGCACTCCGCCACCTTCCAATAGTCGAAGCCCTGCCGGCGCCCGGGTGGGATGAACGCGTTCCGGCCGTGGCCGTCGAGATGCCATTTGCCGATGTAGGCGGTGGCGTAGCCGGCGCCCTGGAAGATCTCGCCGAGGCACAGCTCCGCATCGGGCAGATAGAGGTCGTTGAGGAACATGCCGGTCGAGGTCGGGAACCGGCCCGTCATCAGCGCCGCCCGGTACGGCGTGCAGACCGGGCAGACCGACACGGCGTTGGCGAAGCGGATGCTCTGCGCCGCGAGCTTGTCGATCTGCGGCGTCTTCACGTTCGGGTCGCCCGCATAGCCGAACGCCGAAGCGCGCCATTGGTCGGCCAGGATGAACAGGATGTTGGGTTTCGCCTGCGGGTCCGCCTCCGCACTTCTCCCCAGCCGCGGAAGCAGCGCGGCGGCCGTGGTACCCAGCCCGGCCATTCTTAGAAAATCACGTCGTTGCATGGTCATATTCCTTGTTGTTCCCTCGCCGATTGAGCGGCAGGCGCCGCCAGCAGCATCGCGATGATGATGAGACATTTCACGACCGGGTGCAGCCCTTTTTCTTTGCCTGCTCCAGCAACGCGGTCAGCCGTTTGACCACCTCTTGGTTTTGGTCCCAGACGTTCGTGGCCTCGGCCGGGTCCTGGGCGAGGTTGTAGAGCTGGTTCTTGTTTTCCTGATCGGGCCGGGCCTGCTTGGCGCCCGGCGGCGGCGGCACGTCCGTCTTCGCGATCAGTTTCCAGTCGCCGGAGCGGATGGCGAACACGCCGGAGGCGGAATCGAGCACGACGCTCTCGCGCACCTTCGCGCCGGGCTCGCCCTGCCAGGCGGCGAGCGCGTTGCAGCTGTCCTCGCCCGCGTTGGCGGGGAGCGAGGCGCCGAGCAGCGCGGCGCAGCTGGCGAGGATGTCGGTGTGGCAGAGCAGCGTGTCGCTCTGCGTGCCGGCCGGCACGTGGCCCGGCCAGCGGACGATATACGGCACGCGGAACCCGCCTTCGTAGACGCTGTGCTTGCGGCCGCGGAGCGCGCCGCAGATCGCATGGCCGGCCTGCTTTGCCTGCCACTGCGCCGCGAGCCGCTCGTTTTCCGCCACGACGCCGCCGTTGTCGCTCGTGAACAGGATCACCGTGTTATCGAGCACGCCCGCTTTTTCGAGCGCGGCGCGCACCCAGCCGACGTGCATGTCGAGTTCCTGGATGAAATCGCCGTACGGCCCGCAGGCGCTCTTGCCGAGGCACGCCGCCGCAGGCGTGATGCTGTTGTGCGTGATGTTCGTCGCGAGGTAGAGGAAGAAGGGTTTGCCCTGCGCGCGCTCAATGAACTCGACCGCCTTCTTCGCGATCACGCCGGCGACGAGGTCTTCCTTGTACTCGGCGTCCGGGCTCCACGGCTTGATCTCGGCGCGGCCGACCATCTCGACCTTGTCGCCGGGCTTGCGGCCGACAAAACGATGATTCTCGATGAAAATGCGCGGCGCGTTGCCGACGTTCGCCGCCATGCCGTAGAAGGAATCGAAGCCGATTTCGCACGGCCCCGGCTTCATTTCCTCCTGGCTCCAGTCATAGCGATAGGAAGGCTTATCGCCAACGCCGAAGCCGAGGTGCCACTTGCCGACCGCGCCGGTCACGTAGCCGTTCTTCTGGAACAGCCGCGCGAGCGTCACGCGGTCGAGATCGAACAGCAGCGGCCCGCCGGGCGCGAGCACGCCGGTGGGATGGTGCCGCGGCTCGCGCCAGAAATAGCGGCCCGCCATGATGCCGTAGCGCGTCGGCGAGCAGACCGAGCCGGGACAATAGGCGTTGGTGAAGCGGCGGCCCTCCTGCGCGAGCCGGTCAATGTTCGGCGTCTTGATCTTCGTCGCGCCGTAGCAGCCCACGTCGCCATAGCCGAGATCGTCGGCCAAAATCAGGACGAAATTCGGCTTGGCCTGCTTGACCGCCACAGCCTTGGCGTAGGCCGATCCAGACCAGGGAAGAGCTAACGCCGCGCCCGCCGTGCCCCACCACATCAACTTCAAAAATTCCCGCCGCGATGTTGCCGCCATGATGCTGCTCCCTTGTGCTGCCCGAGCCCATCCACCCAACGGACTGCGCGCGCCGTTTATTGCAGCGCGCTGCGCCTGATCACGGCGCTTTCCGTTTATGGCCGGAGCGTGGCGTGTTCACAGGCACGTTTTCAAGCCCGCTGGCCTTGACGAGGGCCACCCCCAGGTCGCGCCCGATCTGCAACAGGGCGGGCGAGGTAAAATGAAACTGCCCTTCCGCCAAACCCTGCGACACCGCATACACCCGGCCGGTGGTTTCCGTGACCACGACCTTGGGCACGGCGGCGGCAACGGCATCCTGCGCGGCGCGGACCAGCTCCCATTGCCGGCTTCTTTCCGCATCGGCGGCGCCTGCGATCTGGTTCGGCGAGATCTTGGAAAGCGCGAAGACGAGATTCGTGCCGAACGTGGCGCGCACGTCGGCGATGAAATCCGTCAGGTGCTGCTGATACTCGGCCCCCTTGCCGTCCAAGGCGTCGGATTCGCCCTGCACCCAGCCCATGCCCAATACCTCCACGACATGGTCGGGATATTTCTTCTGTAGTGCGGCGATCCCGCGGCGGGCCGTCTCCTGGAAGATGCGATAGAGCCGGCCATCGGCGACGGCATTCGTGGTGCCGTCCGGCAGCCAGTTCGTTTGATTCCAAAGGCTGCTGCCGCCCATGGCGAACTTGATCACGGCCACCTTGCTCTCGGGCGCGTGGAGATGGTCGCGCACGGTCCGGGCAAAGCTCAACTCCGGCCCGAACCGGCTGATCGGCGCGTTGGTGAGCGCCGGGTAATGATTGGGCAGCGGTTTGACGCCGGGGTTGGACGTGCCCGACTGCAGCGGCAGCAGCTGGTCCTCGGGCAGGCAGCCGGTGCCCGGAATTTCATAAAACATTTCCACGTCGGCCTGCGGCTTGCGCAGCGGATCGCCCGTGTCCTCCAGATACTTTTGATAGCCCCAGCCCAGCGCGTTGGACTGTCCGCCGAACAGCAGCACATACACTTTTTTCGCCGCCGTCGGCGCGACGAACGGTGCGTGCCCCGTTTTGTCCACGAGCTGATCGGGGCCGTTCGCGTTCGTCGCCTGCGCCGGTGCTCCAATTGCCGCCGTATCGAGACGCCCGGAAAATTCCGGCCCGCCGGCGGCGATATACCCGTGGCTCGCACCGGATTTGTCCGGGCTCACCCAGAAGGCGTAGAGCTTTCCATTGGTGAGATGGAAACGGAATTTCACGGCGCGACCGCGCAACGCAGAGAGATCGTCGGCGCCCTGCCACTGGATCGGCTGCTTGGTCTTGTCGGCGTGGACGGGCGCGCAATTCTCCTTCGTAAAAGGCGCGATGACCGCGCCTGTCGCGTCGAGAATTTCCACGCGCAACTCGCCTTGCGGGCAGTCGGTGTTCACGAACAGCTGCTTGCCGCTGAAGGTGACCGGGCGCGTCAGCACGCTGCCGGCCTGCGGCCCGGCATCGAGCGAGGCGAACCCGTCGCGCCGCATGAACGCCACGCCGGTGCTGCCGCGGTCATACATGCCATTCGCCATCCAATTCTTCTTCGACTTCGCGGCGTCGCCCTGAAACCCGATGTAATAGAACCACAGGCGGTCGCCGCGCACCAGGCACAGCCCGCCGACCGATTGCACGTAGCCGCGATCCCACACATCGCGGCGCGCGGCCGGGATGAACGGCGTGCGGTCGGGACGGTGCCAATGGAAGCCGTCGCGGCTGTAGGCGAGATTCAGCTCGGTGATTTTCGGCAGGCCGGTCAGTTCGCATTTGCCGTTGTCCGGGCCAAGATGCATCTGGTAGATGCCCAGCATGATGCTTTCGTAGGCGACCGCATCGAGATTGTAGAGCTGCGGGCGGTCGCCGATGTCGGGATCGGCGGGATCGAGGCGATCAGCCGCGGTCCAGAACACAGGCGTGGTTGCGCTCGGGCCATAGCGAAAATAATCCCACTTCGCGCCCGCCAGAAAATCCGCATGCTCCCAGTAGTGGCGGCTGCGGCCGCGCACGCCGGAGCGGAGGCTATAGACCCACTTTTTGCGAAAGGGATTGTAAAACATCGTGCTGCGGTCGCCGGTCAGGCCGCTCTCGACCGGCTTGCTCCAGTGGATGCCGTCCGGCGAAACCATGCTCAAGCCCGGCAGGTCTCCGCCCGGCGGGCGCAGATACATCTTCCAGCGTGCGGCCGGGTCGGCGCCGTCGTAATCCGGGAAGACCGACCACGAGTCGGGCCGGATCGCGGGGTCGAGGATGCGGTTCGAGCCGGGATACACGTCGAGCTCCGGGCGGTCCCAGCGCAAACCATCGCGGCTGGTCGCGTAGCAGACGGTGTGCAGCCAGCCCGCCTCGTACCACATGCGATAAATCTGCTGGGCGGCATCCCACCACACGCCGCCGCTCTTCGGCGACGCGATGGCGACCTGCGGCTTGTTCAGCTCCAACTCGGTCTGCGGCGCGAGCACCGGGTTGCCCTCGAACTTTTTCGCCGCGTAGAACAGGCGCTGCAGATCGGTCTGCTCGACGAGAAAATCGTCCACGAAAAGTTGCCGGCCCACGTCAATCGGCAACACCTTCGGCGGATGCTCCAGATAGGGCACCGCCATCGGCTCCACCGACTTGGGCTCCTCCGTGCGCGGCGGCCACTCCTTGGGCAGGCGGATGCCGTTATAGAGCAGCTCGCCATCGTTTTCCGCCCACGGCTTCGGCGGCGGGATGATCCACTGCGCGCACTTCTGCGGCCCCACCAGCAAGATCCACTTCCCCATCCGGAACTCTTCGCCCTGCGCCAGCTGCTTCTGATAGATGCGCACCTGATCGTACTCCGCCTGCCCGAAAAGCTGGAACGTCTTCGGCGTGGCGAGGCGCGCGTAGCCGCGCGACTCAAGCGCCAGCGCGAGAGTCGCCGCGCGCGGATGCGCCGGGTCGGGCGTCAGCAGCGTCACCACGCCGGCCTTCGTGCAACGGAAGCTCATGCGCTCCATCGCGCCGCGGACGAACGCCTGCCCCTTGAGGCACTCCGGGATTTCCTTCAGCACATACCCGCGATCCGTGAACAGCTTCACGCCCACCTGCAACGCGTCCGGCTCGAACGCATCCAACACCTCGACCTCCGCCGGTGCATCCGCGGAAAGTTGCGGGATCGTCTTCGTGGTTCCTGCCGCTGGAAGCGGCGCAGTCCCTAGCGGCCCGCCGAGAGCGAGAAACGTCAGCAGCGTGCAAAGTTTGATGTTCATAGTTTTGATGATAGGTGCGGATTAGGTTTCGGCAAGGCTATTCCAGGGGATGGACCAGTTGATTCACACGCCTTGGGGAGGGCGTTCATCTCCGTGGAGCGGAAGCGTTACCTTGCGTGGAGACGGGGAAAGCATCCGTGCGGAAAGGCGACGCCGGCAGGCCCGCCCCATTGAAGAGATTGCAGGTGGGGTTGTCGGCCCAGGCGTAACGCAGGGCGCTGGGTTGCGTGACTTTGTCGGACCAGACAACCACGGCGTTGCCGTCGATTCTCGCCTTCGCCCACACCCACTGGCGGTCCGCTCCGCAGATGGCGAAGCCTTCCAACTCGCTGTCGGGACTGTTGCGGACAAGCGGCGCCGTGAGGCCGCTGCTCGTGTGCACAGCGCACCTCGCGGGGAGCGGCCGCGCCACCAGCCCGCCATCCGTATGCCGGAATGTTACGCGCATGGTTTTCCCTTCAACCTTCATGGTGGCGTACAACGGCCCGCTATACGGGATATCCTTGCCGTAGTTGTTCGCGAGTGCGATGCGCGCGAGACGGTCTCCGGCGTCCTGTTTGTTGATAGGATGGATGTCCTTTGCTTCACCGATATCGATCAACACGGCCTGTCCCGTGGCGGGCAGCGCGAGGGCCAGAGCTTGGGCTTCGCGAGTTTCTGCCCAAGCGCTTTCTGACGGCGCATTGCTTTTCTCCAGATAGTTCGCCAGCTGGCAATAGTAGAACGGCAACCCGTCGCGGCCCCATTGCTTGCGCCAGTCTTTGATCAAGAGCGGGAAGGCCTCGCGATATTCCCAAGCGCGTCCGCGGTTGGCCTCGCCCTGATACCAGATGACACCGGCGAGTTGAAAAGGAACCAGCGGCGCGATCATACCGTTGAACAAATCCGAGGCCACGGTGGCAGCGAGCAGCGCGGGCGGTTTCGGTGGCGCGGGCAGCGCAGTCAGAGGAGGCAGTGTGAACTCCGCTTTCGCGTGCCACGTACCCGCGAGGGACACCGGGCCGGCATTGAAGGCCCGTGCGTTGTTATGAACGGCCAGCGTAGCCGCAGGCGAGAACACGCGGAGCGTCAGGATATTTTTGCCCGGCTTGATCAGCGCAGCGGTCACGTGGCAGAGGCGCGGCATGCCTTCGCCGGTGACTTTCTCCAGCGTCGTCTCCGAAATTTTCTTGCCGTTCCAGAAGACGCTTTCGAACCCCTTCACATCGCCCAGCAGCACGTTCAGACCTTGCGCGATGGCTGCTGCCGGAACATCCACTTCGCGCCGCAACCAGACCGCGCCGTATTCCGGCAAGCCGGGTGCCGAAATCTTTCCAGGCAGCGTGACCGGCGTCCAGCCCTCCGCAGTCTCCGCCAGGAACGGCGCCGCATCCGCTGGTTTGTCCTCGCGTCCGGTCGAGCGTATCCACGCTGCGAAGTCAGCCGCAAACGCTTTGATCCGCGCAGGATACTCGCGTCGCGCCTGCTTGCCCGCCGTCTGTGCTGCGGCCAGCGAAGGGAGCGTCGCGACAGCTTCCGTGCTCGTCCATGCTTCCGATGGTGTGCCGCCCCACGACGAATGAATCAGCCCGATGGGCCCGCCGATTTCGCGTTGCAGCCGCTTGGCAAAGAAGTAACCCACCGCCGTGAAGTCGCCCGACGTGGCAGGGCTGGCGACCACCCATTGCCCCTCGCAATCCCGCGCGGGTACGTCCGCCTTGGCGCGTGCCACCTTGAAGTGCCGGATCATCGGATTCGCCGACGCTGCGATTTCCTCTTTCGCCAGTGCGGCCTGCTTGAGCATGAACTCCATATTCGATTGCCCCGAGGCGAGCCAGACCTGCCCGACCACCACATCATGCAGCGTGATCCGATTCTTTCCTGCCACTTCCATCTCGAAAGGTCCGGCGCCGGTGGCTTTGAGATTCATGCGTACCAGCCAACAGCCTTCCGCGTTCGCCTTGGCTGTGTAAGTTTGGCCGTGGAAAGTGACCCGGACCTCCTCGCCTGCCTCCGCCCAACCCCACACCGGAACGGCTTCCGTCGCTTGCAGCACCATGTGATCCGAGAAGATCGTGGGCAGTTTGACGTTTGCCCCGGCCGGGTTCGCGGCCAGAAGCAGGATGCCGAGGGAAAGCAGTTTTGTTTTCATGGATTCACAGATATGGCCTTGATCGGAATCACGGCCAGTTCGGCGCTGTTGTTGTTACCGCCGCGACCGCCGCTGTTGGAATAGCCGACGTAGAGTTTGCCGTCGTGCTCGGTGGCGCAGGGATAGGAAAGCGAGGCGCGCTCGTTCGATTCGCCGGGGCCGGCAGGGAACATCGCGGGACGGATGACGAAGATTTTACTCAACAGCTTTTCGCCCGGCTTGCTGACGGCGATGGTCAGCGGATTACGCCGCCCGCCGGTGTCGGCCGTGGTGGTGCAGACGAGATAGCGCTGGCCATTGCTGAGCAACCCCGCACACGGTTTGCTGGTGGCCATCGGCAGATTGCCAGACGCGGACGCGGTCCAGGTGCGCCCGTAGTCCGCGCTCTCCGCGACAAGCGCCAGCGCCTTCGCGCCATACCGGGCGATGTTGGTTACGCGCGGACCATCCACCATCACCGCCGACTCGCCCCACATCTTCAGCCCCTTGCTCGCCGGAATGCTGACGAGGTCCCATTTGGTGAAATCATCGCCGTGGCTGATGGCGACGGCGGCGGGATTCACGTTTTTCTCCGAGAAAACACCCGCACAGATGCCGGCCATGAGCCAGTTGCCGTCGCCCATCTTCACGGGTTGGTTCAGCGCCCAGAAACCGCCCTCGACCACCACGCCTTTCGGCTGCCATTTCCCGGTGGCTTCGTCGAGCTGGTAGGCGCGCGTATGGATGCGTCCCATGCGTCCGTAGAATGCGCCGTGAAAAGCCCACAGCGCGCCGCCGTGCGAAAGGAACACGCCGTGGCTGATCGCGAGGTCCGGTGCCTCGGTGCCGGTATCGATGGTGAAGACGTCGCCCCAGGTCTTGCCGCCATCCGCACTCACGCGGCCGCGCGCTTCCTCGGTGGCCGTGTTCTCCGCGCCCTTGTTGTGCCCGAACGAGGCATAGAGCTTGCCTTGGTGCCAGGCCAGCCCCACGCCATGCAGCCACGGATAGCCATCTTTCGCCGGTTCGTGGGCCTTGATGACGTGAAAGTCGACACCTTCGAGCGCGGAAAGTTCCGCGCTCTTCGGCACTGCGCCGCCGCCCCAGAGCTGCACCGGCACAATGCTTTCAAGCTTGTGCGGCGCGGGTTGCCTCTCCGCCAGCGCGCGGATTTCCGCAGGCGTCAGCACGCCGCGATAGAGGGCCACCTCGTCGAGTGCGCCGATAAACGTCTGCGTGACTCGCGCACCATCCTGCACGCCGCCGATGGTCAACGGCGCTTCGGTGGCCAGGATGGAGGGCACCAGCGGACCGGAGCCCTCCTGCTTGCCGTTGAGGTAGAGGCAGCCCTGCCCGCGTCCGACCGTGACGGCGAGGTGATACCAATGACCGGCCTGCGGCACGGTCTGCGCGGCGATGGTTTTCCAGCCCTTCTGCGAGACGTAGAAACGGAAACGATTGTCCCTGTCGAGCATCAGCCCCCACTCGCGCTGCCCGGCGGCATAGGCGTTCTTGGCCATGATCATCTGCTGGCCGCCGCTAACGTCGTAGGGATTGACCCAGGCGCTGACGCTGAAGGTGGCGTCGGTGAAGCACAGTGCGGGCGACGAGGACACACTCACCAGATCGCCATCGAACTTCAGCGCCTGCCCCTCCACGCCTGGCACCTGCTGCGGCGCACCTTTCACGGTGCCGGAGAGCTTGCCGACCACGTCCTGCACCTTGCCTCCGCGAACCTCTTCGCATGACCAGCGCGCCAGCGGCTGCGCCGCTGCGCTGCCTGCCGCCTTGGCAGGCGGCGCACGTTTGCCCGTGGCCTGGTTGATCAGTACGCGTTGACGCGCCTGCGCGGAAATCCACTGTCCCTTGCGTACATCCTCCTCGGTGAAGGTCGCCATCAGGATCTGCTTGGCGCCGCCGCGATCGAAATCATAGATCAGGCAGATCGTTCCATCCGCAGCCTGCACGCCATCGGGATAGGAAACTCCGTTGCGCACATCGAGGACCAGCCCGCCGCCCCATGTGCGACCATCGTCCGTGGAGAGAAAGGCGGTCAGGTGCGAGCGCACTTTCTTCCCGCCCGGCGGATCATGCCGCACCAGGAGCAGGTTTCCGCCCGCCAGCTTGCGCAGGAAAAAGCGCGAGGTCGAATGCGGGAGGGAACTGGCCTTCACATCGGACCATGTCTTGCCGCCATCGGTGGAAACGCTTTCGCCGATGCCGGTGAAAGCTTTCCCGTCCAAGGGGAAAATACCGCGCACCAGCATCCACAGTGAACCATCCTTGCGCTCGACGAGCATGTGCTCATCGGCATTGCGGCTCTTCTTGTCCACGATATTGGCCGCGCCCAGATCGGCAAAGGTTTCGCCGCGATCCACCGACACCACCGCCCGCGCGCTGCCGTTCGTGAACCACGTGGCCATCGGCAGCAGCCAGCGGCCGTCGCTCGTCACGATGGGCTTGTTCATCATCACGCCCTTGGAAATCGCGCGCGGCGCCGACCACGTGGCGTCGGCCCGCGTAGGCTCCGGCGTCGCGATGGCGAAGCTCAACGAAACCCGGCCCGGATTCCCCGCGATCTCCTGTGACCAGAAAAGCCAGAGCTTGCCGCTCGGATCAATCCAGAGACACGGATCGAACGCGCGCACCGGCCCGGCCCCGTCGGGATCAAGCACCAGCACCTGCTGCCACGAGGCGCCTCCGTCGCCGCTGGTGAAGAGCAGAATGTAATTATGCGCATCCTCGGTGACGCCGCCGCCATACCACGTGGCCCACAACCGTCCGTTCGCCGCGCGCTCGATGCCCGGGATGCCTTGGAACATCCGCGCGCTGTCCGCGTAGTCCGGCCCGGGAGAAAAGTCCGGCACAGCCGGCATGACGGCGGCGTTGGTCTCGCTGACGGACACCATCGGCGACACAGCCCGCGCCTGGGGCGCAAGGACGACGGTAATGAGCAGGACGGCAAGCAGGCCGGTTGTTTTCCAGTTCATATAATCACGCGCAGGACAGGGCGTCGGTGTTGCAAACTTGGTGTCTGTTGGCATGTAATTCTCCTTATAGCGGCACATCGGCCGGCGCGCGAGCTGGCAGGCAGCCCGGAAGCGGCTTGATTTCATGGCTGGCCCTTGGGCGCGCTGACGGCGCTATCGGCCATGCCGCTCTTATAAGCGATGGCTTTCAGGTGGATGCCCGGCTGTACGCTGATAACACCGCAATAAACGTAGCCGCAGGTCCGCGCCGGCGTCGTGCCGTCGAGTGTATAGCGGAACCATGCGCCGGGCGTCGCGGATTTCAGCGTGATGGTTTTGCCATCGCTCACGAACTCCGGTTGCCCGCACGGCTCGGTGCCCTCTTCGTAGAGGCCACAGTCGGGATAATTCTTGATCACCTCCCACGCGAGGCGCTGGAGGATCGCGTCCTGCGCGGGCGTGAACGTGGTGCCGATGGGCAGGATTTTGCCCTCGGGCGACTCGCGGTAGAACGCCGAGAACCACGTCAGGTCCACCAAGTAGCCGCCGTTGGCGTGCTCGTTGACCGCGGGGCTGGAAGAGGGATGCACCTGATCGTTGAAGAGCAGCGTGTAGAACGAGCCGGGCGCAATGCCGGGCAGCTGGCCGCGGTCGATCAGGTTGCGGGCCCAGCCCATCGCCAGCGCGGACGGAAGCACGCGCGGGCGCTTGCCGGTGCGATAGGTCTCGCAAACCTTTTTCTGGAGCTCCTCCATGTAGAGCAGCATCGCGCCCATGGATTCCTCCCACGTCAGTGCGGGGAAGGTCTTCTTCATCTGGCTGCTCGGCACCAGGCCTTTGTCGGTCGGCCGCTCGCGCTTCAGTTCCGTCCACTCGCAGTATAACCACGGCTGTACCGCGGGCGACTTCTCCCGCGCCATGTCGAAGAACTTGATGTCGTAACCGGCCTCCTCCTCGATGTTGAAATCGCGGGGTTGCACGGTGACGTGGTCGAGCCGGTCGAGCGTGTGCCACAGGCCCAGCGCGCGCTCCTTCTCCTGGACAAGCCCGATGTCCCAGTTCTCCTTTGTCCACGCGCCGGGCCGCGCAAAGATCGCAGAACGGTGCAGGTAACCGGCGGTGCGGATGAAGTGCGCCAGCATGCTGGTCGTCTGCGTCAGGCTGTTGCCCCAATGGAACGTGCGCTGGCCCGGCTTCACCGAACCCTTGACGAGGTACGTTGCCGCGACGGGCGGGCTGGGCGCGCGTCCCTCGAGGAAGCTTGCGGCCTGGACCGTGGCCGTCTTCTCGATGCGGAGCGGTGCGGAATACACCGTGCCGTTCTGCTCTGTCGGCCAGGTCCCGTCGAGCGTGTAGCGGATCACCGCGCCGGGCGTCGCGCACTTGAGCATCACCTCGAGCGCGTTGGTGTGAACGAAGAGCGCAGGAGCCGCGCTGGAAAGCGGTGGCGCCGGCGGCGCAGGGATGAATTGCGGACAGCGCGCCGTGGCGGCGTCGCGCAGATCTATGCCGATGCAGGCGCCATCGGCCGCGCTGGATGCGAACACCGTCTTGGCCTCGCCATCAAACGCGTTCTTGCGGATACCGCCGGAATCGATGACCAGGCCATAGGCACCGCCGGGGCCGCTCATTTTGCGGTCGCCGGCGTAGAACTCCAACTCCGCCAGCTTCGCCTGCGAACCGCGCGGGCCGAGGTAGCGCAGCCAGCGATAGACCTTGGTGTTCTCGAGCGGCAACTCGCTCCACGCGCCGGTCGGCGGCACGGCCTTGATTTCGGCGAGCAGTTCGAAACCGTCGCGCCGTGACACATTCGAGCCTTCGAACCGGCCGCCGACCATCGCCTGCTCGCCGCCAAGCGCAGGAAAGAAACGGACGCGATTGCACACGACCGGATTCGGGGCGGGCGCTGCGGCTGCTTTCGTGGGTGGCCGGCTGGTGGCGGGAGTTGCACGCGCGGCCGCCAAAAGCTTCCGCAGACGCGCGACGACCTCCGGATGCTCCGCGGCTACGCTCTTTGTCTCGGAGGGATCGGCGGCCAGGTTGAACAGCTCGTCCTGCTTGGGCATGCCCTGGCGCTGGCGCATGACGGCATCGTGCAGCGCCTTCTCGCGGAAGTGCGGCAGCGGGCGGTTCTCATGCTCGATGAATTTCCAGTTGCCTTCCCGGATCGCGTACTCCGAGGCGCGCGCCGCTTGCAGCACCACGCTGGTGCGCACCGGCGCGCCAGCCTGCGCCTCCAGCCACGCGCGGCTCACGTCGAGGCTGTCTTCAGCGGAACCGGCGGGGAGCGGCGCGCCGAGAATCTTCGCGAAGGTGGCGGGCAGATCGGTGAAGCAGAAGATCTGCGCGGACACGGTGTTGGCCGGCACCTGGCCCGGCCAGCGCACGATGAACGGCTCGCGGAAGCCGCCTTCGTAAACCCCGTGTTTGCCGTCGCGCAGCACGCCGTTGATGGCGAGGCCCTGCTCCATCGCCTGCTTGTGCTCGGAAGAATTCTGCTGGATCACACCGCCATTATCGCTGGTGAAGATGACCAGCGTGTTGTCGGCCAGCTTGAGCCTGTCCAGCGCCGCCAGAATCCGGCCGACCGAGTCATCGAGCTCCTCGATGAAATTGCCATAGGGTCCAAGCGGGCTGCCGGTGAAACGCGCCGACGGTGTGATCGGATCGTGCACAGCGTTGGGCGCGAAGTAGAGAAAGAAGGGTTTGGCCCGGTTCGCTTCGATCCACTGCACCGCCTTGCCGGTGAGCTGTTCCATGACCTCGTCGGGTTTCCGCAGCGGCGCTATGCCGAGCGTCTTCCGGTCTTTGCCGGCGCCTTCGATCGTGACGACCTGCCCCGGCACGCGGCCGACCAGCTGATCGCCCTCAATGTAGGCCTGCGGCTGGTTTGCCACGTTGGCGGCAAGTCCGAAGAAATATTCGAAGCCCACCGCGAGCGGGCCGGGCGTCAGCGGCTGCTTCCAGTCGGTTGGCTGCGCGAGGCCCAGGCCGTTGTGCCACTTGCCGATGGCGGCGGTGTGGTAGCCGCAACTCCTGGCGATGGAGGCCAGCGTGGCACGATTGGTCTCGATCAGCAGCGCATCGCGCTCGCCCAAGCCGTAGCCGTGGTCCACGGACGCGCGCCAGATGTAGCGGCCGGTCATCAAGCCGTAACGCGACGGCGAACAGACCGAGCCGGGCGCATAGGCGCTGGTGAAGCGGCGGCCCTCGCGCGCGAGCCGGTCGCACGCCGGCGTCTTCAGCTGCGCGCCGCCATAGCAGCCGAGGCTGCCGTAGCCGAGATCGTCGGCAAGAATCAGCACGATGTTCGGGCGTGACGCAGCCGCACCCGGCTGCGGCAACAAAATCAGTCCGCTCAAGACAAGCGACAGCAGGGATTTTCTATTCATGGCATTCGCTTTGTCGGCACTATCCACGACCTGGAAAATAGCCTGGGCATATCCCCTGACGTTGGGAAATAATGCGTGAGATTTTCCAATGTCTGGAAAAAGCAGTGGTTAGGTTTTCCAATCCTTGGAACCTGTTGTTCACCGGACGATGGTTTCCTCGCGCAGGCGGAAGTCGGGCGTGAGGATCTGGCACTGCGCGACCTGCCCGATGTGCGGGCCGGTGATTTTCCAGACGACGCGCTTGTCGGGCGTCAGCTCGAAAATGTGCGCGCCGATTTTGTCGCCGTTGTCGCGCGTGTTCCAGTTGCAGACGATCGTGTTGCCGTTGGGCAGGCGCTGCAAACCGGCGAGCGTGCCAAGCTGGAGCGCCGGCAGCCATTCCCCATCCACACGCCAGACGATCTTGTTTTCGCCGTCATATTCGGTAACCGCGCCACCGGCGGAGATCAGCGTGTTGCCGTTGGGCAGGCGTAGCGCCGCGACGGGACTCGGCTCGCGCGGAAACTCGCGGAGCAATTTGCCGGTGGCATCGAACTCGCGCACGGCGCCCTCGGCGGTGAACGGCACGAGGTAGGTGCCCGCCGGCGTCTTGCGGCACATGCGGAATTGCGCGTGCGGTTTCTGCTCCGTCGTCGCGAGGCGCACTTCGCGGACGATCGTGCCCTGGCGGTTCACCTCGATCAGCCGGCACTCGCCGACGATGCCGATGAGCACGTTGCCATCCGGCAGCGGCTGGCAGCAGGGAATCTCGTTGGGCTTTTCGGTTTTATATTCCCAGACGATCTGCTTCTCGCGCGTGACTTCGCGGACGCCCTGGTAGTAGGTGGTCAGGATGTTGCCGTTGGGCAGCAGCCAAGCGTCCTGCGGGTGCGGCACGGCATAGTCCCACACCACGGCGCCGCGCTCGTCGAGCAGCGCGACGCGATTGTGCGCGTGCTCGGCGATCAGGCACGCATACGGTCCGCGCAGGTTCTCGTGCCAGAAGTTGCGGGCCAGCGCGGGCGCGGTGGTCTCGGTGCCGAGCGGATTGCGCGGGTCCACATCGAGCACGGGCCAGACGAGTTCGCCGCGGAGTTGCGCCGCCTCGTCCTCGTAGGCGCCGAGGCGCAGCGAGTTGGAGTCGAGCCACAGCGCGACCGTGCGCCTGTCGGCCTCCGCCACGGCCTTGACGTGCGCCGCGTTGGCGAGCGCGTTGCCGAGCCGGCAGTAGCGCGCGCCAAAGCGGCCGGGAATCGTGCGCGAGCCACCGTGGATGCCGCTGTAGTCGCTGGTCATGCCCAGCCCCATCGCACCGGAGAACCAGAAGGCATCGGCGCGCAACGCGGCGTAGCTCATGTCCTGCAGCCCTTTACGTTCCTTGGCATGGCACGGCAGGCAGGTTTTTTCGAAGATAGGTTTGATCTGGCGGTAGTAGCTGACCGGCTCGATGCGGCCCAGCTCGGGCTGGAGTTTGGAAGGGGCGCGCTGCATCGCCAGCGGCGGCTTGGCGAGCTGCGGCGAGCGCTGCGTCGGCTCGTGGCAGCCCTGGCAGCTCAGCTGCTCGCCGGGATGCGCGAAGGCGACGGAACGCATGGATTGCACCGCCCGGAAACTCTCGTCGAGCACCTGAAAGATGAGTTCCTTCGCCACCGGCGCTTCGAGGTACACGCTGCCATCGGCCTCCACCGGCACGATGCCCAGCGGGATGCGCGGCGTGTTCTCGCGCTCGAAGCCGATCATCGGCTGGCCCATCTGGTGGTTTTCCTTGAGGATGTTCTGCGTGACGCGCAGCCATTTTATTTTTGTGCCGGCCGGAAACGGCAGGTCGGAGTCATAGACGTTCATCACCGCGATGGTCGCGGGACGCTTGCTCGCGGCATCACTGCCCAGTGAAGTACGCGAGGGGATGAGGGGCGGCGTGGGCCGCGCGCGGAGCGGAATGGGGTCAATAATGCGCAGCCGCTCGTCCTGCACGCACGGCAGGAGCGCATGTTCCGCCAGCAGCTCCTTGTTCCCAAAACGATCGAGCAACACGAGGTTTTCCCACGCATTGCAAAGCAAGAAGTCCTGGCTGAGCGGCCACGGCGTGCCGTACTTGTAGTGCCGCCGCGACGGCAGTTCGGTCTCCGGGTACGGTTCATCCGGTGTGAAGCGCTTCACCTGCGACATATGGCCATCGTCGGGCTGGCTGAGGTCGAGCAGCCCGATGGAGCCATAAACCTGGCCGTGATGTGGCGCGCCGGTGAACACGTAACGGGACGAGTTCGGAATCGCGCGGATGCCCATCTCGACCAGCGGCGTGCCGATGCGGATATCGTGACCGCCGCCCTGCCAGCGTTCAAAACCGGGGAAGGTGTGGTAGGGCTTCGGGTAGTTGCCGTGGGGGGCGCGCGGATCGGTGCCGTCCGGGCCGCAAATCCAGAAGCGTGTGCCCAGGCAGTTTTCCCGGTCGGTGTAATCCCAGCGCGTATAGACAAGTTTGCCGTCGTTGTTCACGCTCGGATTCCATTCCGACGTTTCGTAGTAGCTCAACGGCACGATGTCCGTGCCGTCGGCCTTCATCGAGAACAGCGTGTAGTTGCGCACCTGCAAGCCGCCGAAACAACGGATGAAGCCGCCGCGGCGCTCCGAAATGAAGGCCATGCGCCCATCCGGCAGCCAGCAGGGATCGAAGTCATCCACATCGCCATCCGTCAGCTGGGTCAGGCCCGTGCCATCGACGTTGATCCGGAACAGATGGAACACCGTGCCCGGCGCATAGACCCACTTGTGTTCGCAGTTGGCCGTCCAGGCAAAGACGATCTGGCGCCCGTCGAACGATAAATCCGGCGTGGCGAAGGCGCCGTGGTCGAGCTTCCGCCCTTTGAGCCGGCCGTTCTGCACGACGGCGTTTTCCAGAATATTGACAAGCCGGGGCGTGGTTTTGAAATCTTTGAGCGTATAGAGTCCGCCACCGGGCAAAGCGTTAAACCCAAAATATTGCGTTGTGAAATGCCCGCCCTGCACATCCCCTGTCCTGGGGTTCGAGCGGGCCGAGCCTTCAAAGCTACCGCGCGCCACGCAGAGTAGCTGGTCGAAATTCAGCAGCGGATTTTGCAGCGCGATGTGACGGCGCAGCGCGCAGACCGCCAGATACGTAGCGACGTCATTCGCCTTCGCGTGTGTCTTGAGCACGGCAAGATCCTGCGCCGCAACCGAGAGGTCCAGTTTCGGGTTTGCCTTGGCCAGAAATTCCAACAGCGCACCGGTGCGGCGCAGCGCCGTGCCGAGCGGGCCGCCGTCGGCCGGCCAGACCAGGGCGTGTTTGTCGTAGGCTTGCTCGGCCACCTTGTCCTTGTTGGCGCCGGACACCGGACGCGACAGCGGATATTCCAGCTGGCCGGGCGCCAGCGGATCGGCACGCCAGCTTTCATATTCGGCCAGCCAATAGCGCAGCACGCCATCGCGCGGCTCCGCCGCCGAGACCGTCTTCAAGCCGCTGGCCGCGACGATTTTCTCCAGCGCGCGACGCTCGGCGCTCACGTCCTTCACCGGCGGCATGGGCTGGAACGTGGTCGACATCGTGCCCGGCATCGTGCGCGGCCAGATGCCGGTTTCGCTCGACGCCGATGACGAGAGGTGCAGCACCGCCTCACCGTGCCGGCCGGAAAGATCGGCGACTTTTCCGGCAAGGCCTTGATCGAATCGCCACAGGCCGATGGTGGCGGCATCGGCGTCCGGCGCGGTGGCGGTCAGCGGCTTGATATCCCGCGCCACCTTGGAAATCCGCACCCACAGGATCTCGCCATCGCTGTCCAGCGAGTTGCCGTCCAGCGCGCCGATGACCAGCGGCCCGGCCTCGCGCTGCGCGCTGCGCCGGGCGAGCGCGTGCTCGCCGGCCAACTCGCCATCGACGAAAATCCGACCGCGCTGCTCCTCCAGCACGAGCGCGAAGTGATGCCACTGGCCGTCGGCCATCTTCAGCTGCGTCTGTAGCGTGTTGGGCTGATAGCCCGGTACATAGGCGTTCAGCAGCCCGCTCTTGGGCATGGTGAACAGTTCCCAGTGGCCGCAGGAACTTTTCGGTTCATAGGAAAGCAGGATGTTGTACGTGGCCCGGCTGTTCATCCGCGCGTAGCACTCCACGGTCAGCGGCCGCTGGCCATAGAGCGGATTCGAGGCCACCCTAGCGACCTGCCGTGGGGTCACCAGCCCGGGCGCATTCGTCAGCGCAACCGCCTGGAGCTGTAAGGCTAGCAAGGCGACCATCGCCGCAAGGACAGCCCGGTCACTCATGGTCTTTATCACGCCCATGTTCATCGCATGTCCGTACTTTGTCCGTCGAGCCAAAACCCAGCCCATCGCCGCTGCCACTGCCGTGACCCGCGCCCGGGCGGCAGACCTGCGCGCGCCCGGCTGCGGCCCCGGCCGATTATTTCTTTGGGGCGGTCGGCGGTTGCGGCACCCCGGGCGGAACGGCTGGCAGACGGACCGGAGGACAGTCTTCCATGTCCGGACCCATGGCTTTCAGTTCGATGGCCATTGCGCCCCGTTCGAGGGAGTCATAGCCTACCGTCAGGCGCACATAGCGCGCCTTTTTCGGTTCGAACCATCGCTCAAGCGGATAGCCGGCATTGGGTTTCATGTTCTTGCGCTCGTCGAAAGCCATGTCCCACTGCTGCCCGTCGAGCGAGGTTTCCACGCAGAACTGTGTGAACCATGGCACGGTATATTTCCACAGCCGCTCGCGCTGCCAGAAGCAGAACCGTGTTTCAAGGTGGTCCAAAGTCCGCTCCGTGCCGAGATCAATCGTGGCGGTGGCCGGCAGTTTCGAATACCTGCGGTCCGCGCGCGGGTTCCCGGACCACCACCCGTTCAGGCGGGCGGTGTCCCCGTCCACCAAGCAGCGGCCTTCGTGCCCCTGCGCCTCCGAAGTGGTCTGCACCGGACGGTGGAGCGCGTGGTTGACGTAGCGCTTCACCGGCGGCAGCCCAATGGCGGTGGGCTGCAACTCGATGACCTTGAAATCCCCAGATGGCACAGCCAGCTCCACGAGGGTGGTCGCTCCGGCACGCTTGCAGGAGACGTTGCGGTCTTCCACCCACTCCAGCGCATCGGCGACGGGGAAGTTGCACGCGATTTTCACCGGTATTTTTTTGGGGGGCTGGACGGCATCCACCGATGCGGTGGCGTGCTTCACGATGGCGACCGGCTCCGTCTCATAGGAATAATTGAACACGGTCAGCACCCAGCCAGCGCCTTTTTTGAACACAGAATAGCCCGTGCTGCCGCGGTCATTCTGAGGGATATGGACGGCCAACGGGAGCAGCCCTGAACAGAGGTGGTCCATCAGATCCGCCGTGAAGTTCAGCAGCGGTTTCTTTTCCCAGTTGCGCAGCTTGTCGCTGGTCATGGCTCCCTCGCGGCCGAGCAGATACGGCGCCCCGACGACGACGACCGTGCCCTGCCCGTAGCGATGCCACACCACGACGGCGGCCCCTTCGCCACTTTTCACCAGCACCTCGGCATCCGCCGCCAGCTTCATTTTCCGGCACGCAAAGCGCGGCTCCGCCTGCTGCTTGCCGCACAAGGCGCACTCGCTGGCGTTGGCCTCAACAGAGCCGGGCAGCAGCTCCACGCCCAGGAAGTCGGCCGGCAGCCCACCCGCGTCCTCGGCGTTCACCACAAACGCGCCGCCCGCACGGACGTGACGCATAAGCTTGGCGGCAAGATCGGCGTCTATTTTCAAACCGCCCAGGGCCACGAGTACGCGGTAATTTTCCAGCGCTTTCGGGTCCGCGCCCTGGCCGGGGACATTCGGCTTGAGGATGTCGAACAGGTCCCCGTAGGGCGCGGTGCGCAGGTAGCTGTTGCCGCCGCCTTCCGGCGTTTGCGGAAACAGCAGGTCGCACAACAGGCCGTAGTTCATCTGGTCGCAATCGTCCATCGGCCGGTAGGTGCCGAACGTGGTGCCGAAACGCTCGTCGGGCAGCGTGCGTTCCCAGTCGAGCAGGAGCGCCACCGGGACATACGGCGTGCCACGGTCCGGATGGCGCTGGATGAAGGCACACACTTCCTTGAAGAGCTGACCGAGCGGCGAGAGTTCATAAAAACCGTCACGCTCGTAGTCGGTGTAGAGCGTCCCGGCGAACCCTTCGTTCAAGCAGTAGTTCACTCCGGCCAGATAAGGCTCATACATGAAAATACGGCAGTGTGAGTAGGGATAGCCGTTTTCCTCGCCGATGCGCGCCGTGTTTAGATGGGAAGAGAGCAACGCCGTCGGCTCGTTCGGCCCGTACATGATCCAGGTTTTTTGGCCGCCGGACTGGCGCATCGCGCCGCGGCAGAGCGCGCGGGAGAGATAGGTCAAGCCCTTGTTGCCGACCGCACGGTTCCCGGGCTGCATGGCGAGATACGAAAACGAGTTATTCCGGTCATTGAGGTCCCAGGCAATGGCGTTCGAGAGACCGATCTCGCGGAACATGACGTCCGCCTGCAATTTGCCGAGCATGGTGTATTCGGAAACAGTCCAGGCGTGGCGCTGATCCCTGAAAAACGGCAGCGCCTTTTCCACCAGCGGCAGGCCGTATTTCCGCGTGTAGTCCGCCCGAAACGAAGGATCGGCCACCCAGCTCGTCTTTTCGCCAAGTAGCGGCGGCAGGAAGAACTCGAAACGGTAGCTGTATTCGGTGTGACCGTCCCCCAGCCAGAGATCGCCAGCCGCCTGCACCGCTGCGGCCGACAACGGGTGCGCGTGTGCGTTCTGGGCATGGTATTCGTGCGTGAGGAAGGGCCAGCGGTTTTTCAAATAGAGGTCCACCAGGGCCTGCTGCTCCGCCGGCTTGACGGCAGAAGGATCGAACCCGCCGAGGCTGATCGGGCCCGGAGTCAGCAGGCGATCCAGCCCGAGGGACCGCAGCGCGGCATAGTTCTTGCCGGTAAAACTCCACGGTCCCTGCGCGGCAAAATAAAAATCCTGTGCGCCGATCTTGCGCTGCTGACAGTAGTCGTTCATCGGCCAGTCCGCCGCCGGCGGCAGCAACGGACGGGGCGGCGCGGGCCACGGAGTATCGCCGGCGCAGACACCACCGCAAAGGAACCGTGCAAACACGAGCGCAAGCATCAGGCGTGTTTTCATACGGCGCGGCCTTTCGTCCATGGCCGGCGGTGGCCGTCTTTCTTCGGGAATGCCCGTGCGGCGCCAGCCGCACCCCGGCCGATGCACCTCAGAAATACGCGGCGTTGTACTGCTGCCATATCCCCTGCCCTGCGTGACCAGCTTCTGTGACGTACCCAACGGGTGGCGCGTCGGTTTTATTGCAACGCCGACAGGGTAACAGCCTAGGGCCGGCGGGGCTGCGTGGCGGTGCTGATAGTGAGATTTTTGATGGTGCCTTTGAGCATCGTCTTGCCGTCGTAGTCATCCACGGTGACCTTCGCGTCGTGGCCGACGCAGAAATCTTCCTGCGGCTGCTTGTGCAACAGGCCGGCGGCCCTGCCGTTGGCGGCGGGCTTGCCATCGAGCAGCAGCGTCATCGCGCCATCGCTGGCGAGCCGCGCCTCGATGCGCGTCGTCTCGCCAAGCGCCTCGGCGGAGGTGATGCGCGTGACGGCCTTGCTCCCACCATGCACCGCGAAGACGGCGTGACCGTCCTTGAGATAGAGCGCGTAGCCGACCGACGCGCCGCCGTGCGAGACGATGACGCCGCTCCGCGCCGAGGTCGTCAGTTCGCAGGAAATCGTGATCGGCTTGCCGACGACCTGCGGCGCGAGATCGGGCGTGAGCACGTCGCCGACTTTCAGCGCGTCGAGCGCGGCGGAGACGCCGGGTTTTTTCGCGACGCCTTTTCTCTTCGCTGCGCCTTTTTTCTCGCCAACCTCGGAGGGATAAAGCGTGACGGCGTTTTCCACGAAACCCGCCGGGCGCACTTCGGGGCCGGGCTGGCCATCGCCGAGCTCCGCCGCCATTTTCAGCGCGAGCGCTTTCAGGCGCTGCACCACGTCGGGATGTTCCGCGGCCACATCGGTGCGCTCGCCGATTTCCACGTCGAGATTGTAGAGGCGCGGCTTGTCGAGCGAGGCCGGGACCGCCGGCCCGCCTTTGCCCATGCTCTCGGATTGCGGTGCGATGGCGAGTTTCCACGGCCCGACGCGCACCGCCTGCAGCTTGTAGCCGTGATAGTAGTAGCGCGCTTCGTGCGGCGATTCCTTCGTCTGGCCCAGCAGCAGCGGCGAGATATCTTTGCCGTCAATTTTCTTGTCGGCAGGCACCGTGCCGCCCGCCAGCTTCACGAACGTCGGCAGAAAATCATAGTTACCTGCGATCGCATCGCACACGCTGCCGGCGGCGACCTTGCCCGGCCACCACGCCAGCGTCGGCTCGCGCACGCCGCCTTCCCACGTGCTGCCCTTGCCGCCGCGCAGCGGGCCGGCCGTGCCGGCGTCGTTGCCCTTGACGAGCCACGGTCCGTTGTCGCTGCTGAACATCACCAGCGTATTCTGGTCGAGCTTGAGTTCGCGCAGCTTCGCGAAGACCTGACCGACGCTCCAATCTACTTCCTCGACCCAATCGCCAAACCGACCATTCGCCGATTTCCCCTCAAACGCCTTGCCTGGATGGATCGGCGTGTGCACCGCGGTGTGCGGGAAGTAGAGGAAGAAAGGATGCTCCTTGTTCGTGGTGATGAACTTCAGCGCCTCGGTCGTGTAGCGCTCGATGATGCAGTTCTGCGCGTCGTCGGTGAGCAGTTCCTCGACGGTCTCGTCGCGCATCAGCGGCACGACGGGCTGGCCGTTGACCTTCGATTTTTTCATCATGTCGTTCGAATAGGGCAACCCGAAGTAATGATCGAAGCCATGCCGCGTCGGCAGAAACTCCGGCTGGTCGCCCAGGTGCCACTTGCCGATGCACATCGTCGCGTAGCCCTGCGCCTTCATCAGTTCGCCGATGGTGTGCTCGGCGGCATTGATGCCGTGCTGCGACCCCGGCGGGAAGACGCCGGGGATCGAAACGCGCACGCCGTAGCAACCGGTCATCACCTGCGAACGCGAGACCGAGCAGACCGGCGCGGCATAGAAGCTGGTGAACTTCATGCCTTCCTGCGCCATGCGGTCGAGATGCGGCGTGCGGTTCTTCGTCGAGCCGAACGGCCCGATGTCGCCATAACCCATGTCGTCGATGAAGATCAGGATGATGTTCGGCTTGGCGGCTGCTTGCGCCGGGAGCGCGCTCACGGAGCACAGCAGCGCGGCGAGCGCGAGGAGGATTTTCGTCATGGGATTATTTCCTTTTTCTGGTCGCTGTCAGCGGAGTTTTCCAAACATTGGAAAACAAAACCGTGACTTTTCCAAGGCTTGGAAAAGTTGTCTGGGCGGCGCTGGGGCTCATGTCTGTTTTCATCCGTCATTTGATTTCGTCTGCGCGAACGGTCCGTACGCGGATATTAGAGAAATTTTCGGAGTCGGCAATCTTGCGCGTGCGGCTGTCCTTGCCGCAGGTCCAGAGGGGTGTGGCGGTGCCATCGGTATGACGGAGGCGGAGGTTGTCGAGATAGACCCTGAACGCGCCGGGTTTGCCGCCGGTGAAGACCAGGCCGTGCCGCGGCAGCGAGCCGGGCGCGCTGCTACACAGACCGATCACGCGATGTTCCCAGACGCCGGGGCCGCCCTTGGGCTCCGGGCCGAGGACCTGCTCGCGGCCGAACTGATCCACGCCCTCGCCGCGGCGGAAATCGAACTGCTTCGGCTGCTCGTCGTTGCCTTTGAACGGCGCGTAGAAGAAACCGCGCCGCAGGCTGTCCGGCGCGACGGCAAGATCGAACTCGATGTAGTCGCTGGCGACATGCCCGCCCTCAAGGCTCGCGAACGGCACGACCAGTTGATCCTTCGGCCGCGCTTTGGCCGTCACGGTCGCAGTGATTTCCAGCACCTCGCCTTCGGGCGCGGGCTGGGCGTCGAGCCGCGCGGGCGCTGCCTGGTGCGAGAGCGCCGCGCCGAGCGACGCGACCCACGCGTCCATCTTGGCTGTGAGTTCCGTCACCGTCTCGGGATGGATGGTGGCGACGTTGGTCGCCTCGCCCGCGTCCTTGCGGATGTCATAGAGCTCGGCGTGATCGAAGAAGCGGTGGAGCTTCCACTGCGCGGTGCGCAGGGCGTCCTCGTTGCGCCACGCCCAGTAACAGCTCTCCACCGGGCTGGCGCCGCCTTCGCGCAGCGCGGGCCAGATGTTCTTGCCATCGAGCGGGCGCGTGGAGGGCATCGTCCCGCCCGCCATCGCGAGCAGCGTCGGGAACATATCGAGCGCGCCGCACAAGCCTTCCCAGGTGCGCCCGGCAAGTTTTTCCCGCGGCCAATGGATCACCGTCGGCAGCCGTACGCCGCCTTCATAGATGCTGTGCTTGCCGCCTTTGAGGGGCAGATTGCTGCCGTCCTTCGTCGCGCCGTTGTCGCTGGTGAAAACGACGATGGTGTTCTCGCGCAAGCCAAGCCGGTCGAGCTCCGCTAGAATTGCGGCGACGTTTTTGTCCATCGCCCGCACCATGGCGGCGTAGCTGCGCTTGGTCGCGTCGGTCACCTTCGCATCTACGTCCTGCAGGTCGGAATCCTTCGCCTGATAGGGTGCGTGGACGATGTGGAACGGCATGTAGCAGAAGAACGGGCGCTTCTTGTTCTCGCGGATGAAATCCAGCACGTGGCCGGTGATCAGGTCCTCGGTGTACCCGACATCCTGCGGCCGGTATTCGCGGTTGTGCCACCAGCTTACCGGCCCGTGGCCGCCGACGGTGCGCCGCGTGAAGTAATCCGCGCCGCCGCCGTAATAGACCCACGCCTCGTCGAAGCCGTGTTCGTTCGCGCCGAGCCCGCCGATGAGTTTCTTGTTGGGCTTGTCCTTGAAAGCTTCCGCAAACGCCGCGCGATATTCCGGCGTGTCGGGATCCTCGCCGTTGTGCCACTTGCCGAAGACGCCCGTACGATAGCCGTTGGCCTTGAACACCTCCGCGATGGTCGTCTCCTCGCGCGCGAGTTCGCCGCCGACCTCCGGCCCCGTGCCGACGCGGAACGGATGCCGCCCGGTCAGCAGCATCGCGCGCGTCGGCGAACACACGCACCAGCCCATGAAATTCCGCAACTCGACGCCCTGCTTGAACAGCCGGTCAATCGTCGGCGTCGGGATGCCGCCGCCGTGCGCGCTCACATCGCTCCAACCCAGATCGTCGGCAAGGAGATAAACTATGTTGGGCTTTTCGTCAGCGCTCGAACCACCCGCACAGAGGCAGGCCGCGGCGAGTGCGAGAAAGGTTTTTTTCATGACGGAAGTTTTCATCAAGGGCTACCCGACTTTTTTCCCTGTGCGGCGGCGGCATTTTCTTCCGGCCACGGCGGCGGTTGGAATTCCGGTTTGGTCCAATCCTTCTGCGGCGGCGTCTGCCACAGCGGCGGCGCCATTTCCTTGTTCCACGCCTGCCACTGCGCGTTGAGCCGCTGCACCACGTCCGGTTTTTCGGCGGCGAGATTCTTGCTCTCGGCGATGTCGGCGTCCAGGTCGTAGAGCTCGCGCTTCGCGATCTTTTCACCGGTGAGCAACTTGTAGCGTCCTTCGCGGATCGCGCCGCGCGCCTGCTCTTTCCAAAACAGCCGGTCGTGCGGCGCGGCCTGCGTCTGTCCGGTGAGATGCGGCAGCAGATTCACACCGTCGAGCCCCATCCCCTGCGGCGCGCCGCCGGCGAGCGCGAGCGCGGTCGCGCCCATGTCGAACGCGGACACCGGCTGCGCATAGGTGACGCCCGCCGGTAGCGTGCCTTTCCACGACGCAACGAACGGCACGCGGATGCCGCCTTCATAGAGCGTGCCCTTCCAGCCGCGCAGCGGATGATTCGAGCTCGGATAGCCCGGCTTGCCGTCGTGGCTGTTCGCGCCGCCGCCGTTGTCGCTCAAAAAGAAAATCAGCGTGTGCTCGTCGAGCTGGCTCTCGTGAACGGCGGCAAGCACCTGGCCGACACCCTGATCGAGCTTCGAGACCATCGCCACATAGGTACGGCGCAATTCCGCCGAGATGCCGTCGAGGCGCGCCATCTTCTGCACATCGAACTTCACCACTTCATCCTTTGGCGCATCATAGGGCGAGTGCGGAGCGTTGTAGGCGAGGTAGAGGAAGAACGGCTGCCTTGCCTGCGCCGAGCCTGTCGAGGCGTGCCGCCGGATGAACGCAGCGGCCTCATCGCTGAACAGATCCGTCAGGTAGCGGTCCACCTTCACCGGTTCGTCGTTACGCAGGATCGGCAGCGTCCCGTTGACGAACCATTCCGGCCACGGCCGCTTCGGAAGCTTTCGTCCGTAATATTCCCGCGGAAAATAATCATGCCCGCCGCCGAGGAAGCCGAACCATTCGCTGAAGCCCATCCGGTTCGGATGCCGGTCGGCGGTCGTGCCCAGGTGCCACTTGCCGATGCCGCCGGTCACGTAGCCGAGTTGTTGCAGCGCGCGCGGCACGGTCATGAGGCCCGGCGGCAGACCTTGGTCGGCGGCGAGCACCGGCGTCGGGTTCGTGTAGAAACCGAAGCGATGCGAATCGCGCCCAGTGATGATGCCCGCGCGCGACGGTGCGCAGGCGCACCACGACACATAGCCCGAGGAGAAGCGCACGCCGCCCTGCGCCAAGCGGTCAATGTTCGGCGTCGGCAAATCGCCGAGCCCTTGAAAGCCCACGTCGGCATAACCGAGATCATCGGCGAGAATGATGATCACGTTCGGCCGGTGCGCCGCGGCCGGCTCCGCGGCGTGCAGTGCCACACAGAACATCAACAGAAATGACGCGACAACAGGCCCCATCCGTGGCTTCATTTTCATGGCTTCGCTTTTTCTGGCAGCAATTTTTCCCACTGTTTCCGGTCATAGGCCAACGGCGGTTTCTGGACAACGATCCAGTCATCAAATTGTTTGCGCAACCGGCGCACCACGTCCGGATTTTGTTTGGACACGTCCTGCCATTCGCAGGGATCCTGGGTCATGTCGATCAGCGCCGGAGCGAGGTTGTCCCAAGCCACGAGTTTCCATTGCGGCGTGCGCACGTACCAGCAGGGCAGAAAATTTCCCTTCTTGAGTCCGCTGGCTCTGCCGGCGAGTTCAGCAAAAGCAGGACTCCACTCCTCGCCGGGAAAGGGCTCGCTGGCCTCGCCGGCCCAGCAGAGCGTACGCTCTTTCTCGCCGGCGGATGTGCCTTGGAGGATGGGCAGAAAACTACGGCCATCCAATGTGTAGCTGTCCGGGATTTTGATCCCGGCGTAATCCAAGGCGGTGGGCAAAACATCCATCATGGAAATCAACGCGTCGCTGGCCTTGGCCGCGCCCTTGGGCAGGCAGGCGATGAACGGCACGCGCACGCCACCTTCCCACGGAGTCCATTTGCCGCCGCGGAACGGACCGTTGCCCGGCACCGGCACGTTATAGTTCGGCGAATTAAAGCCCACGCTCTTGGGCGCCCCGGCCCCATTGTCGGCCCCGAACAGGATGAGCGTGTTCTCGAAACGCCCGCTACGCTTGAGCTCGGCCACGATCCGCCCAATGCCCTGATCCATGCCGTAGATGGTGGCAAAGTGTACGTCCACGATATCGGAGCCGCTCTTGAAGTGATCAATATATTTCTGCGGCGGACGCGGCGTCGGCCCGTGCGGCTCGTTGTAGGCCACATAGAGGAAGAAGGGGCGCTGCTCCTTGTCGGCGCGCTGGAGAAATGCGACAGCCTCGTCGGAAATTTGGTCGGCCAGCCAGCCATTCGCCGGCACGCTTTTGTTGTTGCGCTGAAGAAGCTTCGAGTCGTATTTCTCCGTGTGCGCGCGGTCGAAGCCAAAGAAATAGTCGAAGCCGCGATCGTTCGGATGCTGGCCCGGCTTGCTGCCGAGATGCCATTTTCCGCAGAGGCCGGTCAGGTAGCCGGCCTCCTTGAACAAACGCACCGGAAAGTTCACCTCGGCAGGCACGCCTCTGACCGTGCCAGACACGATGTCGTCATTGCAGTAGACACCGAAACCTTGCGGATAGCGCGCGCTCATGAGCAACGACCGCGCCGGCGCACAGGTCGGCGCCGACAGAAACGAGGTGAACCGTACGCCGCTCCTGGCAAGCGCATCCATGGTGGGCATGCATTTGCGGGCCGCTGCAAAACAAACGTCAATGGGCGCTTTTTTATCCGTGCACGCTTGGATGGCACGATATTGCGCCGCATTCGGCGAACCGAGATTCCCGGCGGAGGCGATATCCAGGTACGCACCCAACTCGCAATGGCCCTGATCGTCGGAGAGAATCACGATCGCGTTCGGTCGGCGCGCTGCGGACGGCTCCGCGGCGTGCAGCGCTGCGCACGGGAGCAGACCTAGGGCCAGCAGGCATGTCAGGATTTTCATGGCGTGCGGCCCTTGGGGGCTTTTTGCGCCTCTGCCTCGCGCAGGCGCTGGACTTTCGACCGGGCGCCATCGGCGAGGTTCACCTGCGTCGAGCACAGCTGCGCCAGAAGCTGGGCCCGCATCCGGTGGAGCGTTTCGCGATGTTCCGGCGCACCGGCGAGATCGTGCATTTCCAACGGGTCATCCTGAAGGTCAAACAGGCATTCTCCTTTTTCATCCGTCCAATATTTGAAGCGTGCGTCGCGGGCCATGAGGCGCTGCGCCGTGCCCTTGCCGATCTCGCTGAGCACAAGCTCGCGGACGGCGGTCTGCCTGCCCGTGGCGACGGGCAGCAGCGACTTCGCAAAGCGCCCCGGCGTCACCTCGCCGCCGATGGCCTCCACGATGGTCGGGTAGATATCCATCATCTGTGCCAGTGCCGCGGTGCGCCCGGCCTTCACGTGGCCCGGCCAGCGGAGCACCAGCGGCACCCGGGCGGCTTCCTCATAAAAGCGGCCCTTCGTCAGCGCGCCGTGCGCGCCCATCATCTCGCCATGGTCGGCGGTGAACACCACGAGCGCCCCATCCCACGTGCCGCGCGCCTGCAGTGCCCCGACGAGCCGCCCGACACACTGGTCCACGAGCGCGATTTTGCCGAGATAGTTGGCCAGCAGCTTCCGCACGGCGGCGTGATCGAGTGTCCGGCCGTCGCGCTGGAAGGTCTCCGGCACATTCGCGGGCAACGTGAGCTTGTCCGGATCGAACATCTGGGCGAACTCGCCCGGCGCGTCCAACGGAGGATGCGGCGAGTGCAGGCTTACCACCAGGCACAGCGGCTTTGCCTGCGGCTGGCGGCGGATGAAGTCCACGGCCGCGCCGGTGACGAAGCCGTCGTGATAATCCTCCGGTTTTACCAGGCTGGCGCGCGGCTCATATTCCCAATCCAGA
Organism: uncultured Lentisphaerota bacterium; assembly: GCA_903912445.1. Taxonomy (GTDB): domain Bacteria; phylum Verrucomicrobiota; class Kiritimatiellia; order CAIQIC01; family CAIQIC01; genus DP16D-bin41. The sequence goes on from CAIWHP010000273.1 coordinate 86,211, forward strand.
TAACGTTGGCGCAGATCCGCGGCCACGGCGTCGAGCACGCCCAGTTCCCGGAGGTGTTGCGCGTAAGCATCCTTCGCCGTCGCCGCGTCCACCGGTCCGGACACATCCAGCACATAGTCCAGCCCCAGCGCGCGGTGATAGTCGTCGAGGCTCGCGAACTCGCTCTTCCAGTCGGTACCCGTGAACCAGTGCAGCTTGCCGATCTGCGCCGTCGTGTAGCCCGCCCGCCGGATGTCGCGGAACATCGGCGCCACCGCCGGCGGCAGATGATACTGGTTCGGGTTGCCCCACACCGCGTGCCCATGGTTGTGCGGATAGAGCCCGGTGAGCAGCGAAATCCGCGCCGGCACGCAGACCGGCGCAGGTGTGTAGCAGGCGTCGAAGATCAGCCCCTCGCCCGCGATGCGATCCAGTTGCGGCGTGCGCACCTGCGGCTGGTCCCAGCTCACATAGCGCGGGCTCCACTGATCGGTGAGGATGACGAGGACGTCGGGCCTCGCCGGCGCCGCAGGTGTTGCCAGCGTCGCGCCCAGCAGCGCCACAACCAGCAGCAGGCACGAGGGCATCATGACCGGCCCTGTCCGTTTTCCAAGGCTTGGGAAAACCCATGTTCCGTATTTCCAACCCTTGGAAACGCCCCGTGTGGACTGCGCAAGCTTGCTTGCGCCTTTCCCCGCTCGGCGCGGCGGTCTCCCGCCCTCGCGACCACCGCGAAGCAAGCTTCGCGAAACAAGGCGGCAGCAAGCTGCCGCACTCCACCTGGAACCCGCTGCCTTCATGTCACGGCTTGCCGCCCTTGATGAATTCCTCGCGGCCCACGAAGCCATCCTTGTTGGCGTCGAATTTCGGGAAGCGCTTCGGCGCTTCCTCGGGGTCGGGTTGGTTGGCGAGGAACTCCTCGCGCGTCAGCTTGCCGTCCTGATCCTTGTCGCGTTGATCGAACATCGCGCCGCGGTCCTGCTTCGGCTTGCCCGCGGCCGCTTCTTTTTTCGCGCCCTTGCCGCCCGCCTGGATTTGCGGTTTGGCCTCGGGCTGCCTGGCGAGGATGGCGCGAAGCTGGGCGACGATTTCCGGTTTCTCGGCGGCGAGGTTTTTCGTTTCGGCCGGGTCGGCCTCGTAGTCATAGAGTTCGTACACGGCGGTGTCGGCTGGCGCGCCGATCGGTTTCCATTCCACGAGGCGGTAGCGGGTGGTGCGGACGGCGCGACCCATGGCCTGGCTGCGCGGGAAAACGTGGAACACGGCCTCCTTGGTCAGCGCCGCCGGGTTCTTCAGCGCGGCGACAAAGCTCGCCCCGTCGAGCCCCTGCGGCGCGGGCAAGCCGGCCAGTTCGCAGAGCGAGGGATAGAGGTCCACCGTCTCGGCCAGCGCGCCGGTCTTCGCGCCGGCCTTGGCGACGCCAGGGGCCACCACGATGAACGGGATGCGCGCGGCCTGTTCGTAGTTGGTGTGCTTGCACCACATGCCGTGATCGCCGAGGTGCCACCCGTGATCGCCCCAGAGGACAATGATCGTGTTCCGCGCCAGACCCTGCTGGTCGAGCGCGTCGAGCACGCGGCCCAGTTGGGCGTCCATGTAGCTGGTCGCGGCGTGATAGCCGTGGAGCAGCAGGCGCGTCTTCGCATCGTCGAGCGCTCCAACCTCGGGGATATCGCTGTACTGGCGCAGTTCGCCCCACGTGGTGGGCGCAAACTCCGGTGCGCCGATGGGCGGCGTCTTCAGCGCCGGCAGCGGGAAGGCGGCGCGGTCATAAAGGTCCCAATATTTTTTTGGAGCGACGAACGGCAGGTGCGGCTTGAGGAAGCCGACGGCGATGAACCACGGCTCGCCGGGCTTGCCCTTGGCGGCGCGCAGGCGGGCGATGGCTTCGTCGGCGATCAGGCCATCACCATACGTATTATCGGCTACATCAGCGCACTCTGTGGTCGCACCGCGCGGGCCGCCGACCTTGGAGGGGCGCGTGCTGGCGGTACTCTCCTTGAGCTGGTAGCCGCCGCCTTTCGGCTTCCAAGACGGCACCGACCAGGAGGCCTCGTCCTCGAAGTTGCCGTGGCCGACATGCATGATCTTGCCCATCGCCTCGGTGCGGTAGCCGTGCTTCTGGAAATACTGCGCCACAGTGATGGCCTCGGGCACGGCCTTGCGGAAGTTGGTCGCCAGGTCGTAGATGCCGATGCTGGACGAGCGCAGGCCCGTCATCAGCGCATTCCGCGACGGCGCACAGACCGCCTGGTTGCAGAACGCGCGCTCGAACAACACGCCGCGCGCAGCCAGTCGGTCGATGTTCGGCGACTTGACCAGCGGTGCGCCGTAGCACCCGAGCAACGGCTTGAGGTCGTCCACGCAAATCAGCAGGACATTGGGCCTGCCCCGGGCGGGGTCGAGGGGCTGCTCCGCTGCTGTCAGCGTGAGCGGCAACGCCAACAGCGCGGCGGCGGCCATCCATAAACCACGGACCAACGTATTACCGGCCTGCATGCGGTCTCCTTTTTACGGCTTACCGCCCTTGATGAATTCCTCGCGGTCCACGAAACCGTCCTTGTTCTTGTCGAACAAGGGAAATCGTTTCGGCGCTTCCTCGGGATCGGGCTGGCTGGCGAGGAACTCCTCGCGGGTGAGCTTGCCGTCGTGGCTCTTATCTTTCTTGTCGAACATTGTGCCGCGATCCTGCTTCGGCTTCGTCGGCTCGGTTTTCCCCTGCTTGATGCCCTTCCCCTTGCCGCCCTCATAGGAAATCAGCGGCGGGATAAAAGCGCTCAGGCGTTTGACGATGTCGGGATGTTGATCGGCGAGGTTCTTCGACTCGGCGGGATCGTTCTGCTCGTCATAGAGCTCGGTCGCGGCGATGCTGCCATCGGTCCGGTCGCGCCACGCGGTCATGCGCCAGCGCTCGTCGCGGATGCTGTAGCCCATGAGCTGTTTGTTGCCGGTCACGCCGCCGCCGCGCGGATACTGGCTGATCGCCACCTTCCGCCCCGCGGGCGCCGCGGGATTTTCGAGCCACGGTTTGAGGCTGACACCGTCGAGACCCGCCGGGATCGACAAGCCGCAGACATCGGCAAGCGTCGGGTAGACGTCGAGGAATTCGGCCGGCACGGCGCAGGGCTGACCCGCGCTCTTCAGGCCGGGCACGCGGAAGAACAGCGGCACGCGCGTGGCGATTTCGAAGTTCGTGTGCTTGTGCCAGAGCCCGTGATCGCCGAGCTGCCAGCCGTGGTCGCCCCAGAGCACGACGACCGTGTTCTGCGCGAGGCCTTCCTGCTCCAGCGCGTCAAGCAGGCGGCCGATCTGCGCATCGGTGTAGCTGATGCAGGCATAGTAGCCGTGCCGCAGCGTCTTCGCGAAGTCGGTGGGGATCGGGTTCCCCTTCGGGCAGTTCGCGTAGCTGTGCAGTTCGCCGTTGTCGTGGCCGGCGTAGGCCGGCGCGCCGTCCGGCAGATGATCGATCAGCGGAAGCGGAATCTGGTTCGGGTCATAGAGGTCCCAGTATTTTTTCGGCGCGATGAACGGCAGATGCGGCTTGAGGAAGCCGACCGCAAGGAAAAACGGCTGGTTCTTCGTTTTCAGCTCGTGCAGCTTCTTGACCGCGACCGCGGCGGTGCAGCCGTCGGGCAGCTCGTCGTCCTGCTTATCGCTGACTTCATACGCATCGCCCTTGGGCGGCTTGCCGGCCTTGCCACGCTTGCCGGCGTTGGGTTTGTCGTTGTCGGCCGGCAGCGGCTGCTTGCGATATTCCTTCACGCCGTCGTCGGTCCTGGTCACCGTCCGCTTGGTCCAGTCGTTGGGATCCACGTCAATGGTCTGCCCGCTCGGATACCAGTGCGGCTCGTTCCACGAGCGGCCGTCCTCGAAGCCGTGGTGATAGATCTTGCTGAAGGCGACGCAGTAGTAGCCATTGGCCTTGAAGTGCTGCGGCAGCGTGATCGCGTCCGGCAGCGCGACGCGGAAATGCGTCTCCAGGTCCCACACGCGCGTCGCATCCGGCCGGCGGCTGGTCATGATCGAGCTGCGCGTCGGGCTGCACACCGCCTGCTGGCAGTACGCGCGGGTGAAGACCATGCCGCTCTTGGCGAGCCGGTCCATGTGCGGCGTCTTGACGACGCTGTTGCCATAGCAGCCCATCTCCGGCCGCATATCGTCCACGGAGATGAACAGCACGTTCATCCTGTCCGCCGCCGTCAGCGAGAGCGGCAGCGCGAGCGCGAGCAGAGCCAGCAGTCTTCTCATGGTGTGTTTCCTTTGGGAGTTCGCAAAACGGTCGCGTAGTAGGCGCCGCAAAGATCATGGCCGGTGGCATCCTGGAACCAGGCGTGCAACTCGGTCTTCACGCCGCCCTTCAGCTTCACATGCAGCGTCACGCTCTTCGCGCCGGGCGCAGCCGCAGCCTCGGCCGACTGCCCGCCGATGGTGAGCTTGGCGCGTGCGACCGGGAACGCCTTCCCGGTCTCCGCCGCCTGCAAGGGCTGGTCCAACTCCGCCGGCCAGCGACGGAGCGTGATCGTATAGTCGCCATCCTGCTCGACGAACACCACCCACGCGCTGCCCTGCGGCCCGCCCACGCCGGCGCGGATGTGGCCCGCGTTATCGCAATAGGTCTTGATCCAGTCGGAGCACGAGAGCTCCACCGGATTCTCCTGCGCCGCGCCGATGCTGATCGGCTGATATTCTCGCAAGCCCGGCTCGACGCGCGCCCACCACTTTTCATAATGCGCCCGCATCTTCGCGACCACGTCGGCGTGCTGCGCGGCGCTGTCGTTCTTCTGGCCGGGATCGGCGTGGATATCGAAAAGCTCCGTGCCGTTTACCAGCCGCCATTGATTCCAGATGACGGCGGCGGGAGTGAACGGCTCCGGATTTTCGTCCTGCTGCACCACCAGCATCCGGTCGGCGAGCGTACCGCTGCCGCGCAACAGCCCGGCGAGGCTGACGCCATCAAACATCGCGGCGGCGGGCTTCGAGATACCACACAGCTCGATCAACGTCGGCAGGATGTCGGTGTTGCTGGCCGGCGTGGGCACATCGCGCGGCGCGCCGAGCTGCCCGGCAGGCCAGCGGACGAAACACGGCACGCGGTGACCGCCCTCGTAGGGCGAACTCTTCATCCCGCGCATCCCGGCGTTGAACAGCTTCACGCCGCCGGTGCCGCCGTTGTCGGTCATGAAAATCAGGATGGTGTTCTCGCGCAGACCGGTCGTGCGCAGAAACTCCTCAAGGCGGCCCACGTTCTCATCGAGGTTGGCGAGCATCCCGAAGAACTTCGCCGGCCAGCCGGGCTTGTTATAGAGCGCAGTGTACCGGTCCGGCACCTGCATCGGACCATGCGCCACATTGAGCGGCATATAGCAGAGGAACGGCTCGCCGCCCGCCTTGCGCTCCTGCATCCACGCCATCGCGCGGTCGAACCAGAGCTCGGTGCAGTAGCCGGTGAACTTCTCGCGCACGCCGTTGTGAAGGAACGTGCCGTCGGAATAGGTGTTGGCGAACTCCGGCGCGGAACCGCTCATGCCCCAGCCGTGGAAGTAGCAGCATTCCTGAAAACCGCGATCCATCGGCCGGTAGGGATAGTTATCGCCCAAATGCCATTTGCCGAACAGGCCGGTACGGTAGCCGGCCGCCGCGAAGATATCCGCCATCGTAGGAAGATCGCGGCGCAGCACCGCACGGCCCGCCGTCACCGAGGTCGCGCCGTTGTGCAACGCGTCCCAGCCGGTCATCAACTGCCCGCGCGTCGGCGTACATTTCGGCGTCACGTGGAAATCGGTGAAGCGCACGGACTCCGCGTGCAGCTTGTCGAGTTCCGGAGTCTTGAGCACCGGATTGCCGTGGCACGAGAGATCACCGTAGCCCTGATCGTCGGAGAGCAGGATGATGATGTTGGGCCTGCCCTGAGCGGTGTCGAGGGGCTTGTCCTCGGCGGTCGCATACAGGGCTGGCAGGCCAGCGCAGGCCAGCAAGGCGACGCCGGCGCAGAGGACATAGCGTGTGTTCATCGTTCGCATTCCTTGCGTCACGGCGATGCAGGCCCCTTGGCCTCGGCCAGCGCCTGCCGGGCTTCGTTGGCCTCCGGGTGCTGCGCCACAAACCGTTCGAGGATGGCGAGCGCGCCGGCGGCATCGCCCGCCCGCCGCACGTAGAACGCGTGGGCGCTGACATATTTCCAGTCGTGCGGCGCCCACCCGGCGGCGCGCGCGGCCCACTCGCTGGCGGCGCGCACATCGCTCGCGCCCGTGATGACGGCGAGGTTGTAGGCCGCGGTCGCGGAGCGCGGCTCCGCTTTCAAAACATCCAGCCAGCCACGCCGCGCCTCGTCGAGCCGGCCCTGCTCGCCGAGCAGCAGCGCGAGGTTCAGCAGTACCGCCCCGTTCGAGGGCGCGTGCACGAGCGCCGCGCGCAGCTGCTGCTCGGCCTCGGCATTGCGGCCGAGCTGGTTGAGCGCGAGCGAGGCGTTCACCGCGGGCGCGACGAGGTCCGGGCGCAGCCGCAGCGCCGCATTGAAGTTGGTGACGGCGGTATCCAGCTCGCCGCGCGTCATGTGATAGTTGCCGAGGTTGTACAGCGACACCGAATCATCGGAACGCAGGCGCAGGCTCTGCTCCAGCTCGCCCGTGGCCGCCAGGACCGCCGTGCGGTCGTCGGGCGCGAGCCGCGCCACGGGATAGGCGGCGAGCGCCTGCGCGGCGCGGATGCGCACGAGCCGGACGTCGTCGCGCACGGCCCGCAGCAGCGCCGCCAGTTCCGCGCCGTCGAAGCGGCCCTCCAGCCCGGAGGCGGCCGCGGAGCGCACCAGCGGCGAGGCATCGGCGGTGAGCTGCGCGAAGACCGGCCACTTGGCGGGGTCGGCACAGTTGGCGAGCAGCCGGATGAGCGCGACGGCGACCATCTCCTCGCGATGCGTGCCGGCGAGATAAGCCAACATCGCCGCGCTCTGCGTCCAGTCGCCGCGCCGCGCGGCCTGGACCAGCCGGGCCCACCGGAGCGTTTCCGCCTGATAGTCGTCGGCGTGCCACTGGCGCACGTGCGCGTCGGCCCAACCGGGCTGGCGGTTGGCGTGGCATTGCAGGCAGGCGAGCGGCGAGTTGAATTCTTGGGCGGCGGCGGGCATCGGCGGGCGCAGCGAGTGGTCGCTGCGGAGCATCCGGCCGAACTCCGTCGTGGGCATGTGGCACGCGACGCAGGTCGGCGCGTTCGTGCCCGGCTGGTGGTGCGTATGCGCGGCGGGCGCCGCGACTCTGTTCTGGTGGCACGGCAGACATGCCTGGTTCGCCGCCGCGCCCGGGAAGCGGTTGCGTCCGCTGGAGGTGTGGCAGTGCGTGCAATCCATTTTCGCTGCGCGCGCGCACCGGTTCATCCGCCAGCCGGTCCACGTATAATTTTCGCCGAGGTCGCGGCCGTCGGGATGGAAGTCCGGATCCTCCAGGCAGGTCATATCGAAATGGTCGAAGAAGCGCGCGCCCGGCGTGAAAACCGGCGTGATGGGCGCCAGCTTGGCGTGACAGGTCGCGCACAGGTCGTTGCGCTGCACGGGGGTCATGGCGCGCGTGCTGATGAGCCCCAGTTCGCGCGGCGGCCGGTTGGTGGGCGCAGCCCGGAAGGTGCGCACGTGCTCCGCGCCGGGACCGTGGCACGTCTCGCAGTTGATCCCCGGCTCCAGCCACGTCGTCGCGTAGGAATCGTCGGCGCCGTTGTAGCGCGTGGCGAGCTGGCTGACGTGGCAGGCATAGCAGGCGGTGTTGAACGTGTAGAGCCGGTCGGTCCACGCCAGCGCCTCGTCGCGGCGGTCGGTGAAGTGCCGCACCGCGCTGGCGGCGGTGTCGAACCAGGCGCGGCGGTGGACGTCGTAGGCCACCGGCAGCACCTGGAGATGGCCGCGCTCCAGGGGCGTCAGCAGGTAGTACACATTCTTGCCGCCCATCACCACGGTCACGGGGTAGCGGCGCGCGCCCTGCGGCCCGGTCTCCAG
>CAIWHP010000274.1 GCA_903912445.1 uncultured Lentisphaerota bacterium
CAACAGCCACAGCGGCGTATGTTCCAGCTCCTTGTGCAGCGCCTTGAAAACTTCCTCGCGCGCATCGGTGCCGTAATCGTCCACGAGCTTCTTCAGCGTGTCGGCCTGACTGGCTTGGAGGAAAGCCCAGAGCTGGTCTTCGGCGATGAAATGCTCGGTGTCCGTGATGTCGCCCTGCTCCAGCACCGCATACTTGTGCTCGCGGGCCAGGTAATCCGCGATGTGCGTCTGAAACGTCAACTCAGGAGGTTGCTTCTTCTTGACCATGCACTTTGACCCGGTTGATGTCCGCCTCGGTCACCCGCCGCTGTCCCGTGACGCATTCGTGAATCAGCGACTTGCGGTAGGCGGTGAGGGTGGCGATTTGGGTTTCAATGGTTGTTACTACTCGCTTCATCTCGCCCACTTTTGTGTTGAGGTACGCGCAGATGGCTCGTTGCTCCGTGACAGGCGGCATCGGAATGTGCAGCCTGCCATAACGAGTCGAATTGAGATTTGATTGCTGTACCGAAGGAATGGCCAGTCGCCGGGCAAATGCGAGGAACCCACCGCAGTTCACCGCATAGTTGAGAAACTCAGGAATGATGCGGTGATTGACCCGCAGCCTGACCAGATAAGAAGCAAATGTGACGGCATCGTCCTTCTTGCCGAGGAACAACGCTGCCTTGCCAACCTGGTCGGGGCTATTGGTGCGGTTGTAGAGCAAGTCGTTATGTTCGAGCAGCAGTTCGTCGGCCACTTCATCGACGAACTCCATCTTTGAAAACACAATCTCTCCGCGCTGGATATTCCCCATCTTGAGAACAGCATGTTTGCCGTCGCGCTCGCTGCTTACCGAGATTCCATAATCGATCCGCGAGATGACCCGCTTGATGCGAACCGCAGCCCAATTCTCGGGGAGCGAACCAATCCAGTCGTGATCGATCAGCCGCAATTTGGTTTTGGCATTCAACCCTCTCGTGACCGCCGTTTCGATGATGCTGGCCCGCACGGCGTCGAGGGTCTCGAGTTGACTGCGTTTGGTGACCACCGCCGCGTCAATCGCCGCACAACTCGCATCCAGATACGCTGCGATGCGCTGCTGCTCGGGCAGCGGCGGGAGAAACAGCCGGGTATCCTTCAAAAAGCGCGAAGACACACGCTTTTGCCCAGCTGCTCCGACCATGTTCTCTGCGGCGTAAGCCCGGTAAACAGGATTGAACGTGGCGTAATACAGAAATTGACCATCGACCTTGTTCCCTGCCCGAAGCACATGAAATTCAGTGCTCCCAAAGGCGTAGCGTGTTGGCAGTTGCCGCACGAACGCCCCTTTTCCATTTTCCATGCATGGGGTGATCTTCGCGAACAGAACGTCACCCTTCTCGAACAGGGGCAGGCCCGTTGAAATGTCCTCCAGTGGTTGCTGATTGGACACGTCAATCACACCATCGGTGGTCAGCAATTCCATCGGGACGACCGTGCAAGGTTCATCCAATGTGGGTCGTGTCTGAGAGCAGTTCGGCGACAAGGCGGCCACATTGCGAATGCGGCTGCGCTTCCAGCCGCCCGGCATCCGGTCAAGCCAAAGATCGGCTAGTGGAACAGCGCTCACCCCTTTCCCTCCATCTCCACCCGCACCACATCCGCGAGTTGTTTGGCGCTGGGCAGCTTCCCTTTCAAGGCGCCCGGCAGTTTCGATTGCAAGGTATAGGCGGCGACGCCGATCGGATTGGCTTTGCTGCGCAGGGCGTATTCGACTTCCACGTCGTCTTTTTCCGCGCAGAGGATGATGCCGATGGAGGGCTGGTCCTCGGGGCCGCGCTCCTTGTCGTTGAGCAGGTTGAGGTAGAAATCCATCTTGCCCGCGTGTTCCGGCTCAAAGGGGCCGACCTTCAGCTCAAAGGCGACCAAGGCCTTGATGTGGCGGTGGTAGAAAAGCAGGTCGATGAAATATTCCTTCTTCCCCAGCACGATGCGGTGTTGCCGCCCGACAAAGCAGAAGCCGTAGCCGAGTTCGAGCAGGAAGGCTTGCAGGCGGGAAATCAGTCGATCTTCCAGCTCCCGCTCCTTCACCTCACGACGGATGCCGAGGAATTCCAGGTTATACGAACTCTTGAGCATCTCGTCCGCCTGCTCGGCAAGGTACTCTGGCATGGCAAGCGGAAAGTTGTGCGTCTTCTTCTCGGTCACCGCCCGTTCGTAGGCAGCGACCTTGATCTGATTCAACAGGACATTGCGCGACCAGCCGAAACGGGAAGTGGCGCGCAGGTACCAAAGGCGGGCGGCGGGGTCGATCACACGCAGGAGTCCATTGGCATAGTGGCCCCATGGCACGGTAGCAACCATTTCTCTCACAGCCTGTGAGAGCAACTCACCGGTCGGCGCTCTGTTGCCATCGTGTTCGATTTCTCTCACAACCTGTGCGAGAAATTCTTCTTGGTTGTGAAGGAGGTAGAACTGCTGCATCCGCCAAATATTTTGTGGTGAGAACCCTTTCGTTCCCGGGAATGCCCGCTGTAAATCCGCCGCGACCATTTCGACCACCGAATCGCCCCAGCCGTGCTCCTTCTGCTTTTCCACGATCCCGCGCCCAATGTCCCAGTACAGCAGGATGGCCTCGTGGGTAATGGCCCGGGCCGCTGAAATGCGGGCGGAAACCACCCGGGCCTTCAGTTCCTCGACGAACTTCCGGTAATCAGCGCTGATGGCGACTGTGGTGCTTGCGGGCTTTTTCATCGGGCAAGTCCCTCCAGCAGCTTCTCCGCCTCCTTTTCGAGCTTCCAGAACTCGG
>CAIWHP010000275.1 GCA_903912445.1 uncultured Lentisphaerota bacterium
CAGCAAGACTGCGCCCCTGCGAAGACGACCATGACCACTTGCGCTGAAATCATCGCCCAGCTACGCACGCTGGCCAATCCCGCCAACGTCGTCGGCATGGCGCGCTACGGCATCAACTCCAGCGACGCGCTCGGGGTGAGCATGCCGGCGCTACGGCAGATGGCGCGCGCCTACCGGCGCCAGCACGCGCTGGCGCTGGAGCTGTGGCAGAGCGGCATCCACGAGGCGCGCATCATGGCGGCGCTCGTGGATGATCCGCGGCAGGTGACCGCCGCGCAGATGGAGGCGTGGGTGCGCGACTTCGCGTCGTGGGACATCTGCGACCAGGTCTGCAGCAACCTGTTCGACAAGACGCCGTTCGCCCACGCCAAGATCCGCGCCTGGACACAGCAGCCGGACGAGTACGTCAAGCGCGCCGGCTTTGTGCTGATGGCGGCGCTGGCGGTCCACGACAAGGCCGCGCCGGACGAGCTGTTCTTGGGCTTCCTGTCGCTGATCGAGCGCGAGGCGCATGACGAGCGGAACTTCGTGCGCAAGGCCGTCAACTGGGCGCTGCGCCAGATCGGCAAGCGCAACGCGCGCCTCAGAACCGCCGCCCTCGCCAGCGCAGCGAGCATCCTCGCCCAGGACACCAAGCCCGCCCGCTGGATCGCCCGCGACGCGATCCGCGAACTGGAAAAACATCGGCCGAAGAATTTATGATTTCGCCTGCCGCTTTACGCTTTGTGGCAGTACGCCGATGACTGGAATGCCGACGCCGCTGTAGCCGCGTTTGTCAAAACGTGGTCAATGCCGGTGCGGCGGTCGGCCGGAGTTTTCACGCCAAGGACGCAACGGCCGCCAAGCAGGGAAGTCTCCAACGCCCGCCCCATGACTGCTTTCGTCCTCTTGTCCTTCGCGTGCTTGGCGTCCTTTGCGCGGAATTCTTCTGCTGCTTATGTTCAGGTCGGTTTCGCGGAGTTGGAGAAGCCCCGGCCACCGCAAAGGCTTTAGACTTCCTCTTTAATGATTTGCGGGAGTACGCCGTTGGCTCCGGTTCCAACCCTTGGAAAACGCGGTTGCTGTCGGGGCGGCGCTCTGGCATCGTGGCCGCGTTGTTTATCGCGGAAGGAGCATCCCGATGCGCAGAATCTTTTGGATGTGGTGGGGGCTCGCCGGGCTGGCGCTGGCGGCGCCCGTGCAGGAAACCATCCAGCTGGCGGGACCGCCGGATGTCTCGCCGGATGGCCAGCAGCTGGTGTTCGCCTGGAAGGGCGACATCTGGCGCGCACCGGTCGCCGGCGGCGCGGCGCAACTGCTCGCCTCGCACCCGGCCAGCGATGAATTCCCCAAGTTCTCCCCCGACGGGCGCGAGGTCGCCTTCGTCAGCGAGCGCGCGGGCGGCTGGATGACCTTTGCGGTGCCCACCGAGGGCGGCGTGCCGCAGCAGCTCACGTGGCACACCGAGGGCAACCTGCTGTGCGGCTGGTATCCCGATGGCAGCGCGCTGCTGACCCGCGCGGTGCGCGATGGCAACGGCTTCTCCTCGGACCGCCTCTACCGCGTCGAGCGCGCGGCACGCACGGCGGAGAAACTAGTTTTCGACGAATACGCCTCCGACGCCACCGTGGCGCCCGACGGCCAGCGCATCCTCTTCACGCGCGAGGGCTGCGACCCCTATCGCATGGGGTATCACGGCAGCCGCGCGAGCCAGCTCTGGCTCTTCGAGGGCCCGACGAACGCGTTCAAGAAAATCTGCGCGGACGAGACCGACTGCCGCTCGCCGCTGTGGAAGCCGGACGGGCGCGGCTGCTACTACACCTCCGCGCGCAGCGGCGTGGCCAACCTCTATGAGCGCGACCTGGCCTCCGGCAAGGAGCGGCAGCTGACGCAGTTCACCGACAGCCCCGTAATGTTCCCCGCCCTCGCGCGCGACGGCTCGATGCTGGTCTTCAGCCAGCTCTTCGACTACTACCGCCTGCCGACCGGCGGCCAGGCGCAGCCGGAAAAAATTGTCCTGACGAGCGCCAGCGACGTGCCGGGCCGCGCGACCAACGTCCGCCGGCGGCTGAAGACCGTCGCCAACGAAACGCACGCGGGCACGCTGCAGTTCACCAGCAGCGGGCTGGAGATGATCTTCACGGCGGGCGGCAACATCTGGGCGATGGACACCGTGCTGCGCGACCCGCAGCCGGTGACCTCCGGCTCGGCGGCCAGCGACACCGAGGCCGTGCTCGCACCCGACAACGCCACGGTGTATTTCCTGCGCGACACCGGCGAGGCCGTCAACCTCTGGCGCGCCCAGCGGCGGCAGCCGGACCAATACTGGTGGCAGAACGAGCAGTTCACGCTGGAGCCGCTGACCGGCGATGCGGCGGCGCGCTCCCACCTGACGATCAGCCCCAACGGCACGCAGCTCGCCCTGGTGCGCGGCCGCGGCGAGGTCGTGGTCTGCGATGCCAACGGCCAGCACGCGCGCACGGTCGCCACCTCGCCCTATCGCGCGGACGTGGATTGGTCGCCCGACGGCAAGTGGCTGCTGTGTACCTTGATGGACAGCGCGGACAACACCGACGTGTGGCTCGTCTCCGCCGACGGCCAGACGCGCTACAACCTGTCGCGCCGGCCCGGCTGGAGCGGCGACGCGGCGTGGTCGCCGGATGGCAAGCTCGTCGCGTTCGTCAGCCGCACGCTGGATAACGAGGTGGCGCTCAACTACGTATGGCTCGCGCGCGCCGACGAGCCGTGGAGCAAGCGCGAATCCACGCGCGAACAGGCGCTCAAGAAGATGAAGGAGGGTCGCGTCACGCGCAAGAACGCCGCGGTGCCCGCCGTCGAACCCAAGCCGCGCGCGAAGCCGGAGGTGAACATTGACTTCGAGGGGCTCGCCGAGCGCATCCGGCAGGCGCCGCTGCCGGCCAACGCCGCGCCGCACCATCTGTTCTGGTCGTTCGATTCCATCGCGCTCGTCTTCGGCGCGAACATCAACGGGAAGACCGGCACCTACCGCATCAACTTCCCCAATCCCGGCGAGCCGACCCTCCTCACCGCGCTGCAGGGCTCGCAGGCCAAGTGGATCGAGAAGGGCAGCAAGATCCTGTGGCTCGCGGATGGCGTGCCGGCGGCGCTCGAGGAAAAGTATCCGTTCGAGGCGCTGCAGACGCTCAACTGGCGCGACCACCAGCGGCTCGGCTTCCGCCAGGCATGGCGGCTGCTGCGCGACAATTTCTACGACGCGCACCTGAACAACCGCGACTGGGAAGGCGTGCGCCGCAAATACGAGGACATGGCCGCCAACGCCCCCGACATCAACGCGTTCCGGCGCGTGATGGAAATGCTCAACGGCGAGCTCAACGCCTCGCACCTCGGCTTCACGGTCGCCGCGCCGCTGCTCTGGACGAACACGGAGTGGAAAATCCGCACCGCGCACCTCGGCCTGCGCTTCGATCCCGCCTTCGCCGGGCCGGGCCTCAAGGTCAGCGAAGTGCTCGCCGGGGGCCCCTCCGATGCGCCGCGCTGCCGCCTCCAGCCCGACGACGTGATCCTGAGCATGGACGGCACCGCGGTCGGACCGGCGCTGGACCTGACGCGGGTGCTCAACGGCAGCTGGCCGCGCGAGGTCCTGCTCGAGGTCCGCGGCAGCAACAGCACGCGCAAGGTCAGCGTGCCGACCATCAGCTTCGCCGAGGCGCGCGAGCTGACCCACAAGATCTGGATGCGCAACAACCGCAAACGCGTCAACGCCTTGAGCAACGACCGCCTCGGCTACCTGCAGATCGAGCGCATGAGCCTGCCTAGCCTGCGCCAGTTCGAGCAGGAGGTGTATGCCGAGGGCGTCGGCAAGGATGGCCTCGTCATCGACGTCCGCAACAACCCCGGCGGCTTCATCGCCGACCGCCTGCTCGCGATCCTCTGCCACCCCTACCACGCGCTGACCATCCCACGCGGCGGCGAGCTGAGCTATCCCGCCGGCTACCTTGGCCGCGTCGTCTACACCAGGCCGATCGTCGTGCTCTGCAACCAGAACTCCGCCAGCAACGCGGAGATCTTCAGCCGTGCGATCAAGACGCTCAAGCGCGGCAAGCTCGTCGGCGTGCCCACCTATGGTGCGGTGATCTCCACGCCCGACCGGCACATCCTCGACCTCGGCGTCCTGCGCACGCCCGACCGCGGCTGGTTCGGCCTCGACGATGGCCAGGACATGGAGCTTAACGGCGTCGTGCCGGACCATGTCGTCTGGCCGCAGCCCGGCGACCGCGCCGCCGGCAAGGACGCGCAGCTCGAAAAGGCCGTACAGGTCCTGCTCGCCGACGTCAAAGCCGACCAATCCAAGCGGCGCCCCACCCCGCTGCCCGCGAGCCAGAGGAAGAAGTGAACGACCTGATGCACAACGAAAGATTCCGCGCCGTGGGCGGGAAAAAGACCTGAATTGATGTTTGATGATTTATGCTTTCCGATTGGTGGAATGCTGCCGAGCAGGACTGGACGCGACGGCGCGCGTCCCTCCAGCTTTTGCAAGGGCACTCAGGAAACCAGGAGGAATCCTTCCGTTCCCTTTTTTCCGCTTGCCTCGTTCTTCTCCGCTGTTATTCGGCGGCAGGAATGCCACCGCTCCCAGCTAGCCAGACAGGATCATATGAACGACGAACTTTTTGAAATTGTGGACGAGAGCGGCAAGGTGCTGGGCGTGCGGCCGCGACGGGAGTGCCACGGCAATCCCGCGCTGATCCACCAGGCGGTCCATCTGCTGGTGTTCAACCGGCGCGGCGCTTTGTTTTTGCAGAAGCGCGCGAAGACCAAGGATGTGCAGCCGGGCAGGTGGGACAGCTCCGTCGGCGGCCACATGCAGCCGGGCGAAACGCCGCTGCAAGGCGTCCTGCGCGAAACCGAGGAAGAGCTCGGGCTGCGCGGAACGCCGGTGCATTTCGTCTATCAATATCTCTGGCGCAACGCGCGCGAAGCGGAACTGATCCGCACCTACCTCGCCCTCAGCGACGGCCCCTTCGTCTTGCAGGCGTCGGAGATTGATGAAGGCCACTTCTGGTCGCCGGCAGAAATCGTCGCGCATCTCGGCAAGGATTGCTTCACCCCCAACTTCGAGTTCGAGTTCCAGAAATTCCAAACCGAGGGCGCGGCGCAGCTGCGCGCGCTGCTATCCGGGAGATAGCAGATCATGAAAACGAATCGCCGGCAGAACAAGCCGGTGAACGCCACCCCTTCCTCGCCGGTGCCTCCGCCGGCAACATCCGCCTAGAAACCGTATGTGGAGGAAAGTTTTTGCCCCACACCACAGGTCAGCAGGCTTGCGCGAAGCGGGCGGCGGCACGGACGTTTGCCCGTTCGAGAGCGATCTCGGACTTGATGCGGGCTTGGCTTTCGAGGCACCGGTTGAGGATGCGGAGCGCATCCTCGCCCATGGCGGCGCTGGCGAACAATTCGCTGACTTGTTGCGAGAAATTGAGACCGAGTTGCAAGGTGCCGCCGGAGACCTCCCAGCCGAGGTCATAATTGGTCAACAACAAGCGGCGCGGCGCGCGGTCCGCCGCGCCGCAGGCATCCAAAAACCACGTCGGGGAGCCGGTCGAATCCACATGCAGGAGTTGGAGCAGTTTCTTCTCCAGGTGCCACAGCTCGCGCAGCCGCTCCTCGGCGATGCCCAACACGCGCAACAGGACGATGCGGTGCAGGCAGGCGAGATAGGCCGGCGCATAGGCGTCACCCGCCAACACCGGCAAGGCAAACCGTTGCTGCAGGCCATGGATGTACACCGGCGAGCGGTTCAGGGCTTTCGCCATGTCCTTCAACAGCATCGGCATATTCCCCCGCCACAGAGTGGTGACCTTACGCTCAAGGCGCTTCCTTTTTCGCCAGGTCGGCAATGAACCACGCCTCGACCTTCTGGCGGGCCCAGGGCGTCTTGCGGAGGAACGTCAGGCTGGACTTCACGCTCGGATCGAACTGGAAGCAGCGGATGGGGATGCGCCGGCCCATCTCGGCCCAGCCATGCCGCGCGACCATTTGATTGAGGAGGTTCTCCAGCGTGATGCCGTGCAAGGGATCGCGCGGATGGACAGTCGGTGAGGGCATGGGCTGCATTCCTTTTTTCAAAACCACGGCCAAGGTGGTCCAAGTTTCATGGCGGCTGCGCGCGGGCCGCTTTTTAATCCGCGAACGGACCGACCCCCATCGTGACGCCAATCGTGAAATCACGCTAGCCGGACAGCGCACCGCCTGACAAGGCAAATCGTGGGCATCTGGAACGGAAGCGCAAGTTTCCAGGTATTTAATGCCTGGCAGTGGAATGCTTGGGCGCAGCCCGCCTGCCCGTCCCGGGGCGGACCCCGCACCAAAGGGCAGAAACGTCCCGGGTTGCGCTGCGGCCCTTTTCATCATATTATAGTGCCTCTTTTCTTGCGGTAATGGGGCTACTATTCATGAGGGTATCACAGCGCCACGTTGAGAGGCGGTGGGGGGCGCGACTCGTCGCCTTGGCGTTGCTGTTCCTGCCCGCCAGCGCTGCCGACCGTCCCTCGACGTGGATTACCGCGCCTGGCAGACCGACGATGGCCTCCCCAACAACGATGTCACGGCCATTGTCCAGGCGGACGATGGGGCCATGCTCTTCGCCACCCACTCCGGTCTGGCCCGCTTCGACGGTCTGCTGTTGCAGAGCGTCGCCACAGGCGATAAAGGGCCCAGTCCGCGCGGCGTAAGCGGAATGTGCGCGGGACAGGATGGAACGCTCTGGCTGATCTCCGGCAGCCGGCTGGTAGCTCTGCGCCACAACCAGCCGCCGCACGCGTTGCGGTTCCCCTCGTTGCCCGCAGATCCGCGCGTCACCACCATGTTCGAAGAGCCCCGTGGCGTGCTTTGGATTTGCATCGAGAACCATCCGGTGCTGCGCGTAGATATCGCCGCGGCCGTAGCTGCCGGGGAGGTGGCGCCCTCCGCGCTGGCGGGGGCGGGCAGCCGGGCGACGCTGGCCCGCGACAGCGCAGCCCAACTCTGGCTGGCTGCCCCCGGCACCTTGGCGCGCTGGACCGGGGGAAACTTTGAGTCCGTCACGACGCTGCCCCAGGAAAAAACCGTCCTCTGCGCCGCCCGCACTGGCGGGCTGTGGCTCGGGGTGGGTCGCCAGTTGTTGCGCTACACCGCCGCCACCGGCTGCGTCGAGATCGCCCGCCTGCCCGATGGCCCGGCGGGCAACCGCGCTTCCGTGCTGCTGGAAGACCGGCAGGGACGGGTCTGGTGCGGCATGTCCGGGGCTGGGCTCCATGTCTGGGACGGGTCAGCGCTCACCCGGGTAGAGTTGCCCAACCACGACATCTGGTCACTGCAGGAAGATCGCGAGGGCAACCTCTGGGCCGGCACCGGCGGCGGCGGGGTCTGCCGCATTCGGCCGCGCATGCTGAGGCTGCTCGATGAGGCCGGCGGCCCGGTGGCCCAGATCGCCCGCTCGCTCTGCGCCGATGCGCGCGGCGACATCTGGGTGGCGCTCGTGACCGGCAAACTCTACCGCCGCCAGGCCGGCCGCTGGCAACAGCTGGCCGATCTGCGGGACTGGCCGGCAGCCTTTGCCACGACGGTCGCGGCGGATACCAACGGACTCTGTTGGATCGGCACGAGTGACGGTGAACTGGTCCGCTGGGACGGCCAGCACTATGAAAAAATTCCGCTGCCACCACCTGCTGAACATCAGGGCCGCATCCGCACGCTCCTGGCCGCGCGCGATGGCGAGGTCTGGATCGGACGTGGCAATGCCCTGCTGCGCGGCCGGCCCGACCACTGGCAGGTGTTGGCGCAGCAGGCGGACAGCGGCGAGGTGCGGGCCGTCGCCCAGGACAGCCAG
Source organism: uncultured Lentisphaerota bacterium (assembly GCA_903912445.1). Lineage (GTDB taxonomy): Bacteria > Verrucomicrobiota > Kiritimatiellia > CAIQIC01 > CAIQIC01 > DP16D-bin41. Next base: position 7,829 of record CAIWHP010000275.1, read on the forward strand.
GGCCAGATCTGGGTGGGCACCCGCAACGGCGCCCTGCTGTGCGCCGCCGGCACCAACCTCGTGCGGTGCACGCCGCCCGAGCTGGCCGGGTGTGGACAGATCCGCGCGCTGCTCGGCACGCCCGATGGGGCGCTCTGGATCGGCACCATCAATGGCCTCGCACGCTTGAAAGATGGCGAGTGCCGTCTGCTGACCACGGCGCACGGGCTGCGGAACAACGTGATCTCGCAACTGCTCCTGGGGCCGCACGGCCGGCTCTGGGCCGCCGGCAACCGCGGCATTTTCTTTGCCGCGCTGGACGAACTCAACGCCGTCGCCGAGGATCGCGCCAGCACCTTTCAATGCATTGCCCTCGGCAGCGGCGAAGGCGTGCCTGGCCTGCAGGGCAATAGCGGCTATGCGCCCAATGCGCTCCTCGCTCCCGATGGCCGGCTATGGTTCGCGACCCGCACCGGCCTCGCGATTGCCGACCCGAACACCTCCGGAGCCAACACCGTGCCGCCGCCCGTGGCCATTGCGGAGATGTCCGTCGACGGCCAAGTCGTCGCGGTGCCACACGGGCGGGAGGTGTCGGTCGCACCGGGGGCCGCCAAGCTCCGTTTCATCCTGAGCGCCATGAGCTACGTCGCGCCGGAAAACGTACGGCTGTGCCACCGGCTTGAGGGGATCGACGGGGACTGGCAGGACACGCCGGCCGACCGCACGCTCACCTATTCACATCTGCCGCCGGGCACCTACACCCTGCGCGTGCGCGCCGCCAACAACGATGGCGTGTGGAGCGCGGCCGAGGCCACGCAGGCCCTCACCCTCCAGCCCTTTTTCTACCAGCGCCCGCTCATCCAGCTCACGGCGGCCGCCACGGGCTGCATGGCCGTGCTGCTGTCCGTTTTCCTCGCGATTTTGCGCCGCAGGGCGGTCGTCGCCGAGCGGCAGGCGGTGGGGGCGCTGCGGGCGAGCGAGGAAAAGTTCGCGTTTGCCTTCCATAACAGCCCGATCGCCATGGCCATCACCGCGCTGGAGGGCGGGGCCTATCAGGAGGTGAACGCCGTCTTCCTGCGCGACAGCGGATACAGCCGGAACGAGGTGATCGGCCGCAACTCCCGCGAGTTGGGCCTCTTTGTGGACGACCTGGACCGGCAGCGGATCGTCGAGGCCATCGCGCAAGGCAAGCCGGTCTACGGTATGCCGTGTACGTTCCGCGTCAAGGATGGGAGCCTGCGCCAGACCTTGGTGTCCACCTGTGCCATCTCGGCCGGCGGACAGCGCTTTTTCCTCTCAATCATCCTGGACATCACCGAACGCAAGCGGGTGGAAGCCGCGTTGCAGCGCAGCAAGGAAGATTGGGAGAACATTTTCCAGGCCATCGGCCAGCCGGCCGCGATTCTGGACCCCAACTATGGCATCATCGCCGCCAATCGCGCCCTCCTGCAAGCTTCCGGCAAAACGATGGATGAGCTGCGCAGCCTAAAATGCTGGAATGTCTTCCACCGTTCCGATGCCACCGGCCCCTCCCCCGAATGTCCCTTGGAACGGGCTTTGCACAGTGGCCATCAGGAGGTCGCGGAGGTCGAAGTGCAAGCGCTCGGCGGCACCTATCTGATTTCTTGCACGCCGGTGCTGAACGCCACCGGGCAGGTTGAAAAGGTCATCCACATCGCCACCAACATCACCGAATTCAAGCGGCTCCAGCACGCCTTCCTGCAGGCGCAGAAAATGGAGACGGTGGGCAAGCTGGCCGGCGGTGTGGCCCACGACTTCAACAATATCCTCCAGACCATCCTAGGGTACAGCGAACTGCTCCTGAAGAACACGCCCGCCACCGACGAGCGCCACCACGATTTGCTGGAGATCCAGCGCAGCGGCGAACGCGCGGCCATCCTGACCCGCCAGCTGCTCGCCTTCAGCCGCAAGCAGATGCTGATGCCACGCGTCTATGTCCTCAATGATATCGTCGTCAATCTCGCCAAGATGCTCGCCCGTCTGCTGGGCGAGAACGTGCAACTCAAGCTGGAACTGGCCCCCGACCTGGCGCGCGTCAATGTGGACTCCGGGCAGATGGACCAGGTGCTGACCAACCTGGCCGTCAACGCACGCGACGCCATGCCCGCGGGCGGCCTGCTGGCGGTCCGCACCGCCAACCTCCACTTGCGGGTGGAGGACCTCCCCTTCCATCCGGAAGGCCGCGCCGGCCACTTTGTCTGCCTTTCCATGACCGACAACGGCACCGGCATGAGCCGGGAAATCCGGGTGCAAATTTTCGAGCCGTTTTTCACCACCAAGGAACAGGGCAAAGGGACCGGCCTGGGCCTCTCCACGGTGTACGGCATCGTCAAGCAGCACGACGGCTGGATCACCGTCTACAGCGAGCCCGGGCACGGCACCACCTTCCGGGTCTATCTGCCCGCCCACAACGCTGCACCCGCCGCCATCCCGGGCGCCGCCCCCGCGCTGGCGCTGCCCGCCACAGGTCATGGGGAGCGTATCCTGCTCATTGAAGACGACCCGCTGGTCCGCCGGATGACGCAACAGATGTTGAACCGGCACGGCTATCGGGCCATCGCCGTCGCGTCCTGCGGCAAGGCGCACGCCACCTTCAACAGCCTGATCGACCTGGTGGTGAGCGATGTCATGTTGCCCGATGGCAACGGGCTGGATCTGGTCCGCCAGTTTCAGCAGCAGCGCCCCGACCTGCACTGCATCCTGACCAGCGGCTACGCCGACATCCACGAGCGCTGGCCGGAGATCGAAGAACACCGCTGGCCCTTCCTCATCAAGCCCTACAACCAGGCCGACCTCCTCCGCGCCATCGCCACCGCCCTCGTCGGCGTCTGACCTATGCCCCTGCAGCAAAGGCCCGCCGGGGGTGGAGCTGTCGGGTGGAATACGAGCGGGCGGGCGTCAATGACATCGTCAAGCCGTTTGAGCGACTTGAAGGGAAGAGTACCCGCAGCCAAGTCGGCCGCGGTGTCGCTCTAATCGTTTAAAAGCTTGGTGTGCCTGACTGGAGTTGAACCAGCAACCTTTGGCTTCGGAGGCCGGTACTTTTGCAATACAGCATTGACGATTCTGCATTTTCACTTGATTTGTGTCCGCTTTTTGTGTCCATTCTACCCCCGCGGGTGCCGCCAGCGGGCGCTATTGTCCGCCACCGTCCAGCGGGGTGGAAACCGACGCCGGCACCTGCAGAAAACGAGGCACTATGCGGCTGCTACTCAAGCGATATGCGGATGGGCGCCTGCGGCCCTTTTGGTACGGCATTTTCCAGCGGGCCGGGAGAAAACAAGTCCGTACCCTCTGCCGGATCGCCGGCAACCCACCCGCTTCGCTCAAGCTCAACGACACCGGTGACACCGCCTTTGAACACTCCCGGCAGAAGGCACTCATCGAGCTCGCCGAGATGGCCGAAGGCCGGCAGTCCGAGGCCGACAAGGAAAAGCTCTTCCAGCAAATCCATGTCGCGCGGTATGGCACCAAGATCGAGCCGGTCCAGCTGGCCGACCTCGCCGACCGCTGGGAAAAGTTTCCCGGTAAACGCCGGCGGGGCGCACTTCAGATCGAGATCTGCCGCGGCATCATCGGCCGCTTTCAGCAGCACATGGCGACCGAGGCACCCAAGATGCAGGAACTGGGCGAGGTCAAAGCAGACCACGTCCGGTCCTTCATGGATGCCGAACAGGCGCGCGGCATCACCGGCCGCACCTGGAACCGCAGCTTGGGACTGCTGAAAGCCTGCTTCAAGCGGCTAGAGCCCTACGGCGATGCCTGGCGCAATTATCTCAAGGAGCAGGTCAAAGAGGACGAGAACAGTGTCCATCGCGAACCATTCACACCCGAAGAAATCACCGCAGTCGTAGATGCCGCGGCTGCCGACCCGGAGCTCAAGCCGCTCATCATCACCGCTCTCTGTACCGCCATGCGGCGCGGGGACGTGTGCCGGCTCCGCTGGAAGAACGTGGATCTGAAGCAAGGGTTCATCACCGTCAAGACCAGCAAGAGCAATGAGCTCGTCGAAATCCCGATCCTCCCCATGCTGCGCGTTGAACTTGAGCGGATACAGGCTGATCACCCTCCCCTGCCCGGCGACTATGTATTCCCTGCCGCGGCTGCGCTCTATGCCAACAACCCGGACCAGCTGAACGACCGCCTGCAGGTCATCTTGGAGCGTGCTGGTTTTGTGGACGACGAAAAGCTTAAACGATTGAAAGCCGAGCAGGCCAAGCGCGCAACGTTGGTTCAGCTAGCACCGGACGACCTGCGACGCCGTGGCCTGCAGGCTTTGGCGGCGGCCGCTATGTCCGCCAAGCGGCGTGAGCGCACGCGCGAGATCTTCACGCGCTACATGGATGGCGCGAGCGTCAAACAGATCGCCAAGGCAATGCCGTCGAGTGCGGGGCTCGTCTCCCTCCGATTAGCCGATGTCGAACGCCTGACGGGTGCGGCCGTAGTCCGGCGGCCGGCGCTTCCGGAGGTTCACCGCGGCACGATCACGGCGGACATCCCATCAGAGTCCCACCGCTGCCGGCGCGCCTGCCTGAAGGGCTGGCATTCGTTCCGCACGACCTGGATCACGCTAGCCCTCTCGGCCGGCGTCCCGGAGATGATTGTGCGCCGCGTCACAGGCCATGCCACGGCCGATGTGGTGCTGAAGCACTACTTCCGGCCGGGCCGGGAGCAATTCCGCGCGGCGCTCGCCGGCGCCTTGCCGAAAGCGTTGACGGCCGGCGGAGTCCCGGATAAGGACGCCGAAGCGGTCAAGATCATCCGCAAAATGACTTCGCGGACCTTGGTCCGTGATAAAGCGCGCTTGCTGGCATTGCTCGCGCCGCAGAATGCACACAGGTAACACCTGCAACGATGCCTACATGGCCCCCCTCCGCCCGACACAGGACCGGTGATCATTCCCACCGTTGGCAGTTTTACTTTAGCTGGATTTCCCTGATCCTGGGCACAGCGGGCGTGCCGTTGGTCGGGATGCCGAGCCAGAGGCTGTTGAGTTGCACCGGTCCTTGCAGCAGCGCGGGCTCCAGGCTCAGCCAGTTGAGCGCGTCCATGCTGAAGAAATACACCAGGTTGGTCAGCGAGCCTTCGCCCAGCAAGACCGTCGGCAGGTTGGTCAGCGTCACCGTGGGCTCGTACCCGACGATGATGTTCCAACCGGGCGCGCCGGACTTGCCGACCCACACCGAGTTGGTGTCGCCATCGACGGCGGGCATGCCGTTGGTGTGCGCCGCGTCGTCGTCGCTGGTGACCACCTGATAGGCCGCGGGCGCGAGGTTCGTCGCGGTCAGCTCCGCCTGCATCGTAAGCGCCGGCGCCTGCGCGACCAGCGCCGCACCGCCCGCGTCCGGCGCGAACGCCATCTCGGCCAACGGCGCCATGCCCAATGGCGCGAGTCCACCGGCGACCCCGTAGACCTCGAACTCGCCCAGTTCCCAGTAATCGGACCGGTAGCCACTCTTGATGACGAGCTTGATGTTTTTGGCCACCACCCCGCCGAGATTGAGCGACAGCATACCCGCACTCGCACTGAGCGTGTTGCTAGCCGCCAGCACGTAATCCGTCCCGTTGCTGGAGGTCCAGACTTCGATGCTCTTGCTGTAGTAACTGCCCGGCTCGCTGTCGTTCCATATGACCGCCTGGGTCAACGTCGCGGCAGACGCGTTGCTGAACGCGTAGACGAACGACTGTGGGCCTGGGCTGGCGACGCTACACCAACTGGCTCCGGCGCCGCCCTGAATGCCATCGCTCAACCGCGCCGCGCTCCAATAACTGGGGTTATACTGCGAGGTGTAGCTCACCAGCTGCCCGCCGTTCGCCGGCAGCAGCAGGTTCTGCGTCATCGGCTGGTTGTCCGCCTGCGTCACTGTCACCACCGCGTTCGTCCAGCCCGTTGCCGCACACCGGATCTGCGCAACTTCATTTGTCATGTCCGCATCCACCGCCGCCGACACCACGACGGACCGGGCATTGTTCCAGTTCGCAGCGGTGAAAATCAGGTTCGTATTCGCCTGCAGCATGGCACTTCCGCTGGCACGGCTGACCGCCACCGTCACCGCGGCTGCCGGCGCGATGTTCAGGCTGACCTGGAAGCTGCTGGTTCCGCCTTCCGGCACATTCAAGGTGTTCGGCGTGGCACTGATCATCGGCGGCGGTGTTCCACCGGGGACGCCCAACACCTCGAACTCGCCCAGTTCCCAGTAGCTGCTGTTATAGCCGCTCTTGAGCACCAGCTTGAGGGTCTTGGCCACCACGCCGTTCAGGTTCTGGGTCAACGAGGCCGTGCCGGCGGCGAGCGTACCGTTCGTCAGCGACAGATAATTCACGCCATCCACCGAGCTCAAGATTTCAAAGTCCTTGCTGTAGTAGATGCCTTCGCCGTAATTCCACAGCACCGCCTGGCTCAGCGTGGCGAACGCGCTGTTGGTGAACGCATAGACGAACGTCTGCTGTCCCGGGCTAGCCGGGCTGCACCAGCTGCCGCCGGGGCCGTTCTTGACGCCATCGGTCAGCCGCGCCGCAGCCCACGTGCTGCTGTTGTACTGCGCGGTGAAGCTCACCAGCTGCCCGCCGTGCGCCGGCAACAGCAGGTTCCGCGGCGGCGGGACATAGGTATAGGTGGTCGTGCAGTCGCCGCCCCCCGTGACGGCCGCCGAGCGGTTCCCCGCGCCATCCACCGCCACCAGCGCGAAAGCATATGCACCGCTCCCGCCCGGCGGGGTGAAGGAAAACGCTCCGCTGCCCGCGGTCTGCCGTAGGCCGGAATCCGTCCACGCGCCGCCATCCTTCCGGTACCACAGTTCCACGTTGGCCAGCCCGCTGCCGCCCGCGTCCCCGGCGCCGCTGTAGTTCACGGCGATCGTGCTGACGCTCGTGCTCCCGACCGCGCTGGCCGTACCGGCCGTCGGACCCACCGCATCGGGGGTCCCGCCCACGGTTCCAAACACTTCAAACTCACCCAGTTCCCAGTAACTGCTGTTGTAGCCGCTCTTGAGCACCAGTTTGATATTCTTCGCCACCATGGGATTCAGATTCAAGGTCAACGCCGTGGTGCTGGCGGCCAGCGTGCCGTTCGTCAGCAGCAGATAATGCACCCCATCCTGCGAACTCAAGATTTCAAAGTCCTTGCTGTAGTACACGCCTTCGCCGTAGTTCCACAGCACCGCCCGGCTCAGCGTGGCGAACACACTGTTAGTGAACGCATAGATGAACGTCTGCTCTCCAGGGCTGGGCGTGCTGCACCAACTGCCGCCGCCGCCGTTCTTGACGCCATCGGTCAACCGCGCCGCGGCCCATGTGCTGTTGTTGTATTGCGCGCTGAAGCTCACCAGCTGTCCGCCGTTCGCGGCAAGCACCAGGTTCTTGATCACCGGCTGGTTGTCCTGCTGCGTCGCCGTCACCACGGCGTTCGTCCAGCCCGGCGCCGCGCATTGGAACTGCGCCATATCGCTAGTCACATCCGCATCCACGGCCGCCGACACCACGACAGCCTGAGCCGTGTTCCAGTTCGCGACGCTGAAGATCAGGTTCGTATCCGCCTGCAGCATGGCGCTCCCGCTGGCGCGGCTGACCGCCACCGTCACCGCGGCGGCGGGCGCGATGCTCAGGCTGACCTGGAAGCTGCCGGTCCCGCCTTCCGGCACCGTCAAGGCTCCCGGCGTGGCGCCGAGCATCGGCGGCGGCGTCCCGCCGGGAACGCCGAACACCTCGAACTCGCCCAGTTCCCAGTAGCTGCTGTTATAGCCGCTCTTGAGCACCAGCTTGAGGGTCTTGGCCACTACGCCGTTCAGGTTCTGGGTCAACGAGGCCGTGCCGGCGGCGAGCGTACCGTTCGTCAGCGGCAGATAATTCACGCCATCCACCGAGCTCCAGATTTCAAAGTCCTTGCTGTAGTAGATGCCTTCGCCGTAGTTCCACAGCACCGCCTGGCTCAACGTGGCGAACGCGCTGTTGGTGAACGCAAAGACGAACGTCTGCTGCCCCGGGCTGGCCGGGCTGCACCAGCTGCCGCCGGCGCCGTTCTTGACGCCATCGGTCAGCCGCGCCGCGCCCCATGTGCTGTTGTTGTATTGCGCGGTGAAACTCACCAGCTGTCCGCCGTTCGCAAGCAGCAGCAGGTTCCGCGGCGGCGGGACATAGGTATAGGTGGTCGTGCAGTCGCCGCTCCCCGTGACCGCCGCCGAGCGGTTCCCCGCGCCATCCACCGCCACCAGCGCGAAGGCATACGCACCGCTCCCGCCCGGCGGGGTGAAGGTGAACGCGCCGCTGCCACCGGTCTGCCGCAGGCCGGAGTCGGTCCAGGTGCCGCCGTCTTTCCGGTACCACAGCTCCACGCTGGCCAGGCCGCTGCCACCCGTATCCCCGGTGCCGCTGTAGTTCACGGCGATCGTGCTGGCGCCCGTGCTCCCGACCGCGCTGGCGGTGCCGGCCGTCGGCGGCACGAACTCCAACGTTCCGCCGGGTGTGCCAAAGACCTCGAACTCGCCCAGCTCCCAGTAGCTGGCGTTATAACCGCTCTTGATCACCAGTTTGATGTCCCGGGCCACCAGGCCGCCGAAGTTGAAGGTGAGCGCGCCGGTACCCGCGCTGAGCGTGTTGCTCGCGGCCAACATATAGTCGACGCCATTCTGCGAGATCCAGAGTTCCACGCCCTTGCTGCAATAGGTGTTGCCCGCCTCGCCATAGTTCCACAGCACCGCCTGGTTCAACGTCGCGTTGGACCCGC
>CAIWHP010000276.1 GCA_903912445.1 uncultured Lentisphaerota bacterium
GACGACGCGCAGAAACTGCGGGCGCTCGGGCTGCCGGTGACCGTCTCCCGCGCCGGGTCGCCGGTCACCCTTTTTCCCCAGCCGTGTGCCGCCCTGTGCGCGGACCGCACCTGCCGGGCCTACGCGGACCGGCCGACGCAATGCCGCAATTTTGAATGCCGCGTGTATCAAGACCTCCAAGCGGGCCGCATCACCTTCGCCGCCGCGCTCCGGTTGGTTCAACAGGCCCGGCGGCAGGCCGACCACATCCGCCGGCTCCTCCGTCGACTGGACGACACCGACGAACACCGCTCCTTGAGCGACCGCTTCCGCCGGACGCAACGGCGCTTGGAATCGGGCGGCGCAGATGCGGCTGCGGGGGCCGCATTTGCCGAACTGGGGCTCGCCGTGCACCGCCTTCACTTGCTGGCGCACAAAAAATTCCACATGCGGGCCGACACCCCGTAAGCCGGGAACCGGCCGAGCTTGTAATCGATTTTCCTACACTCCGGAAATTCGCCGGGAAATCCGCGCCGCCGGCCGGCCCGGCCCGCGGTTTCCGCCGCTCCACGAAACCGACTTTAGGAAAAAGTGCGCGGGGGCCGAAAATAATTCGGGCGTGATTTCGTAAAGTTTTTCTCGGCCCGCGACGATAGCTCTTTCGTCAAGACAAACGTCGAGACCGGCGCGATTCGGAGCCGCTCCCCCGGATACGAATGTGGCACGGACGCCACGCTTAGAATCAAGGAAGATCACCATGTCTGTTGTAATTAACACGAACTTCGCGGCCACCGTTGCTGCGAACAACCTCGCCTCCTCCAACGCCTCGTTGCAGAAGAGCCTGAACCGGCTTTCCAGCGGTTCCAAGATTGTCACTCCCTCCGACGATGCCGGTGGCTTGGCCGTTTCGATGAAACTGTCCGCGACCGCCAAACGTTCCGGCGCCGCCGCCACCAACATCGGCAATGCCGTTTCCCTCCTCCAGACCCAGGACGGTGTCATGAAAGTCGTCGGCAAGGTGCTCGACCGCATGAGCGAACTGGCCACCCTTTACTCGGATCAAACCAAGGACACCAGCGACACTTCGGCGTATGAAGCCGAGTTCGACCAATTGAACATCCAGATCGGCAACTTGGGGATCGAGACCTTCAACGGCACGACCCTCATGACGGCCGCCCTCGATGTCTATACGACCGAAGCCGGCGACAGCGGCAGCTCGATCTCGATCGCAGCCACCACCTTTGACGGCACGGGGCTCGCCATCACCGGTTTGTCCAACATCAAAGACCAGATCGTCGCCCTCGGTCAGGACCGCGCCAACAACGGTGCCGTCCAGAGCACCCTCGGCTTCGCGGCCGAAGTGCTGGCGGTCAACAAGTCCAACCTCGAGGCCGCGGCCAGCCGCATCTTCGATGTGGATGTCGCCGAGGAATCCACGCAGCTCGCCCGCTGGAACGTCCTCGTCTCGTCCGGCACGGCGATGCTCGCCCAGGCCAACCAAAGCGCCCAGTCGGTGCTCAAACTACTCCAGTAATCCTTTAGCGGTCCCACCCGGCCGGTCGGATTGATTACCCGCCCGCCGGTCCCGAGCTCTCGCGGTTGTCTGTCTCGGAGTGGGTCCCGTTCAGCGGTTCATTGAAAGTTCCCCCCCTTTTCCGCGCCGCCTTAAGCGGCCGGATTTCGCTTTGCGGCATCTGCCGCAGAAGGCGCGGCCCACGCCTGCTATCAGGGCCCGTGGCGACGACGGATAGTCGCACAGATATCAAGGAGAGATACTACCATGTCAGTCGTGATTAATACCAATAACGCAGCGTCGGTTGCTTCCAACAACCTCGCTACGTCCAGTGCCAACCTGCAACGCAGCCTCAACCGGCTGTCGAGCGGTTCCAAGATCGTCAACCCGTCGGATGATGCCGGTGGTTTGGCCGTCTCGATGAAACTGTCGGCGGCCGCCAAGCGCTCCAGCGCCGCAGCCAACAACATCGGCAACGCCATCTCCCTGCTTCAGACCCAGGACGGTGTGTTGAAGGTGACCGGCAAGATCCTCGACCGGATGAGCGAGCTCGCGACGCTCTACGCCGACCAGACCAAGGACACCAACGACACGGCCGCCTACAGCGCCGAGTTCGACCAGCTGACCACTCAGCTCGACAACTTGGCGACGGAGGAATTCAACGGCACTACGTTGATGACCGCCGCGCTCGATGTGTATACGACGGAGGCCGCTGACGGTGGCAGTTCGATTTCGATCGCAACCACCACCTTCGACAGCACCAGCCTCGCGATCGACGGTTTGACCAACATCAAGGACCAGATCGTGGCCCTCGGTCAGGATCGCGCCAATAACGGCGCCGTCCAGAGCACCCTCGGCTTCGCCGCCGAAGTGTTGTCGGTCAACAAGTCCAACCTCGAGGCCGCGGCCAGCCGCATCTCGGACGTGGACGTCGCAGAGGAGTCCACGCAGCTCGCCAGATGGAATGTCCTCGTGTCCTCGGGCACGGCCATGCTGGCCCAGGCCAACCAAAGTGCCCAGAGCGCACTGCGTCTGCTCCAGTAAGAAACCCGCCCAGGGATCGTCCTGATTCGCCCAAGTCCCGGCTGCTATTCGTGTGGCGGCCGGGATTAAGTGAACCGAGAACGGCCACCCTGCGGAGGCCCCGGCAAGGAATCCGATGCGTGATCTCATCGGGTCTGCCACAAGGCCCCGGCTCCCCGCCGGGGCCTTCGCCGTTTTTAGGGAGAGCCACGAGGCCTGTGCGTTCGGACAATCCGAAACGCGGCTTTCCTTCGAACCGAGACGACCTCACCCCATCCCGCGAACAAACACTCGCGGACCGCACCGGTCTTCAGATCGGCTTCGTTGACCTTAGCGACCTCGCCCACGGGAGCCGGAAAGGCCAAAACAGCCACGGCGCGATACCATCCATCGCGCTGGGCCAGGTGGATGGTGTTCATGCCGGCAAAACGATTGGGAGCATGCGCCGAAGGGACCGGCAGCACCTGATCAAACGGTCCCGGCCCCGCCACCGTCACGCTGCTCCACACGAGATGTTGCATTGAATCCTCGGGTTTCACCCAGGAGCCGCCGCTGCCCGCCCAACCCGGGCCCGTCCCCCAAATGACTTCCAGCCCCAGCCGGTCAGCGGTTTTGACCGCGTGGACCAAGTTGCCCTGCCATGCTTCGCTCA
>CAIWHP010000277.1 GCA_903912445.1 uncultured Lentisphaerota bacterium
CCGGCCGGTTGTGGCAGGAACGGCTCAAGCTTGTGCAGAAAACATAGGAAAGCTACGATGAAATACGCAGCCTATCTCGATTATGTCAGCCAAGCGCTCCGGTCGGTGAAACCGCAGGAAGTGGCCGTCACCATCGATCTGTTGTATCGCGCCTATCAGGCGGGCAGCACGGTGTTTGTCATCGGCAATGGCGGCTCCGCGGCTTCGGCCTCGCATCTGGCCCAGGACCTGGCCAAGGGCACGCGGCGGACGTTGGCGCAGAAGCAGCGGGTGCGCGCGCTGGCGCTGACCGACAGCGCGCCGTTCCTGACCGCCTACGGCAACGACGACGGCTATGAATTTGTGTTCGAGCAGCAGTTGCGCAACCATGCGCGCCCCGGCGACGTGCTCGTCGCGATCAGCGGTTCGGGCAACAGCCCGAACATCCTCTGCGCCGTGAAATGGGCCAAGCGGAACGGGCTGGCCACGCTGGGCATCACCGGCTACGACGGCGGCAAGCTGCGCCGGCTGGCGCAACACCGGCTGCACGTGCCGCTGAACGACATGTGCACGGCGGAGAGCGTCCACAGCGTCCTGCTGCATTACATCGTGCTGGCGCTGGTCGAGCGCATCCACGGCAAAGTCGCGTGGCACTGAGCATGCAAAGTCTTTCCACGTCGCTTTCCTGAGTGTGGTCCCCTAGTTGAGGTATAATCATGGGCATCTCCATCGTCATCCCCGTATACAACAGCGAACAGTCGCTGCTCCCGTTGCTCACGCAACTGAAGACGGTCCTGACCGGGTTGGGCCAGCCCTTTGAGGTCCTTCTGGTAAACGACGCCAGCCGCGACCGGAGTTGGGAAGTCATCAGCGGGGCTTTGGCTCAGTTCCCGTGGGTTATCGGAATTAATTTTATGCGAAACTACGGCCAGCATAATGCGCTGCTGGCTGGCATCCGGAAGGCCCGTTATGACATCGTCGTGACGATGGATGACGATCTCCAGAATCCTCCGGAAGAAATCCCCCGGCTGCTGGCCAGCTTGGACGCCGGCTATGATGTCGTCTATGGTGCGCCAGAGCAGGAGAAGCACGGCCTCTGGCGCGACCTGGCTTCGCAGATCACCAAGCTCGTGCTGCAGAGCGCCATGGGTGTCGCCACGGCCCGCAGGGTCAGTGCTTTTCGCGCTTTTCGCACCCCGGTCAGGGATGCTTTTGCGGACTATCGCAACCCGTCGGTGAATATCGACGTCTTGTTGACTTGGGGCACAAACCGCTTTACCGCGATCACCGTGCGGCATGATAAGCGCAAGGCAGGAGCCTCGAATTACACCTGTCGCAAACTGATCGCGCATGCCCTGAACATGATGACCGGCTTCAGTACGATGCCCCTCCAACTTGCCAGTGTGATCGGGTTCCTGTTCATGATTTTCGGCTCGCTCATCCTTGCCTTTGTGCTGTTCACCTACCTGACCAGGGGCGGGGTGGTGCCGGGGTTTACGTTCCTGGCCTCGATCATCGCGGTGTTCTCCGGGGTGCAGCTCTTCTCCCTGGGCATCATCGGGGAATATCTGGCGCGCATGCATCTGCGCAGCATGGAGCGCCCGCCGTATGTCATCCGCCAGACGACGCCTGAAACCTCCCGCGCATCGACACCATGAAGACAACAGAGAGCAAGCTGGTGGCCTTCTTGCCTTGGGATACCGAATTTTTCGGCATCCGCACGGCGCGTCTTTCTGCGCAACGCGTGTCGCCGGAGGAGCTGGAGGCGGCGCTGGTCTGGTGCCGCGAGCAGGCGATCCGCTGCCTCTACTTTCAGGCCGATCCCGACGATCCGGCGACCATCCGGCTGGCGGAGACCCAGGGCTTCCAACTGGTCGATATCCGCGTGGACTTTGAAAAAGAAGGCAGGCCTGCTGACCTGGGCACCCCGGACAGCGCCATACGGGAAGCGAGCCCCGCTGACCTGCCCGCGCTGCAGCAGCTCTTTGCCGGCATCTCGGGCCTCAGCCGGTTTCATGCGGATGCGCGGTTTCCCCCCGATGCTGCGGCACGGTTGTACAAGCGCTGGATCGAACGGTCGTTTGAAGGCTTTGCGGATTTCGTGCTCGTCGCCGAGGAGCACGGCACGCTCCTCGGCGGCATCACCGGGCAGCTTGATGCGGAAAAGAAGAGCGCGCGGATCGGCCTTTTCGCCGTCGATGGAACCGTGCGTTCCAAGGGCATCGGGCGCCGGCTCATGCAGGCGTTTTTCCTGCGGGCGGCAGGGCAGGGGTATACGCTGTTTCGCGTGGCGACGCAGGGTCGGAATATCGCCGCCCAACGGTTTTACGCCCGGAGCGGCTTCCTGGTGAAGTCTTTGCAGCTCACGTATCACAAATGGATGGATGACTGACGTATGCACTCCACCTTCGATATTCCCTTCAACCGGGCCTCCGTGGCCGGGCAGGAAATGGCCTACATCGCCGAGGCCATCCGTTCGGGCAGCCTGGCCGGCGATAGCACCTACTCGCGGAAAGGCCAGGCCTTGCTCGAAAAGGAGCTGGGCGTTGCGCGTGTGCTGTTGACGCCGTCCTGCACGGCCGCGCTGGAGATGGCCCCGCTGCTGTTGGACCTCCAGCCGGGCGATGAAGTGATCGTCCCCTCGTTCACGTTCGTCTCGACGGTCAATGCGTTTGTCCTGCGCGGCGTCCGCCCCGTGTTCATCGACTGCCGGCGCGACACGCTCAACCTGGACGAGACGCAGATCGAGCGCCTGCTCACGCCGCGCACCAAGGCCATTGTGCCGGTGCATTATGCCGGGGTCGGGTGCGAAATGGATGCGATTCTCGACATCGCCCGGCGCCACCAGTTGGCCGTCGTCGAGGACAATGCCCACGGGCTTTTCGGCAAGTACAAGGGGCGCTGGCTTGGCACGCTGGGGTGCCTGGCCACCCAGAGTTTTCATGCCACCAAGAACATCACCTGCGGCGAGGGTGGGGCGCTGCTGATCAACGACCCGGCGTATGTGGAACGGGCGGAGATCATTCGCGAAAAAGGCACCAACCGCAGCCGGTTTTTCCGGGGCCAGGTGGACAAGTATTCGTGGGTGGACATCGGTTCCAGCTATTTGTTGGGCGATGTCCTGGCGGCGTATCTGTTCGGGCAGCTTGAAGCGTGGCGCGAGATTCAGCGGAAACGGCAGCGCATCTGGGAGGCGTATCACGCACAGCTGGCCGGCTGGTGCCAGGCGCACCAGGTGCGTCAGCCCATCGTGCCCGGGCATTGCGAGCAGGCCTATCACATGTATTACCTGTTGTTGCCCTCCTTGGCGGCGCGCACGGCGCTGATCGCCCACCTGAAGGCGCGGGGCATCCTGGCGGTGTTCCACTACCTGCCCCTGCACACCGCGGACATGGGCCGGAAGTTTGGCGGGCAAGCCGGCGATTGCCCTGTGGCGGAGGAGGTCAGCGACCGTTTGCTGCGCCTGCCTTTTTACAATGCGCTGGATGAAGCAGAGCAACAGCGCGTCATCGAAGCGGTGCAAGAATTTACGCCATGAGCGCCCGCCCGCAGCCGGTTGAGGGACAAAACTGCGGCACGGGGTACGCGCCCAATGCCGAGGGCATTTTTGTCCCCCGTGTTCCCATCACCCATCGTGACGAGGACTATGATTCCCACTGGTTTGCCGCCTTGCAGGATATGCAGCTCCGGCATTTCTGGTATCGGGGCCGGCATCGGTTTCTATACCATGCAACCAAGCGAGCCGTGCGCGCATGGTCGGCGCAGCGGTCGGCGTGGTCCATGATCGATCTGGGGGGCGGTTGCGGCGGCTGGGTGAACTATCTGCTGGCGCGCAAACTCTCCTCCGTCCGCGAGCTTGCGCTGGCGGATTCATCGCTGCCGGCGTTGGAACGCGCCGGGCGGCAGTTACCGGCCGAGGTGGCGCGCTATCAGGTGGATTTGCTGCACCTGCCTTGGCAGGAACGTTGGGACGGAGCGTTTCTATTGGATGTGCTGGAACATTTGCCCGACGACAAGGCGGCCATGCAGGAAGTGGCCCGTGTGCTGAAACCGGGCGGACTGGTGTTCGTCACCATGCCGGCCCTGCAGTTTTTCTGGAGCTATAACGACGAGGTGGCACGCCATTGCCGCCGCTATGATCGGGCCAGCTTGGCCCGGTTGGCAGAGGCGGCGGGCTTGCGTTTGGTGGACAGCCGTTACTTTATGTTTTTCTTGAGCCCCCTGCTTTGGCTGAGTCGCATCAAAGCGGGCCGGGCCGGGCTCACCGCCGAGCAGAAGTTGCAGCTGGCGGCTCAAGCTCATCAGGTCCCGCCGGGTCCGGTCAATGCGGTGTTGGCGGCCATCTTTGGAGCGGAAACTCCGCTGGGCCACTGGCTCAGGTTCCCGTGGGGTACGTCGATCTTCGGCCTGTTCCAGAAACCCGGCGCCCAAGCCAAACAGGGCGAAGGGGTGCGAATACAGGGCGCACACGG
>CAIWHP010000278.1 GCA_903912445.1 uncultured Lentisphaerota bacterium
CGGCGAAGGGGTCAAAGTGGAGACCGTGCCTCGGTACTACCTTGACGCCGTAGACGGTGCGGGTATGTCCGAAGCCGGAAGGGTTGGCGGGCCGGTTGCCGCGCTGACCGCAGCAGAGGCCACAGGCGGGCCAGTCACTCGCCCCGCTGTGTCAAGGTGGAGGCCGTGCCTCGGCACTACCTTGACACCGCCGCAGGCGGAACAGGGCGAGTATGTCCGCAGCCCGCCGGCCGACTCAGGGCCATGATCCGGCAAGTGTCATGGCGGGAACTGGAGGTCCAGCGCGGAAGCGCAGCCGGCGTGACAGGCTCCTCCTGGCGCGACGGTTGCCCGCGCTGTCCGTTATGTGCCGAGTGAGCCGCGCCTCGCGCAGTCATGGCGCGGCGGAGTAAGGTCTAAGGAATCAGATGATGATTTTCACTGCGATACGGGATGCCGGAAAACTAAAAGCGCGCTGCCGGTCTTTTCGGCGAGGCGTCAGCCTCGGCGGAAAGTGTGCAGTGCGCACCTTGAGCGACCCCGGCTTTGCGGGGGAGCGGCTTTGAAGTGGAGCGACCCCTTGGGGAGCGACAGCAACAATCAAAGTCACCGACCATGCGCTTTGGGTGGGTTGGTACGGTGGGTAAAGGAAGCAGCGTCAACCGTTGGTCGCATTTTGTTCATCCAGCGTGATGTTCACTCAATATCTGTCGCGCCGCCGCTGATGATGTTGTGCGCTTGACCAGTAACACTTGGGGCAATAAGCTTCCCCGCGTTTTAGAATATAGAATGCCGGACAACTTTCCCTAAAGGGAACAGATGCCTCAAATATGCCAATATGTTTGCGAGAAATGTGGCTTTGCTCTTCAAACGGGCTCGGGCGGATATATGTATGTGATGGATAAGCACGGCAAGAGGATTGGATGCGGCCATCCGGGTGAGTTTGCCACCGTGCGCAGGGTGCTCGGTTGGAGAGCATTTTTTCCAAAGATCGTTCATAAAAGAACAGGCTTTAATAGCGACTGTCGTTGCTTAGACTGCCTGAAGAAGTTTAATTTGGACGTGGATCGCGATGTGCGCGTGTGTCCCCATTGCAAATCAAGCTGCGTCGCCTCTCTTCGCGAGGCAACTGGTAAGAAATGCCCGACGTGTAAAGAAGGCCGGATACTAACCAGCAGGCCGGTGATGTGGACCTAAGGCTGAACCGCGGCAGTGTCGGAGAATCCTTGGCCCTTCTAATTTAAGCTGGCCCATCCCCTGCCCCATCAAGTTCTGCTTTGCGGATGAATTCTGTCAGGTTGATTTTACCAATGTGATGTTCCAGCGACTCCAAACCCTGACACTTGAACGTGTACCCCTTGCCGACATCCGAACAAATAACCGTGACACAAACAGCATCCTGCCCATGCCCACGGCTCACTTCTTCATACTGCTGTTGCTCTTGTGGTGTAAATCCAAGTTCGGGTTCTTGCCCGCAAATATAAGAACGAATCCAAAGATTGAGTTGCTGCTCGCCACGCTGGAGAAATAACTCCGGAATATCAGGAGAGCCTGTTGGATTGTCATAAGGAGTGACATCCCAACCACACATTGCAATCGAACTGCCTAAGGCGCGAACGCCGTAGTGCCGATCTTTCAAGGCCTCGAAGACACCGAAATATCGCCCGATGCCCTCCATTTCGCGCGATGATGACTCCGGACTAACCTGATCGATCCAAGACTCGGTACTTTCGACCGGTTTCAACGGATACCCTTGCAACCACAGAACGCCCCGAATGCTGTCACCCACCTGCGGCCGGTAGTCTTTGAGCACATGTTCTGAAGCATAGAGCATGGCGGCCAACTGCTCGTCTCCGCTCCGTTTCAGAATGACGCGCATCTGACATATCTCCGAATCTTCAGAGTGAAAATAGCGCGCCTCTTCAACAACCGTTTGAAATTCGGCGTTCATGCCGTCCTCTCGCGGCAAGAGACAGCGTAATTCGGCCATTGAGATATCGACAGATTTGATCTGATTCACATCGGCGTCTGGATTTTCTTCCAGCGCACGCTTGCGCTCTATTTCCAGAGCCGCTCCTTCGGTGATCCGGATATTTGTATTTTCAACTTTCTCGATCACATAGGCCAAGGCCGCCATGGAAAACTCAAATTTTTGACCCCGACGATAGAGGCTATGGTTTAGGCAGAACAGCGGGTCGAAAAAAGAAATGGTTTCCGTTTCGCGGGTCACGCCTTCAACGACACCTTCGTACTCATCCTCAAGGTGATGGCTATCAAGAACCTCTAAGACGAGTGGGATACCGTCCCTCAACCACGGATACGCGGACGCGAGTTCCAGTGATTTTAGATCTTCCGCAGCCGCACATATGGCCAGGCAGCAGGCAGGAGTATCACCATACGCATACACAACATATTCGCCGTTGGATAATGAACGACGGGGATTTGTCATCAACTCGCCATCACCTGAAACACTCCTCCCTTGTTCTAAAATCTTCGGCAGGCGCTGAACCGTTTTTTCTACGTCTCCCCAAAAACAGCCCCATTGCTCTCCATATCCCATGTTTTGCCTCTTTGTTACATAACACATTATCAAAAGTTTGCCGGTCCGCGTCAAGCTGCTTTGATTTCAGGAATCAAATGGGATGGCGGCGGATGCCCTCGGGCTTGATGATGGCGGTCATGTGCGCGCAGAAGCGGTCCAAGGTGAGCGTGGCGTGGCAATAATAGCGATTCGATCTCGGCGCGGCGCATATCACTGACCTCCAGCTTGCTTCCATGCTGGCCTCGGGAGTCAGCCTGGTCGCTGGGATTGGAATCCGGCCGGCGCGCTGCAAGGCTCGCCAGTCGTCCACGGCCTGTTCGAGGATCGCGCAGAACAGGGAACGCGTGGCGGTAAAGTTCCGGTCGAAGGGGCGCTTCGATTTAGGCGCTGAGGGCATGAGAACCTCCTGACTTCATGAGGGGTGAAACAGAGCAGCGCGGGCTGTGCCTGGGACACGGGACAGGACATCCCCCTAAAGGGGGAATGTCCCATGTCCCATGAGTGCGGCGTTGGGACAGGGACGGGACATTGTCCCGCGAGCGCAACCCGCTGAGAACACAGGTGAAACTAAAAGGCATGGGACATGCGGGACATTCAAAACTCCTCCTTTGTCCCGCTGTCCTGTGCCGGAGCCAATTTTCCGGTTAAAGGAAGGTCTGTTTTAGGGCGCGCATAGGCGTGGCGCAGCGGCAATAGGGTTGATATTCAGGAGATGAGGTATGCCGGAAACGAAAAGCGCGCTGCCGGTCTTTTCGGCGAGGCGCCAGCCTCGGCGGAAAGTGTACAACGCGCAACTTGAGCGACCCCGGCTTCGCGGGGGAGCGGCCTTGAAGTGGAGCGACCCCTTGGGGAGCGACAGGAGGGATTAGATCACTGAACCGATGGACATCCCGCTTTATCTTGTTCTTGTGGTCCGAGACACCGTTTCGAGGCCGGAATGACGAGCTTGTGAAAAATACTGTCGGCTCGGCGACAGCAGTCACTTACGCTTGGAACCAGTCTTGGTCCAATCTTCCTCCATCCACGCGATGACTTTATCGGTGATCTCCGTGGGTGCCACGACATGGCCGCCGGGGAAAGGGAAGTTCTTGATACGGCAGTTGCGGCGGCGCAGGGCGGCGCTATCGCCGGCGACCCAGGTGTTGGCATTCTTATCACTCTCGCCGTTGATGATGGCCACGGCCATGCCTTTGCAGCATTTGAGTTTGTTCTGCTTCTCCTGTCCACCCAACCAGCCCCCATAGGCGAGGATGCCCGCGAAGGATTCCTTCCGGCGCGAGCTGATCCAATAGGCCCGCAGGGCGCCGCCGGACATGCCGCCGAGATAGACGCGATTCGTCTGGCAAGGGATCGAAAGGAAGATGTCGTTGAGCACCTCATCTTCCATGTCTTCCTCTTCCTTCCCCTTGACGCCCTCTTTCTCCATGCTGTTCTTCAGCTTGTCGCAGCCCACCACAAGCCAACCGGCCTTTTCGGCTGAAGCCTTGAGTTGACCCATCATGCCACTGCCGGAACCACCGGGGCTGAAGACGATGGCGATGGGCGGCGGTTTGGCGGCCGTGAAAGTCGTGGGAACATAGACGTGATAGGTCATCGCGTGCGGACCTTCCGCCGTGCGCTTCAGCACGCTGCCGGGCGTCATCTGCTCAACCACGGCAGGACTACCCTGCCCCGTGAACTTGGGCGCGGGCTTAGCCGCGGTAGTGGCAACGCCGGCGTTAGACACGACCCCGACCAACACAAACACAAGCACGGCAACCATTCTATTCATGCGAGCCCCTTTGGTCCTCTCCTGCAAGCTGGTTACGCGGCAGTGTAACCAGCGGTGCGCATTTGCCAAGCGCGGAAAACCAACACGCAAGCCGTCGTTGTTTGAGGTTGTAGGCGGAACGTGAATTTGTTATTCGGAAATTCAACACGAGGAAGGAAGGCTCATGAGAAAAACACGCACGCTATCGCCCCTCTCCTATTTGGGCCTGTGCTCCGCTCTGCTCCTGATCAACGCGCATGCGGCCCCTGCCAAAGCGCCGGCTGCCAGTCCCGGCGCCACTATATCCACCCAAGCCGGACAGACGGGCTTGCTGCCCAGCCTGCCGCTTGATACACGCGCCTTCAAGACGTTCCGCGACTACTATGCCACCAGCGTGCAACGCAAGGTGCTCACGGCCTATAAAACGCGGAAAGGCATGGGTTCCTTTCCGGTGAACAAATTGACCCCGGAGCAATGCCACGCTTACGAGGACGGGCAAACCACCATCGTCTATGTCCCCGCCAGCTATGATGGCGCGGAACCCTATGGCGTCTATCTGCACAACAGTCCCAGTCAGCAGGGCATCCGGCCGCCCAAGCCTTGGCAAGACCTGATGGACAAATTGAAATTGATCTATATCAGCCCCAACGGCGGCGGCAACGATGCCGCCGACTTGCGCCGGGTCGTGCTGGCACTGGATAGCCTGGCAAGCGTCAAACACCAGTATAAGATCAACGAAGAACGGGTTTATGTGGGCGGCCTCTCCGGCGGCGGCTATGTGGGCATGTTGTGCCAGATGTTTTACCCGGAGTTGTTCCACGGGGCGATCAGCCATGCTGCACAGAGTTATCTGCCCGCCGGCACAAAGTCTGGGCATTTTGCGGGCTTAGCATTGGCCGATCTCAAAAGCTCACCGCGCAACCAACGAAAATGGGTGGTGATTTCGGGCGACAAGGACAAGAACTACCGCGAGATCATCGACACCAGCAAGGACTGGGTACACGCCCATTTTCAGTACAAGTTCATCGACGTTCCTGGCATGGGGCATCAGAACGCTTCAGAAGAGGCTTTGGAGGAAGCCCTGACGTGGATTGGCGCGGGAAATGGGGTCCCCGCCCAGCGCGCACTACAGCCTGCCGCGGTTACTAAGGAGAACCCAGAAGCCAAGACCGCTGAGGACGACCCGCAAGCCGTAATCATTACGGCGGACTCCAAAAAGGCACATAAGACAGGGCCGTGGCAGGAGAGCGGCACGATCCGGTTTCAGGGTCGCCCGACCGTCTTCACTCGCCAGGCGGGTGCGACCACCAAGTTCCGCTTGGAGTTCAAAGGAGCATCACGGGCGGCGATCTCCATTTTCAGAGCCGCCGACGGCCAGCGCTATGGCGATCCGCACATGAAAATATCCGTTGCGCACAAAGGCAAAGAAGAAGCTTTCGATGTGGATTGCACCAAGGGCGAAGAGGGGTGGATGGAATTAGGCGTCTTCGACTTTAGCGGGAATGGCAGTGAATATGTACTCGTGACACGGGTCTCGCCGGACAGCGAAAACATAGCGACGCGAGCCATCGCCGTGAAATCCAAGTTAGTACCGTTGACTGCCGGTGCGAAGTAGTTGAGGCTGCTGCGACCTGTCCAATTTGTAAGCAGCCCCACAATGAAGCGGCTGTTTTCATCCTTCAGGGGCAAGGTCTATTTTAGGGTTCGCACCGATTAAGGTCTACCGAAAAAGGAGGTTATGTCGAACCAAAACTCTCGCTGTGTCCCAGCTTTGATTTTCACATATATGACATCATAATTCCGCGCGTTCTGCGTGATCTGCATTTGCATTTCAAGCGTGTAGTCTGCATCCCGTTTCCCGCATATTCGCTCAATATAGGCGTATTCTTCAGCGACACCGACCAGGGCAGAGGTGGTGTTGATAGCAACGGCTTGCTCGGCACAGGAGCCATCGCCTCCGCTGGTGAGTGGTCCTGATATTCCGGTGAGATGCGCATAAACGCGTTGCGCTTCCTCTCGCGAAAGTTTCCCGTCCACACTAAACATGATACTGGGAACCACGCGCGTCTCTGACTTGTCTTGGGATAGAACAAGGAGCGCTTTTGTGCGACGAAGCAAGAAACGGGCTTCTTCCTTCGATAGTTTGCCGCCTAAAAGTGACTGCAGGGCGTCTGTTTCAGCCTCGATTTGCTGCTGCCCGCCTGGGAACGTGAGCCGCTCCATGTGCTGTACTGCATCTTTGAGTTCTGGAGATAATTCCGATTTTCTATTTTGTGAGTCTGCAGAATCCATGTTAGCTCTCCTAGCCGCGACTGTTGAGCATCAGCGCTATAAAACTGCTGTACGCCTCTTTCACGGGTAAGTCCATGTCGGTACGCAGCCTTCTCCTTGCTGCCGCGACTTTCTGACCGGTCTTCGGGTTGAACGCAGCCTTGCTGAACGCTTCCCAATACAACCCGACGCCCCGTTTTTGCCAAGCCGGCAGTCTGCTGAAGTTGATGCCGTGCTGTAACAGCAGCTCATTCCTCTGAGCCACCGACATGCCTTCGATCTCAGCGGTGGCACTCCTAACACTCTTCCCGCTCTTCCGCAGTATCCAATAGCAATGGGAATTGAGCGCGTTGCGATGCGCATCTTCATTCCGCCAGCGGAAATAATCCACCACATCCTTGATCGCGGGCAATTCCGCTATGCGGCAGTCAAAAGAGGCGGGGTACTGAAGAAGCGCGGAAAACTTCGCGCTAGCCTCGCCAGCCAAGATGGAATTTAGCTTTCGGATTTTTCGTCCGAAGGATTTTTCATCGGGTGAAAACAACAGTGAGATTTCATCGCTTTGTGTGTACCCATACAGGAGCCTGAAGCCACAAGTCATGAGATGTTCAGCCGTGCCAATCATCATGTCCCGGAAGCGTTCATCAAACGGCGCCTCGAACTGGTGGACTTCCTTGGTAAGCCGGGTGAAGTTGCGACCATCCACCCTGGCCACCATATAAAGCCCGGGCAAAACACAAGCGTCGTGGGCGGTCTCGAAGATCCGCATCTTGGCATCCAGCTCATCAAATTTCATGACGCCATTCCTCGACGACGAACGTATGATCCCGCCCGATGCTCACATAATATAGCTTGTCGAATCCTTCGGCGAGCGATGGCAGTTCCAGTTTGCCATGCATGGCAAGCAACCCACGCTCAGGGATGATTTGATCTGCGGGGCGGTGTGCGTTTCTGCGCAGACAAGCTTCGATGCTGGAGTTAAAGTAGTAGCCCACCACCTGAAAGCCCGCCTGCTTGGCCGGCGGGATATATCTGCTTCGGTCTGCCGGTTTGCAGTTGGTGTTATCGACTACCAGCGACTGGCCGGCTTTCAAGCACGCTGTGAATAATATTTCCTCTCTGCGCCGGGTCCGCAGCATGTCGAGATTGATGCGCACATGGGTACGGAAGAAACGTTCCCTGTAAAAGGTGGATTTCCCCGTTGCCTGTATGCCCATGAAAATAATCGCATCCATAGAATTTTATCATGTCGGCGCCCGACGCAGGGTCGCACTGGAGGCAGATTAGGCCCTGGCCAAGGACAAATCAAGCGCCTTGCCGGGAGACGCCGGGAGACGACCTTTATTGTGCCAACGCTTCCGACGAGGCGACAGCCGGAGATGAGAGTGCGCGGCGCGCAACGTGAGCGACCCTTGGGGCACCACGCGAGGCGGTGTTCATTCCCGCGACATGTTCTGTGGCGATGAACAGGATCAATTATTGAACACGTAGCAGCGAACGAAGCAAGATCACCTGCCGACAAGTAAGGGTCGCAGCAATTCTGAACACTGCGCAAATCGATGGACAGCCTCACTTAAAACATGCGCACTAATATTCCCGAGATAAACGGCGGTTTCGAGCGATACCTTGATTACAGACTCCTTCGGGCTGGCAGGCGGGTATAGCAGGCTGATGTGATGCAATCCGCAAATATGGTGTACTCGGGAAAAGCGTTCTTGGATGTCTTTGTAATCTTTCCGCAATTTTATGTTAGCACCCAGGCGGAGCATGGGTGAGTTCCAGAGGTTCAGGAGGTAGCATATTTTCTTGCCGCCATAGTACAGATCGAAAAACACTTCGATTTCCGGAACCCCGGCAACCACTGATTTCTTTAGCTTGAAACCAGCTTTGGCGGCGCAAAGTCGCAGTTCGTCCTCAAGCATTTTTCTCTCAGTAATCTGTTCAGCCGAAAGCCCATTTCTTTCTACACTGGATTTTAGAAACCGGTCTCTTTTGGATGGCCGACGTTTTTTTCTGCGGTCAAACGGGTCGAGGTTCATGTGGAGCCAAACAAAGAGTTCGCCTTCTCGGCGCATTCGCCCAGACAGCGGAGAACTTGGATGAAAACCTTCTTGTTGAATCCATCGGAATAGATAACGGAGTCCATTTGAAGCTCCACGGAATCATCATCGTTTTCTTTGATGGTCATGACAATGCCGCGTGTGGCGCAATATTTTAGCAGCGTGTAGGCGTGATCCTTGAGCGCTGCAATTTTCCACTTGGACACTTCGACAATTTGCCCGACTCTGAACCCTGGGTCATCCCATCCTTTGGCGATATAACCCAGTTCATGCTCCCCTTGCGCGATATCATAGTACAATTCAAGGTGTTCATTGACGTTGAATCCAGTGGTTCGGAGTCCGCACTCTTTGAACGTCTGCTCAACGAGCATTCGGTTCTCGATGTGCGCCTGGCATTGGGCAAGAGCTTTAAGTACTTCTCCAACATTGGAGTCGGTGGCGTTGATGACTCGAAATAACTTCTTGCGCAATGATTCAGCATCATCGGACGAAAATCGACTCTTAGTCATGGGTCTCCTTTGCTGTATGCATTTTCACCTGCCCTATCCTCCGATCAGTCGGGGCGTTGCTCATGGCTCCCCTATATTCAGAGTTTCACCATCAGCGACAACCCTCACGTTCGGGATGAACCGCGCAAACTGAGCAGCCGCCTCCGTATGGATGGGTACAACCATCCCAGGATGAAGTCGCTCGGCGAGGTCCGCAAGATCCTCGGGGTGCGCGTGCCCGCCGGAATGAATGACCAGAGGCTCGATGCCCTGCTCTTTACAATATTTTGGAACCGGACCATTCCTATTCAGATAATCACGCCACTGCGACCATACAATAATCGGCTGCGTGGTGCGCGCCAGGTAACGAATCAGAGCAACCGTCGCCCCGCTTGAACGGGCAAGGAAAACAAATCCTCCCGGATTGGCCGCCAGTTGTTCCGCGGACACCTTGCCGGCGCGAGACATTTTACAAGCCAAACTCCATAGACCTGCAGCCTTCAGCTTGGCGACGTGGTTACTCACGAACTTTACCCTAACTGATGGTGAGTTGAACTGCGGGGCATCAGGGCGAATGTCCTTCAGCATCATGAGGACATACGCCTGATAAGGGTCGATCACCAGCTCACGCCCTGTTGCGAGCGCTGCCTGGTAAACTGAAATAGCCCGGTCGATATTCTGGCCGGAGGCGATAACCACAGCCAGCCCACTGCCGTTGGCTTTCAATAATTCCGCCAGACGATGCTCAACATCTATCTCATTCGTGAAACCATGCGAGCCTTGAGCCTGCCCCACGGTGGTTCCTTCAAGGATTAGTACGTCGATCGGGCCCGCAGCAGCGGGTAAGTCCTTGAATAGCTGTGGTTGACGACCGTGCGCCCGGAGGTCACCGGAATAGAGTAGGCGCTGCCCATCGGCCTCAACCAAAAGCGCTCTCGAATCTGGGGCCGCGTGGTCTACAGGAATACCCTGCACGGAGAAGGCTGCCAGGGATTTGGCTTCCGACGTTGGCAGCTCGCGTAAGTTTTCGGGTATAACCGCATCCGGGACGAACAACTTTGATGCGCGTAGCATCGCAAGCGTACCTCTGCTACCAAAGACCGGGATGTCATTGTGAACGTAATGCGCCAAACCATAATGGTCGAGATGCGCGTGCGACAGAATCAAGGCCGTGACTTCCGGCTTTGACCCTGCATACAGCCCTTCGATGTTGGGCAGAACTTTCTCTCTGCGCAGCGCTTCCCCTGGGCGCGCCATGGTTCCGCGCGGCCAATCACTGCCATCGGGCTGGGTAAGCGGCATACCCAGATCCAGCAGGATGCGTGAGCCGTTTTCGGAGCGCAGTTCGACGCAGGAGCCGCCGATATGCTGCGCCCCGCGATGAAGGACCACTTTCACAGCTCTATTTTCTCGTAGTCGAGGCGCAATGTATCTCTATCGTAATAGGCGACAAACAGGTCGATACGGTCATTGCCGATCTGCAAGGGTAAATCCTTATTATTTTCCCTTTCGATGTGCAGTTTTGCTTGCTGGTCTTTGGTAATTGCGATGACTGCTTCAATGCGTAACGCCTTCGGGAGGTTGCCGGAGAAGCCAAACATGCGATACCATTTCTGGCCGTAGTCAGGGTCCCTGAGCATTTTTAGAAGAGTTGCGGCGTAAATATAAACCTGTAGCAGGGCGTGTTTGTACGCCCCTGGCGCTTTGAGCTCCCAAACTGAAAGGTAGACTTTTCCCGTACGTCGCCGCGCCAGAATATCAATATGACCAGGTTTCGCTTTGGGAGAACCGGAAGAGCCGGAAATCGGGAGAGGAACCTGCAAGGGGAAACCAGCAATGGTTACCGGCTGAATGCCTGAAAACATTCCGTTGAATTTCGTACTGCTCTTGCTGGACATTTCCCTGATGAAGCGTGACTCGACCGCATGTTCGGGAGAATGCAGCCGAAACGAACTGGAGGTTTTATCCCGAAAGAATCGCCTGAACTTTTTTGCCTCCCCGTCCCGCTCCTTTGTGCTGTTCCAAGGATACCGGCCCTGTCCAACCGACAACTCGGGGAAAAATTGCTTGTTGGTTTGTGCTGTTTTCCCGCTGATGCTTAAATGGATCTCACCATTCCGCCTTGTCAACCTTGCTACTTCCTGCCCAAAGAAACGCAACGACAAACCAAACGATCCTTCCCCACCACTGCTACCGGCACGAACATAAGCCGACAAGGGCCGCCATTGGTGAAAACATTTTCTAAACAGCGCGGCCAAACGCTGTGTTTCACCCATTTGATTCAACCATGAACGCTGTTTGTCCTTGAAGTGACTATGCTCCTCCCAAAGGTCATTGATTGCTTTTTGAATTTTATGCATTGATTCTCCCCACTATGGCGGTCATTGGGCTGGTTTCTTCGGTGGACGGAAGTGACCCGCGAGCATTTCTTCGATCTTACCCGCCGCTTTGAGAATCGCCTCCAGGCTGATGGCGGGAAGTGGCGCACCGTCCTGCAAGTAGTCGGAGAGGTACTTGTCTGAGCCGATATCGAGACTGCGGCGCACCGCAATCAGATAGGCTACAGATTCGGCCTCGAATTCGACGATCTTCTTGTCGCGAAGGTTGCGATCAGGCCAAAAACCACACTCGGTGTCGCCGAGATGACCGCAAAAGACATGGCCGAGTTCATGCGCCAGCGTGCCCAGTTGCTGCACAGGTGAATGCTTGCTGTTCAATTGGAGATAAAAATCAATACCGTTCCGGGAGACACGCTGCACGCTACCTGCCCCACCCGTAGCGAGATCCTTTTTTTCAACCAGAATGCCGATTTTGAGGCACGCAGTTTCCAGCTTTCCCAGTTCGGCAGGATCGAGAGTTCCCTTGGCGGCAAAAGGGTCACTGGCGGCCGGGGGAACACGGTCCACCTGCGGATCAATCGGCTCGGTGTCGCTGAGGTCGAAGACGAAGTCCACAGGCCCCATGGTTCGCAGTACCACGTAGGGCCGGGCACCCGGTTTCACGTAGCGGGCGTATAGAACTTCCCAGCGCCGAGCGGACAAGGCAAATTGAATCCCGTGATTCTGCACATGCAGCAACATTGCGTTATAGGGTGCGAACTGAGGGAATTTCCGGATGAACTCGAACAACTCCTTGAGTTCCGCCCCCGAGCGATAGGCCAGCGCCCGCGAGACCAGGTCGTCCAATGTCCGGCGAGGATCTTCAGCATCCGAGAGAAAGCTGAGTTGCTGGTCTCCCTTCATGGTCTACCCCAGATACGCGGTCATCGTTTGCTGCCGAATCTGCCGCATGTGAATGAACCTTTGCGCTCTATATTCATAACTCATTGGCGTTGTATCTCCGCCGAAGTTTGCACGATGGCATCAAATTCTGGCGCTGAAAGAGGCATCACGGCGAGACGGGGTTGGCGAATGAGCGCAAGATTGGACAAGCGCGGATCGCGTTTGATTTCCGCAAGTGGGACCGGTCTCGGCAACGTGCGAAGAGGGACGAAGTCACACGTCAACCAATTTGGGTCTGCGCTTGTTGGATCGGGATACGCTTCGCGCGAAACCTCCATGATACCCATCACGGACAACTCCCGCTGGCTGTGATAAAAAAGCACTTTGTCCCGACATCGTATTTCAGCAAGATGCTTCCTTGCTGCAAAGCTGCGGACTCCACGCAGTGTAAACGTGCCTCGTTTGACGATGTCCATCCACGGCGTCCGGAAGGGCGCGAACTTTACCAGCCAGTAGCGCGGCGAACTTTCGCTTGCTTTGATGGCAGCTATAAATGAAACTCGTTTTGTCATTTCAGTGGGAAGGGCTGTTACGGCAGGCTATAGTGTAGAGGTTCAGCCTGTTCCGCCCCCCGCTCAAAATTCGTCCAAAATAGGGCTTGTCTTCGGTCACAATATGGCCGATATTCAACCAACTCAATCACCACGTGTGATAGGAGCTCGGGCCTCGCTTCGGCGAGGCCTGCATCATTTTCGGCGGCGTTCATATCGGCTTTGGAGGTCGCGTCGCTTGCCCTCACAATCCAAAAGGAATGATGTGATGAGCAAGAAAATATCGCCCTTGTCTTTCTTCTGCCGTTCAAGAATCACCACATAATCGTAGTCTTTCAGCCAAACGTAAGTTCGCACAACCGTGCCACCCCGTTTCGCCGCCTCGTCGAAATCCCACGCCAATATTTCACCGGCTGTCTCGTGCTCGATAATTGGTTTTGCCCACGGCAACCTCCCGGCACGATCCAAATCCGGGAGACGCTGCTTCTCACTGCGACGGGTCTGGCGGTCATAGACAAATTCGTCCCGCGTGATCAGATGCCAAAAGCTTTCCTCTCTCCCACTGCCATCAGGAAGAACGCGCCGGTCATGCCAGACGGGAAACGTGCGAAAACGTGGCCAACGATTCTTGAAATCCCGCTCAAACACGAGGTATAGCGCGCGAACGAACACGTTCCAGTCGCCGCCAAATGGTACGTGTGGCGGCAGCCATGCTGGTCTCGCAGCGGCGGCAGGCGGTACGGGTTGCGGGGCTGGCGTCATAGTAGCAACCCGTCCACTGATTCAATTGAGAATTTGTCCATGCCAGCCTGGCTATTCGCAGTGAGTTTCTGGTTCAATTTCTCTTCGAGCAGACTGACCAGTGCGCGTTTGGCAGCACTATCGTTGGCGGCGACAGGGCGGCGAGCAAACCCGACTGCGCCGAGTAATAGATCCGTCACTTGCAACAGGCGGATTTCGTGGCTGCGAACATGTTGGAGTTGGGGCCGCTCTTCCTTTTTCAAGGAAGGGTAATTCATTTCGAGCCAGCGACCGAGCTCGTCCAATTTTTCACGTCCGCGTGTGTCCTTGATGTCGAGAAATGCGCGGTAGCTGTTGCCGGGAGTGATCGTGTTCTTGAGAAGCTCATAATAGAGCGAGTAATAAATATCTTCCCGTTTTTCCTTGGGCACGCGTGTAAAGACCTGCTGTTTGTCGGGCAACACCAAGGCTCGAAAAGATACGTCTTCTGTTGCGACGAACCATTCCAGCACGGCGCGATAAAACCCAAGTTTCCCCGGGCTAACCTTCGTCCATTTGGCCTCAAAGTGCTTTGGAAGGCCGTGTTGCGCCCAGAGTGCGCTTAGCTGGGCATTGAGCGCATGGGCACGTTCGGCGGGACATTCGAGCAGGCCGAGCAAGAGGGACGGTTCGCTGTCATGAGGAAGATGACGGCTTTCGTCGCAATAGAGGTGCAATGTGGTGCGGGTGATAATTTGCTCCTCGGTCTTGCCTTGTTTGGCGGCGAGGTTTTTACGCTGGGCATCCGCTAAAGTCTTGTAACGCCGCGCATACCAATCCTCCACCTCCCGTACGTCCGCCTCGTTCAACCCATAGGCCGCATACACCATTCGGTCGATTTCCACTTGCTCGTTGGAAGCGTAGTCGTAGGCAGCATTTCTCTGCTGAGCTAGCAGAATTGCCGCAACCAACTCTCGCAAATTTGGCCGGTCGATTAGGACCGGTGCTTCTTTGATGTCGTCCACACCGAAATTAACCGTATGGTTGATCAACTCGCGTGTGAGATAACGGAAGAATTTTGAATTCAAAACGCCGAGCCAATCATGGCTATGAAATTCTGGACGTAGAAAAATACGAGAGGCTGCGTTCAAGAAGACCGGCGCATTTGCGCGACGGAATGTCGGGCAATACTGCCCTGCGAAACTAAAAGATATTTGCTGGTCGAATGGTTGAAATCGGAATTCCGCATTTGCCAAATCCGAGTGTGCTTCCGTGCGCATCCTTGCAATCGAATCTCGGGACCAGTCGATAGCGATCTGTGATGGAGATTGGTGGTAGCAGGGCAAAAGGCCGTTGTCAGTGTCGGCAGGCATTCCCATTTCGAATCGCACAAAGCAGCTTTGCCCCGTGATTCCATTCTGTTTCTGTTCATCCGGCAGCGCAATTGCGTCGGCATCATCAAGGAATACATTCGGCTCAATCAGGTCAAAATTCTTCTGCGCGTCCTCGCTTAACAGGCGTAAATACTTCGCGTTGCCTCCGGTCTTGATGCCGGAAATGACTTGGAACAGCCCGCGGTTAAGCCAACGGCGCGTTCGACCCATGCCCGAGTATTGATCACCGAGTTTAAAGACACGCATCGCCTGCCCGTTAAGAGAGACATTGTAGGCGATGGCAGGCAGTCCTTGTTCCGTAACGCGCACTTCGTTACCCACGTCCAGCATCAACGCAAAGAGTTTTGGAGAGGCGACGAAAAACGGGAAATTGGAGTTCGTGCGAATGATGGACTGAGGATAGTGGTAAATGGCATAGGTCTGATTGGCGACATTCTGACGGCGCGAGAATCCCTCGGTCTGATAAAGCAAATGAAGGAAGCGCTCGTATTGATCATGGATGGAGACGTTGGTGAAGTCGGCCATCTGACAAGTTTGTCCCGCGGGAGCAGCGCCACGCTGACAAAGAATCACGGCGCAGTTGACGACGGCATTGAACGTGTCCGCAGCAACGCGAATCATTTTGTGGACGCGGTGTTCGAGCATTTGCTCGCGTAGAGGCCTGTGCGACTTAATGGTCATGAACGTGTCGCTGACGATATAAGCGAGTACGCCTCCTTCCGCGAGAGGGCCGGGCCGCCGTACTGTCCCCAGAAAACGGGCAATGAAAGCGCCGTAGGAATCCTTCGAGGCGAGACCGAGTGGTTCGCGCACAGTGTCGTCAACATCTACGCCGTAGGGCGGATTGCCAATGACAATGTGGAACGGCGCGGGATTGCGGCTTGCACCATCACCAACAAGTTC
Organism: uncultured Lentisphaerota bacterium; assembly: GCA_903912445.1. Classification (GTDB taxonomy): domain Bacteria; phylum Verrucomicrobiota; class Kiritimatiellia; order CAIQIC01; family CAIQIC01; genus DP16D-bin41. The sequence continues at coordinate 15,880 of CAIWHP010000278.1, forward strand.
TGGGAAGAAGGTTTCGACGTTGAAGAACGGAGCAGCGAGCGTGGCGTGCTTGAACCATTCCGCGAGCCAGGCTGCATCCTGACTGCGCCTTGCATTTTCCCGATCCGTGCGGGTGAATCCGCGGGCTTCATCAACTGGCGGCGGCTTAATACCCTTGGCCTGTTCCGCGAAACCGGGATAGAGGGCTGCCAATTCGCCGCCGATTTGTGCGGCGATTTCATCGCGCCGTTCCCGCGTGGTTCCCGGCTGATAGTATTCCTCGCGCGCAGCGCGGAGGTTGGCGAGAACAGGACCAGACAACAGTCCGTGGCCGGCGTCTTGGAGGGAATTACAGCAGAGAAGATTCGTTTCAAGATTGGGCAGGGCCTGCAGGCCGTAGTTGTGCGCGCGGTCAGTGGGATGAACATCCTGCTCGATGACAAGCGTGAGAAAGAAACGCAACTTGGCAATCAAGGAAGCGAGCGGCTGGATATCCAAGCCGTAGAGGTTTTTTTGGATGAGACCAAGCTTTCGGAGATAATTGTAGCTCTTGCCTTCCATGCCCCACGCGGCATCGGCGCGCACCTCGGCAGGCAGCCGCGCTAGCAGTCGCTGTTTCCACCGCTCGTTGTCGTTATCCACCCAAGCCAGCAACTCAACCATGCGATGGAGCATCCCCATCGGAAACGCGCCCGATCCGCAGGCGGGGTCAAGGACTCGCACTGCGTCAAGTGCATCCACCACGCGATCAGCAATGGGTGAGAAATCAACATCGTCCGGCTGTTCGTAACAAAGGCGGGCGAGAAGCTGTGTGTCTTCGCGCGACGCATCCCCCTGCGCGAAACGTGTGCGCAGATGCAGATGCAAGGCCTCGTTGACCATGTAATCCACAATGCGGCGAGGTGTGTAATAAGAACCGGAGGCCTTACGTGCGCTCTCCGCCGCGGCCTTGTCGTCGGGGTCAATTTCGGCAAGGAGATTTTCAAAAACAAGGCCGAGAAGCTCCGGGTCGAGGGCGACGTCTTCTTCAAGTGGCGTATTTTCGGCGACTGTGAAGCGATAGCGATCAAAAATGCGATTGAGGCCTTCGACGGCACGGCGACTCTGGCGCCTGCCTGTGCCGACTTCAATGGTAAAGCCATCTTCACGATGGGCAAAAAAGAGTTTATTCGGAATGCGGAAGGCTCCGTCGTCGATGGTATCCGAAGCATTATCCTCCGTGAGCTTGTCGAAAAGCCCACCGTTGAGGTAGGGAATGCGGTCGAAAAGGTCGTAGTTAAAATCGTCCGGCAATTGGTTCTTGCCTAGATAAGCAAGTTCCTTCAAGTCGGCGCGCGTGACGGTACGATCAGACGCGGCTTCCGGGCCGGACTTTCTCCGCCGGTTCATCGGCTGATTGAGGGCCTGAAAGAAAATGTTTTGTAGAATGCCGCGATAGTAGTGATTGCCATCAAGGTAGTGGCGGTCAGCCGTACCCAGTGTGAGCACACGCCGCCGGTCCGCAACATCATAGAGTTCCAACAACTCGGATGGAATGAGCCGCATCTCCTTTAGGAACCACGCGAAAAGCGTGCGGCAGATGAGCCGCACGGTAAATTCCTGCGTAGCACGGGCGCGGTGCGATGGGTCGTCCGGTGTGTGGTCGGGCAACCGGGCGAGACGGATTTCGCCCACGGCCCATCGGAACCAATCCACCAGTTCGCGGTAGAAGCGCTCATTGAGTTCCTGCGTGGAGAGAGTGCGCTGCCATGCATTATCGAGGTCGGCGAACGTGCGGATACTTCCGAAGTCTTCGCGTAGGCCATGAACGGAGAGTCGATTCAGAAGTTCGAGGTGGGCGCGGTGCGGTTGCCGACAGTCAATATTCCGAATAAGTGAAACACGTGTCAGAACATCGCGTGTTCCGTCGCGAAGATTTTTTCGTCGATTGATGACGGCAAGGGAAATGGCCTCGCCGTGCTTGAAAAGGACGAGCACCGGCATCGGAACAAGCCGGTTGATCGCACGTGTGATATTCGATAATTCGGTACGTCTTGGAGGCTCTCCGTTCGGATGCAAAGCAAGCTGCACGGCAATAAAAATATAGGACTTCACCACTTTGGCGTCATAAGCGGCTTCGACATGAAGGAGCAATCTCTGCCCATTGTCGTCCACAAGTTCTGACTGGGTAAGTTGGAATAGGAATTCCAACGCCTGCCAGCGGGAAAGATATGCGTTGTCTTCGGTCAGCAGGCCGTTCGGGTCGAGCAATAGTTGAAGTTGATCGAGGGAATGAATCGGAAGCGTTCGCGGGCTACTGTAGCCGAGAGCAGCAAAGAAATGCTCGCTCGCGCTTCGCAACGGTTGCGAGGCGAAATTCCCAAGCGCGGTTATGATGCTTTGTCGCATGTCGGTGGCTGTGTTCATGGTCAGTCGAGAGGGAGAATGGTTTGAGTTCCAATCACTGGGAGGAATGGGGCCGGAATTTTCCAACGATTGGAAATGGGGATTGATGTGCGCATAGGGAAGCGGGTTGGAGCCGTTCGGATACCTGTCCGTACCCTCTCATCAGGATAGCACCCCTCTCTGGAACCAGCTTTATCCATTATATTACCTATTGCCCAGATATCTTCGCGTACTACATCCACTACTACCCTTAATGTCGGTTTCTACACTCATTCCATATTACCCACTTTATTACCCAGATAACTGCATATTACCCACTTCTTTTCCAGCGAGCACTTCGCCCCATACCCTGGCACTCGACACAGCCATCGTGACCTGCACGTGGCAGTCGCGTATTTGTTCGAGCGTTTTCACAGGATCACCAGCCAGGTGACGAGTTCAAAATCCGTGGATTCCTTGACCTGTTCATCGAATTCCGGCAACAGGAAATCGCGGCCCGACTGCAAGCCGACGGCCAGTTTCTTTTGGAAGGTCCCCACGACAGAGGTCACGGCCGCGCGTAATTGCTGATCGTAGGCGCTCATGCTCTGTCCCTGCTCGGTCTGCTGATCAAACAGGCGGCAGAGTTCCTCGTAGGGCTCGGTCTTCCCCAGCGCCAGTTCGCGGAAAAGCATCAGGATGGTTTTGGCCTGCGTGAAGGTCAGGCGGACCTGACCATCCGCGTGGACATAGGCCAAGTAATAGGGCGAAAGCGGGTTCACCTTCTCATTGGTCGTGGTTTCATCCGCGACCTTGTGGCGCAGGCAGAAGAGCGCGCCAGGACGCGCCAAGGGGAGGGCCTCGGCCGGCGGCACGACGGCATAGAGGCCCAGCGGCGCATTCTCCAGTTGCTCCCGATTGGCTTCGAGATAGCGCAGGAGGTCCATGCGGAAATCGTCGAGCGAGAAGTCGGCCAGCGTAATGGTGTCCTCGAAATCCTCAAGATCGAGGACTTCCTTGCGCAACCGTTCAAGCTGGCGGTCGCGCAGGCGCAGGTCGGCGGTGATGAGGTCCTCAAGCTGCTGTTCATCGAGCGGGTTATCGGTCTGGGTGGCCGTGACATCCACCAAGGCCATGCGGGCCTCGACGCGCAGCTTGAGTTTGATGTATTTATCCAGATGTTTGGTCGGCCAGAAGTTGACCAGGTGAACATTGGTGGCGATGGAACCGATACGGTCAATGCGGCCGAAACGCTGCACGATGCGCACCGGATTCCAATGGATGTCGTAGTTGATGACGGTGTCGCAATCCTGAAGATTCTGGCCCTCAGAAATACAGTCCGAGGCTATCAACAAATCCACCTGGACCTTGTCGTCCTGGCCGCGAAACTCAGCGCGTCGCTTCGACCGTGGCGAGAAATCGAGCAGCAATTCTGTGAAGTCCCGTGAGGTGGTATAGGTGGATTCGTTTTCGCCGCTGCCCACCACCAGAGAGGTGTGAATTTTGAGTTCCTTGCGCGCCCACTTGTGAATCTGCTCATAGAGATAGCGCGCCGTATCGGCATAGGCGGTGAAAACCAGAACCTTGCGATTGGGCTGCCCGTCTTTGTTGAGCGTCGGCTGACGGACTTTTTCGGCTATCCGGCGTTTGAGTTCGGCCAGTTTGGAGTCACGAGCGGGCGTAATGGGCTTGGCCAGGTCGAGGAGGGTATTCAGCTCCTTGCGGTCCTCGGCGATATGCGTCCGCCATTTCTTGAGGTCGAGATGCGCCATCTTGAACGTCACCCGCCGGCCCACTTGCAGGGCATCGGCCAATTCAGGGTCATCCACTTCGTCGGGCGTCAAGGTGTCGTAATCAAGATCGGGGTTGGCCGCCTGAAAGGCCTCGAAGCGCGCCATGCGCTCTTCGAGGTTCGTGATCTTGGCGAGGGTGTTGCACAGGGAAATGCGGAAAGAGTCCACCGAGCTTTCGAGGCGCTTCAGCAGACTCACCCGCATCATGCCGGTGAGAATGCGTTCGCGGCCGGCTTGGGTGAACCCGCCGATGCGGCGCTCGTAGTTTTCCTTGATGTCCTTGGGCAGATCGTCGCGCAAGTGGTCAGAAGGCCGGAACAGCCAAAGCTTGTAATTGGACAGCTGATCCGCCACCGCGTCGTAGCTCGGGAATGTCCCGGCCGTATCGATCTCCGAATAGATGGACACGGGCGGCACGCGCGTGGGGAAGCCGCCCAGCCGCGTCATTTCGTTCGCATAGTGTTTGCTGATATGCCGGCGTGAACGCGCAATGGTCAAGGCATCCAGCATCTTCAGGAAGTCGCCGCCCAGGACACTGATCAGATCTTTTTTCTCGCGCTGGTGCGGCGGCAGCTTGGCCCAGTTGGTGAAGCGCGCCTGCGCATCCCGCGAAGTGATCTTGATGCTCTTGAGCCCGAGGATCGCATCGAGAGCGGCATCAGCCTTGGCGTCGCGCGCGACATCGCCGCCGGCGATGAAAGAGATCTGGTTGCGCAAGTCGGTCAGCTCATTGTTCACCGGTGTCGCGGAGAGCAGCAGGACTTTCGTACGGATACCAGACCCGATGATGTCCTGGATGAGCCGCTCATAGCGCGTCCGGCGGACCGGCTTGCCATCTTCGCCCAAGGGGCCGACCGCGTTGTTACGGAAGTTATGCGATTCATCGATCACCACGAGGTCATAGTTGCCCCAGTTCAGGGCGGCCAGATCAATGCCGTTGGACGCGCCATCGGCGCGCGAAAGATCGGTGTGATGAAGGACATCGTAGCGGAAGCGGTCTTTCTCGAAGGGGTTGAGCGCGCTATTCAGGCGGTACAGGAGCCAATTGTCGGCCAATTTCTTAGGACACAGCACGAGCACCCGCTCATTTTTCAGTTCGAAATATTTGATGACGGCAAGCGCTTCGAAGGTCTTCCCGAGGCCAACGCTGTCGGCGAGAATGCAGCCGTTGTATTGGCGCAGCTTGTTGATGGCGGCTTTGGCGCCATCTTTCTGAAAATCAAACAGCGCCTTCCAGACCCCGGTTTCCAGAAGACTGGTCCGCTTCAGGGCCGCTTCGAGATCCGTGCCGTTATCAATGAACTTCTTAAAAAGGTGGAAGAGCGTTTTGAAATAGACGAATTGCGGGGGTTGATCCCGATAAATTTGCAGCAGGAAATCAAGCACGCGCTGCTTCACATCCTCGACGCGTGACGTGTCGTTCCAAAGTTCTTCGAACCACGCGGCCAGGTCAGCGCGATCCCGGTCATCGCTGACGATGAGGTTCAGCTCAACGTTATTATTGGCCGCGGCAAGACCCAGCCCGCGCGTGGTAAAATTGGAGCTTCCCAAGATCGCTGCCGAAACCTCGCCACGGTGGACATAGGACATCTTGCCGTGGAGGAACCCCGTGCGCGTCACCGACCGCACCGCCACCTTTTCTTGGATCCACTTGGCACAGGCTTGGGCCACATGTCGCTGGTTCAAGCCACCGGCAAGGACCAGTCCATCATCGCTGAGCACGTAGGCCGCACCGTTTTTATTTTCTGGATCAATATTCTTAATGAAAGCCGCTTCGCCAAACAACAACCGGATGCGCCCCAACGCATCGAGTTCCGCGCGTAATTTATCGTAGGCAAAAACCGTAAAATAAGCGGTCACCAGGTCCAGGTCGGCGCCGGGCAGCAGTTGCTGGCGAAGAAAATCACCCACACTGCCGCGCTTATGGTTGTCGCGAATACCAGAATTGTTAACAGGGGCAGACATCAGCGTTGTTATTTTTGGCGATTTTATGGGCGAATCGTTCTCAATTCATCGTAAACGGTCGCATGATACAGAATTTGCAGGCTACCGCAAGCAGGACCATCCCGGCGAGCCATCACCAGGTGCTTTACTTTGGCGCTGTGAGCATTGCATGCGCGATCTGCACACATAATCACCGGAGTCGGCCTAACAGACTTGGATCCCCAAGGTGGCCGCGACGGCATCCACCCCAACCCGGAAACCTGCTTCCATGTGGAGAGACGGGGCAGGCCGCAAGCGGGATCAGTGCCGGGGTGCCCTGCAACGCCTAGAGCGCAGACGAATCCGGTCAGAACGCCGGAGCCCTGCGGCCGTGCATAGGGAAGCAATATCGGGGTGCTGGTTCCCGATACGCTGAAGGTCTGAGCAGATACACGCTTATTTGGTAAGAGCTAACTCGCGCTCGGGCTGTGGAACACGGGCTAACGCAACAGTGGGATTGGTGCGCGGGCGCGCGATGCGCCATTCATAAAGCCGTTCCTCGGCCAGAAGCTCTTCGATCAAACCGCGTGCACGATTGACACCGATGCCTTCGGCTTGCGCCTTGCTGATCAGAACAGCCTTGGCAATCGGTTTCAGGGCTGGCACCAGCGTGAGGAGCATGTCCGGGGTCTTGCTGGCGCGATCCTGGGAAAGCGGCAGTTCGAGCGGGTCCACATCCTCCCAGAAAATCGTGCCGGATTCGCGGGCGTGTCGGAAAAGTCGGTCAAACTGTGTGGCGCCCATTTCATCCTTCCAGCCAATCCGGCCACCGCGCTTGGCCGCAATGAACCGGAAAACCGTCCGGTCGGCATCGTGGGGATCAATCACCAACACCGCCCGGGCCCAATTCGTGAGGTCGGCAGCGCCTGCGCCGGCATACATCCAGTCGCTGGGCTTCCACTCGCTGGTGTCGCGGTGATTGGTCTTGGGCGTGTGGTGATTGATGATGGCGGCACACTGATAGGTTTCCAACAGCGGGTTCAGCCCTTCCCGCACGAAATGCGAAATCAATTCCGATTCCTTGGGGTCGCCACCCAGATAGGCCTGCAGCGGGTCAATGCGGATGATGTCGGGTTTGAATTTTTCCACGGCTTTGGTAAGGAAAGCCAGGAACGCCGCACCGGTGCTGCATTTGTTGCCGAGATAGATGGTATTGACCCGGATGATCTCGCGATCAGCCTCGGTGAGTTGGAGCCCTTTCATGATGCCGACGGCCATCTCGGTCATATCGCCGGCATCGTTCTCCGCCTGGATGCAGAGGATGCGCAGCGGCCGGGCCGGCTCGATGCCGAAGGCAGGGCGGCCCAGCGCCCAGAGGGCGTCTTGCTGCACGGAAGCGGAGCTCTTGCCGACACCGGAAGGGCCAATGAACAACATGCCGCCCTCAATGCAGAGAAAACGATGGCCCAGCAACGTCTTGGAGGCGTCGATCGGGAGTTCGTAAAAATCCGTCAAAGAGCGCGGCGTGAACGCCTCGGGTGGATGTGGGGCCGTCGGTTGCTGGATGGCGGGCGGCGCGCTGTCGCCAAACACCGGGCCGGAATTGATCTTGCCCCAGGTCAGCTCGCGGTAATCGGCGCGGTCCCATTTCTCCCGATGAAGGCCGGACTTGGCGAACATGGAGAAGGACCAATCCTTGTTGCCGCCGGTCCAGAAGCGCAGCATGCTGAGCAAGGCCGCATCGGCTTCGCTCTGGCTGGCATAGCCGAGCGCCTGCCATGCGCCTTCCCAAAGCTTGGAGAAGGTGGCGCTATTCTTGGCGCGCTCGGCGTGCGCGAGCACTTCCGAATCGTGGCGCAGTCCGGCGGAAGCGATCAAGCCCACCCGCTTCGGCGGGAACAGCCGGGCCAACAAGTCGTCCACTTCTGACTGGCGCGGTTCGATGCTGGCCGGTGTATCCGGCCAGCGTTCGCCGGTGATCACAAAGAAACGGCCGCGGCAATAGAACTCAAAAGAATCCTGCCGGCGCCCTTTGCCGTCGGGCAGGTTGGCGCGACAGAGCGCATGAATACCGTGGCCGGAGATGCTCACTTCCGTATAGGTGCTGAGCGCGGTCACGGCCGCATGGGCTTCGGGTGTGATGGTGCCGGAAGCGTCCAGACAATGATCAATATCCATGCCCATGATGCCATCGCCATTGAACATGAAGCCGATGCCGGCCAGGCCTTCTTCCTCGGTGGCATGATCCCAGGCCAGTTTGAAACTCGCCCAAGTCGTGGAGTCATTGGAGGCGGCATTGCGGTTTGTGCGGGGATTAACCGGAATCTTGGTCAGGCGTCCATCCCGGACCTCGAACCGCCAGCAGACCCAACGCGGGAGCTCCTTCAAAACGGCGGGAATGCCGTCGGCGGTCAAGCGGACGCGGGCTGCATGGGTGGCCGCGCGGATTTCGGGTACAGGCCCGGTAGGCTGGCCCGGAATATTCTCGGGGGCACTCATGGTGAGCCTTCCTGCGTAGGAGGCGAAATCACTCCGGTTTGAGGGTGATGGCTATCCTGATATGGATTTTGCGTAGAGGGCGAAAAAGCACCTGATTTTCCTAAGGAAACAGCGGCTTTTTTCGGGATAACTGTTGACAGGCCAACCGCCGTTTGGCGGCGTTCGCGCTGTGCCGTCCGAAGGGTGTCCTTACGCCGCTTGGCAGCACAGTCCGGGCAGTAACGATGCTTCTTGCGCACGGCCCCGCCGCAGTCCGGGCATTTGCGTTCTGGCGCTACAGGTTGTCCGGTCATGCGCCGGTACGCTACGCATGCCGTATGCAAGGCGGCGGCACGCTTGGGGTCCGTCACAAACTCTGCCATCGGTAATACGCAGGCCTCAAAATAGGGACAGCGTTTACCAACGGCGAGCAAGCAGTGTGCCTTTGGGGTGCAGCCGGTAGGGCGCAGTTGTTCGTCGAACGTTGCGCCCAGGCACGATCCGTCGGCCTGATGGTTGGCACATTCGGCCTTCGCGAACTGTAGCGGTGTCACGGGACACCGCCGGTGATCTTCGCCAAGCCTTGCGTGGCAAGTTGCTCGATCTCTGTGCGCCGGTAACGGGTGCTGCTGCCGATGAGGACGGGCTTGAGCACGCCCTGCCGCGACAACCGCCAGATGGTCTGGCGGGAGAGCCGCAGCTCACGAGCGGCTTCGGTCGGCGTCAGCAGCAGCGTTGCCGGACGGTTGGTACGAGCGCTTTCCAAGGCCGCCAGCATGGCGGTGCGTTTGGCGGTGGGCGCGGTCAGTAGTTCGCGGATCGCCTGCTCGGGTGTCAGTCCAGATTCCCTAACCTTCTGCATGGTTTCCATCTTCATCTCTCACATGACCCGGTACACCCAGCAAGCGGCAGGTGGCATGCCTTTACTCCTCGTGGAGTGCTGGGCGGAACCGGGTCGGTTGTTCATCGTGGTTACACGATGCCCTTTACCGCCTATACGGTCGGGGAGTTTCAAAACGGGCGAGAAATGGAGCGCCGGAAGTGGCGGCGGATACTGTCAATCAAGGCGCAATGCAAACGTGAAACTGTTTCAAGAAAGTTTCAAATGTTACTTACCGCTAAGTCCCGTTGACGCAGGGGACCGTTCTTGCCGTGTTTATAGGCGTTACCGGCGTGTTCGCCCTGCGCCCAGGCGCGGCGCATGATGCGGGCGTTATGTTCGACCTCGATTTCACGAATCAGCTTGTGCGCCTTGCCCACGGACATTTTGGTGCGTTTGGCAGCCTTGGCGATGTTGAGAGTGTCCAGATAGGCGGATAAGATGGCCGCTTTTTCGGGATTCTGTGTGCGCTGATAGAGATCGGCGGCGGCTTTGAGGAGCGTGGCGTTGTTGGCATCGGCACGCTCGCGCAGCGGACCGACGCCAGCGTTAATAGCTTGAAGAGCCTGCTGAATCAACGTCATCACCTCCGCGGCTGGCAACTGCGGCTCCGCAGGAGGCGCGGTCAGACAAGCCACGGCGTCACGACATTCCTGCACCGCGTCATGGTAAGAAGGGAGCGTGGGGTGTAGATCACGCATGCCCTCTGCACCTGTCTGAAGTTGCTGAAGGCTGGATTGGTCATGTACAGCCCTGAACGCTTTGATTTTCTTGCGGATGTCGGCGAGGAAACGCGCGGCGTCCGAAGCGCGAACCGATGTTTCCATCATCTGGCGACCGCGAGCTTGATAGTCGTACATGGCCGTTCTCTGTGGGTCAGCCTGACGCCTCGGGCGCAAAGGAGATCTCCGGCAGTGTCGCAATGGCGGCCTGCTTCTGGTCGAAGTCAGCGTGCGAATAGAGCGCGGTCATCGCCGGGCTACCGTGGCCGACCAGGTCTTGGATGGCCACTTGCGGGACGCGGTTCATGGCACACAGGGAAACGAAACTATGCCGTAAGGAGTGAAAAGATTTTCTCACGATCACATTCTTGCGGTGCCCGGTCGATTTCTCTGTCGTCACAATGCCACAAACATCCTCCAGAAAGGCTTGGAACCTGCGCGTGACCGCGGTCACATCACTTGCGTACAGAGCGCGCTCGACCGGGAAGACATACTCTTCGTGAATCTCCTTGCGTCGCTCGACCAACAGCGTGGCCAAAACGGGGTGCAGGGGAATGACGATGCTCTTGCCCTTACGTTTGGTTTTGCTCGGGACAAGTTGGATATGATTGTTGTGGATGCTATCCCAACGGAGGTTCACCACGTCACCCAGGCGCAGACCCGTATAGAGGCCCACGGCGATCATGTAACGATGGGATCCGGTAGCACGCTGACAGATGGTGGCCAGTTCCGTGGTGGAGAAATTCTTGCGGCTCTGGGTTTGCCTTTCGAGACGCTTGATAGTAGCCCATGGGTTTTCCAAGATACCTGCGCGATTCTTCAGCACGTTGAACAGGCCCTTGAGGAAGACGATTTGGCCGTTGAACGTGCGCGGCGCTAAATTTTGGCGCCATAGGTCGCGCGCATAGTCTTCGACCTGTTGCAGGGCGATCTCGTGCAGATGAGTGAAGCCTTGTTTGGCCGCCCACTTTTCGAACCGGTTCCAGATGCATTTATACCCGTCGATGGTGATCTGCTCGGGGTTGCCTTTCATGGGCGAATCCAGCCACGCCTGCCATGCGACGGCGATCTCCATGGTGGTGCCCTGGAGCATCATCAAGCGTCTGGCCAGCCGGGTACGCGTCTCGGTCTGGATGTGGGCAGGCAGGGAGGCGAGCTGATTCAGGAGGGCGGAAAAGTAGTGTTCCACGTCCCCTTGGCCCTTGCGGGAAGCTTCCATCTCGCGGGCATATTTTTCCGCGTCTTCCTTCTTAATTTTCTTGGTGCTCTTCCAGACATCGCGCCCGTCCTGGTAGCTGCGGTAATACCAGACCTTGCCACGCTTCAGCAGTGATGCCATAATTCACCTCGCTATGCGGACCCATAGTCACACTTGGTACGGCTTTATTGTAGCACTCGTTTCAGTAACGCAAGGCAGCTTAGCGTTGCTGGAGGTAAAGAGCAAGAAAATGAGTAGCAATACCTGTAGCAAGTCGAATAAAGGGTCCTGCTGTTCTTTTGTAAGTCATTGGTAGTAAATGTTTGGGCCTGTAGCTTAGTTGGTCAGAGCGGAGGACTCATAATCCTTTGGTCGTAGGTTCAAGTCCTACCAGGCCCACCCGCCCCAAGCCGTGATCAAAACTGCGGACGCTCAGAGGTCGTAGAAGTTCCGCTGCCGGTGTGCGAAGCGCGCCAGTTGACGGCAGCCGTGACGCCGCAGCCAAGCGTCAATTTCGGTGAATCTCAAGCCCACTTGTTCCGGTGCGTGCGCGTCGGAATTCACCATCAGCGGGATTCCCAAGGCGAGCATCTGTTTGACCAGCGGCAGGGCCGGGTACGGTTGCGGGCGTGGTAGCTCTGGATGCCGATAGCCGGACGTGTTGATTTCGACACAGGTACCGGCTTTGGCGATGGCCTGCAAGGTGCAGGCCATGTCGTCGGCTTGGGCAGCGGTGGGCTGACAGCCGGAACGTTTGGGAACATCAAAGTGGCCGATGATGTCGCACAACCCGCTCGCCGCGAGTTGGCGGATGAGGGCAAGGTATGGCCCGTACAACTGTGGCGCGCCGCCGGTATAATGCTTCGGCCACGCGCTCTGCAGACATCCGGCATCGAGATAATGGACCGAGCCGATCACGTAGTCCCACGGATACCGGGCGAGTTGTGCAGCCAAGTAGGTGTCCAGTCCCTCGACATAATCCATCTCCAAGCCGAGCCGCACGTCGATCCTACCGCGATACCGGGCCTGCACTTCCACCACGCGGTTCACGTAGCCGTCCAGCTCGGACTCCGTCATGCGCACGTTCGCGCCCAGACCGCGCGGCAACGGGTTGTGATCGGAAAACCCGACCTCGCGCAGGCCAAGTTCGATCGCGCGCTCGACGTAGGCCTCCATCGGCCCCGTCGCATGTTGGCACAACGGCGTGTGCCAGTGATAATCACAGATGATAGGCATAAAAGCGCGCGAATCTAGCACAGCCGGATCACCCTTTGAACCTTGAACGTTCGCGCGTTCTCACTGGTATCCCGCTCCCATGAGCACGCCGACCGCCGGCTCGGACCTTGATGAGCATAGGCGGGGCGGGGTTTCTGGGCAGCTGTAAAACGGCTTGTGCGCAACATGCACGCTGTTACCATGTTCGGCCGTTGATCGAAAAACCCGTCGCGAAAATACAGCTCTTAAAAGGGCCACATGAAACAGGATCGAAGGTTCAGCGCGCTGTGGATGGGCTTGGTGGTTTGGGCTGGTGGGATGGCGCTACAGGCCGACGATTGGCCACAGTGGCGCGGGCCGCAGGGCAATGGCAGCTCCGCGGAATCCGGCTGGTCCGTGACCTGGCCCGGGTCCGGTCCGGCGGTGCGCTGGCAGGCGTCTGTGGGAACAGGCTTTTCTTCCTGCGCCGTGGCCCAAGGCCGCCTGTACACGCTGGGCAATCGCGACCAACTCGACACGGTCTTCTGTCTGGACGCCGAAACGGGCAAGGTGCTCTGGAAGCACACCTATCCTGCCTTGCTTGACCCAAAGGCCTATCAAGGCGGCCCCCTCGCCACCCCGACGGTGGATGGCGGCCGGGTTTACACGCTCGGCAAATTCGGCGACTGTTTCTGCCTGGACGCCTCGACGGGCCGGGTGCTCTGGTCGAAAAAATTCGCGCCGCCGGCCGCCACCAAGGCCGATTACCACGTGTGGTGGGGGTTTGCCGGTTCCCCGGTGGTGGCAGGCGCGCACCTGATCCTCCCGGTGGGCACGGCAGGCACCGCGGTGGACAAGCTCACCGGCAAGGTGCTGTGGGACAACGGTCCCGGCTATCCCGGGTATTCCACGCCGGTGCTCTTCGACAACGGAGGGCAGGCGTGCTTTGCCTTGGTCAGCGGTCACGAGATCGTGGCCGCAGAAGTGCAGACGGGCAAAGTGCTCTGGAAGCTTCCCTGGAAGACGACCTGGGACCAGAACGCTTCCGACGTCATCATCTCGGAGGGGAAGCTGTTTGTCTCGACCGGACACGGCGTGGGCTGCGCCCTTTTTGATCTGTCCACGGGCAAGCCGGTCGAGGTCTGGCGCAACAAGAACATGCGGACCTATCTGGGTACCTGCGTGCTGTGGAAAGGCGCCCTCTACGGCTTCGACGACAAACAGCTGCGCTGCCTCGACTGGCAGACCGGCGAGGTGCGATGGACGCGCCCGGAAACCGGCTTGGGGTCGCTGATCCTGGCGGACGGGAAATTGATCGCGCTCCAGGAAAACGGGACTCTTCTGGTCGTTGAGGCGACGGCGGAAGCCTGCCGGATACTGGCGCAGGCGCGGGTGCTCTCCGGCCGGTGCTGGACGGTGCCGGCGCTTGCAGGCGGGCGCCTTTTCCTGCGCAACGCCGTGGGCGACGTGCTGTGCGTGGACGTTTGTAAGTGAGCGATCTTGGCCCGCCATTCCGGCGGTCAGCCTGCTAAATACGTGAACCTGCGAGGGCTCTCATCGTCACAGGTGGACGGCCACCGCGGCGGCCACGGCCTTCGCTTTCGTGCGGGCCTCTTCGATGGTGGCCGCGCGCGCCAAGGCCACGCCCATACGGCGGTGTCCCGTCACACCGGGCTTGCCGAACAAACGCAGGGCCGTATCCGGCTGGGCGAGCGCGACGGGCAAATTGTCGAAGGCCACCATGGCGGAATTTCCTACGGGCAAAATCACCGCCGAGGCGCTGGGCCCGTGCTGGGCAATGTTGGGGATCGGGAGCCCCAGAATCGCCCGCACATGCAGGGCAAATTCCGAGAGATCCTGCGACAGCAGTGTGACCATGCCCGTGTCGTGCGGACGCGGGGACACTTCGGAAAAAATCACCTGGTCGTCCTTCACGAACAACTCGACGCCAAAGAGCCCGCGGCCGCCCAGCGCATTGGTGACCAGACCGGCCATGCGCTCGGCTTCGGCCAGCACCTGGGGCTTCATTGGATGGGGCTGCCAGGATTCGCGATAATCACCGTCGATCTGGATGTGGCCGATGGGCGCGCAGAAGGATGTGCCCTGCGCATGCCGGATGGTCAGCAGCGTGATTTCGTAATCGAAGTCAACGAAGCCCTCCACAATGACTTTGCCGCCCCCGGCGCGGCCACCCTCCTGGGAATGTTTCCAAGCCTTGGCCAGGTCGGCTTCGCTGCGGGCCACGCTTTGCCCCTTGCCCGAGGACGACATGATGGGCTTGATCACACACGGATACCCGATGGTGGCCACCGCGGCGCGGAACCCGGCTTCGTTGGCGGCAAAGAGGTAGCGCGACGTCGGAAGCTTCAGCTCTTCCGCCACCAGGCGGCGGATCCCTTCCCGGTTCATGGTGAGACGCGCGGCCCGCGCGGTCGGGATCACCTGGTAGCCCTCCTTTTCGAGCTCCAGCAAGGTCTCGGTCGCAATCGCCTCCACCTCGGGGATGATGTAGTGGGGCTTTTCCTGTTCCACCACACGGCGCAGGGCGGCGCCATCGAGCATGGAAAACACGTGCGCACGGTGCGCCACCTGCATGGCCGGGGCGTTCGCATAGGAATCGCAGGCAATCGTTTCGACGCCAAGGCGCTGCAATTCGATGACCACTTCTTTGCCCAGCTCGCCGGAGCCCAGCAGCAGGGCGCGCGTGGCATTGGCTTTGAGGGGGGTTCCAATCGGATTCATAATAACCTTCCAGTTTTTCCTAGCGCCCGGGGCCTGACGCTTGGCGTCGACAGCAGCGCCGGGGTTGCGGAAACGCTACCTTGGCAGATCCGGCCCGGGCACGCCGCGTTTCGACCGTTCGATGACAGGGAAAAAACACGCGCGCATTTTCGCGGGCCGCCGGACAGAGTCAAGCCCCGTTGCGGGACAAATAAGCGTGCGGAAGCCCTGGAACAGGAAGAGGCCGGCGGTGGAGGAGGTTGGCGCGCAGGTCAGGGGGCGGTGCGGCTGTTGTGCAGTGGCTTGGTTTGCAGTGACTCGTGAATGGTGGCGGGGGATGGAGTCGAACCATCGAATCCTTTCGGAGTCAGATTTACAGTCTACGCGTACCCCAATAAATTTGCATTTTCCTGAGGAATAAGCGTATTTAACCCTGCTTGATCCTGCATGCACCGTAGCAAAAGCCGTAACAAAACCATGTTCTATGCGGTCAGCGAATAGCCAGCTCTTGAAGCCCTTCTCCTCGAGCCACTGCAAGCGCGGAATTGCTAAAATGAATTGATCGGATTTCCCCACGGCGCGGGACAAAGCGTTCCGGCGACCACTACCTCGTGACGACTGCCGGATGGTTCAACCGCACACCGTCCGCTGATACGCCGTTACCCCTGACTGTCGGTGGCTTGCACTCCCCTCACGCCTGCGGTATCCACCGCCCATGTCCAGCTCACGCCATGACGCCCGCCTTTGGTCCCGCCTGACCCGCGCCGCTCAGCAGGAGGTCGCGGCCGTGCTCGCGGCCCTACCATGCGAGGTGCGCAGCCGGCTCGCAGGACTGTCCGTCACTTTCGAGCCGAAGCCCAGCGCCGCCCTGGTCGCCAGTGGCATCGCGGCCGACCGGACGCTCGGGCTCGTCACTTCCACGACCTCTGGGGGCGCCAAGGAAGCGTCTGGGCGCCAGCCACAACTCATCCTCTTCCTTGAAAACATCCGTGAGAACGTCCGGAGCGATGGGCCAGAGTTCCGCACGCAGGTCCGACGCACCCTGCTCCATGAGATCCATCGCTACCTCGGTCTCGACGAGGATGAAGTGGACCAGGGCGGGGACTGAGCGCATCTCGACCGGACCAGAGCTAAAAGAAAGGGCGCCGTAGCCGGCGCCCTTCGGGTCGAGCTACACGCCAGGTTACATTGTCGGAATCGGCTTGATCGCTCCATCCGACCCGATCATGAGGCCGGCATCCCGCAGCGCGGCGTTCGCCTTCGCCACGGCCGTCACCTTGACCTGCTCCAGTTCGATCTTGGCTGTGGCGGCGTTACCTGACCACAACGCAAAGTTCTGCAGAGCCTTCCCGCTCAGGTTGGCGGCTGCCATGACTTCCTTGAAGCCCGCTTCGTTCTGCATGTAGTTACGGACACCAAACGCCACACGATTGACCGTCAGCCGGATCTCGTCCTCAATGCTCTTGGTCCCGCTGGTCCCCGGCGCCTTGCGCTCTTTCTTGACCAACAGCTTGAACGCATCCACGCCCATGACCTTGCGCCAGTAGAATCCTTCCGGACATTCCTTCGGCGGACTCTTGCCCTTCACAACTTGTCCTTCAGCGTACTCAGTCATTTTTATCTCCGTGTTTCCCGTTCTACATGTGATGCGTGGGCGCGCATTCTCGCGGGGCACCCCGCAGTGTCAAGTCCGGTGCTTGGCGCATTATGCGCAGGAGCGTAGCGGATGGACCGCCCGAGTCCGTTTGAGCAGGACCGCTATGTCGCGGGTGCTACGGGGCCGCAGGGCTGGCGGGGTTAACATTTTCGCGGCTTCGCTTTCTTCTGCGGTTCAAGGAAGAAGGCGCCCGGCATTCGCCGAGGCAGATTTCTGCGACTAATTTGCGCCTCAGTTAAGTTGGCTATGCCTAAGATACTTAGAGAGGCTGCAAGCCACCCTGCATTTGCTAAGCCAATCGAAGGGGCAGCAGCCAGTGTTGCTGCGAACTCTCCAGCGAACCACTTAAACAGATTCGCGTCTATTTTCTCCCACTCCGCCTCGGCAGCAGCGATTTCATCGCTCAACTCTGCCGTAAACTGTTCAGCAGTCGCCTTCGAAAACTCCGAGCCAATTTGAGATTTAGCCCACACACGCCTCAGAAATGAACGCATGCGATCTAACAGACCGTCGCTTCGGAGTTTGAGGCAGTCATTCAATGAAATGTCTTTTAAGTATTTCAAGGCGGAGTTCTGCACGCCTGAAGCAAATGGTTCCCAGCCAGAATCGTCTACTTTAGCTTCGCGTCGATCAATCTCGATCATTTTCCAGCGTACTTGATTATCAGTCAGCAGAAACGCACCGGACATCTCGGCAACACAACGAGCCATGCCGTAACATTCACCTTGTGTTGCCATCCATAATTCGTCATGACGTCGTTCTGTATAGAAAGGATGGCTCCTCTTTTTCCTCTCGCGATACTGAAGGAAACAATCAAGCTCTTCTTTCGAGAAGCCATGTGGTTTCATCAACTCGAAGACTTGCTCGTCTGATAAACTTAGCTCGAAATATTCTGTCATCCATCCAAACTCGCCATCCTTTATATCGGCGGTCTTCACAAACTTATCAATTAACTCCTTCAGCTCTGGGTGGCGTTTTACGCGATCTTCTTCCTCCAGGAGAGAATTCCAACGAAGAGCATGATCATAGTCCGCAGGCGAACGTATGATTTTGAGGATACCCGAGCTCAAAAGAGGCGCAAGGGAAAACCAAATATAGAGACCCTTAATAGTCTGAGAAACATGTTTTTCCGGATGAATGATGGGATCGAATTCGGGGCGCACGCTTCCTGGATATATGAGCGGGTCAAACAACATGATCGAATCCGAGTACAGAGCATGCCGCGTCACGCTTCTTATTATCGCATCTGGAGTATAGGTCCCGGAATATAGACCAGAGAGACTCCCTACTTCCTTGAGAAGCCGCTCAAGATCATCAGCACTGGGCCAAACCTCAGCTAGGTGTTGATGGATCTTGCCGACACGATCCGGTGTCATGCGTTCTTTTAGAAGAGACCATTCAAACTGTCGCTGAGCTGGGTCAAGCCCCAGAATTGATGCGACTCCGTTGAGAAATAAAGTATTCTTCCCGCGTACCGTAAGATGCTTTGTAAAATCAGGCTGCTGGATAATTTTCTCCCAATCCTTTTTCCCCAGACAGCACTTCTTGTACTTCTTTCCACTGCCACAAAGACAATGTGAATTACGCCCAATCATCTTTTCGCTCCTAGGGCCCGCCGGCGTTTATGACGTCTACGACCAGATAAGAAATTGCTTCGGAGCACCCGCCGCGGGAGCACCACTTTTCGACCGCGCGCTGACACGAAAATATCATGCGTGCATTTTCACGCGCCACCCCGCCAAGTCAAGCCTCGCTTCAATCCATGGACGAACATAATCGCCATCGGATCATCCGGTGCTGGCATAGCTAACAAAATGGGTCGGATGGTTGAGCGGGACGAAGCGCGGCCATCCGGCGACCGCCACCCTTGTGACGGCCGCCGGACGGTTCACGCTCTACATTGGCCGTGTGGCCCGCAGCCCTGCGCGCCACGCTGGCACCCTGCCGACCTCGCGCACCATGCCTTCGCCCCAGCTGCCGCTGATCTTCTGACCGATCCGCCGCTTGGCCTGGGTGATCGCCGGTGCCGACACCTGGCAACCGAACGCGATCTCGTTCGTGCCACGACCCTCTACCAGCGCCTGTAGCACCTTGAGCTCGCGCTCGCTCAGCAACGCCTCGATCAGCGACCAGTCGATGTCGCGCGCCGCCAAGGTCGCAGCGTCTTCGTCGTCCGACGCCAGCATGTCGCCCATGGTCAACATTTCGTTGTCCTCTACGGGTGCCGCGGCGTCCATGTCAGCCATCACAACCTGCTTGTCGAGCGTGGCGCCGGGGCACATGGCGTCCATGCGGCCGGCGTACTGCGACCTGCGTCCACTTTTGAGCCGCTGGATGGTGTAGTAGGCCACACTCCTGGGCATCAACTCCTTGCCCTGGTTCTCCAACGTCTCGATGGCCTGCGCTGCCATGCACATGCCATCCTGCACCAGTTCTTCGGGATCTTCCGCTCCGGTGGTCTTCACTACCTGCGGCACCACCGCGATCAGCATCGGCTGGATCACGTCCAGCAGTAGCTCACCTGCTCTTGGGCTCATAGGCCCTCCTGAAAGACAGACGGCCCCACGCAGCCGCCAAGGTTGGTTGGTCGGCCGGCGTGGGCGGCAGGAGGCGAGAGATAACCCGACTCAGGGTATTATGCCGGGCGAGGAAGGCGTTTTAAGCTGGCGGCGAGTCAGCGACTGGATCGGTTTCCGGTACGCGGGTCAAGGCGTGGCCGCAGTCACAATATTATGCCGTGGAAAGGCACGGTTTTAAGGTTGTCCTGTTCGGACTGTTTGGCTGCCGCAAAGCGAGAAGTGGGCGGCAATGGCTATGCCCGCGTGCGTGAATCACGCAACTGAGTGCGGCTCAACGGGTGCGAGGCATCTGATCAAACTCCGCTGGGGCGATGGCGCCCTGGCCGATGCAGTGGCTGAACCAAGTTGGTTGTGCGGCTCCGTACGGGTCGCGCGCGAGCGCAGCGACTGCCGCCACGCGCTGCAGGCTTGAAGGAAGGCCGCCGCGAAGGCGGGGGTTTTAGTTATCGCACGGCATGAGGCTCAACCGGAAGCACTCGTTGAAGATCAGGACCATCAACCAGCGAAGTCTGACGGCCCACCCTCTGCCGAGGAGATCCAGATCTTCCCGGATTACGATGGCGGAGATCCCGCACCCGCTTACGACTGAGGCTCGCCACGGCGCGCACCCGCCTTGTCCTGGCGCGCCGAATGCCCGCCGCAGGCGCCCGCCCACGTAGAAAAACGACCCCGAATCGGCTTGACTTAACGCCGCGCCGCGTGAGAATGCGCATATGGTTTTTCAGTGTCAACTTACGGTCGAAAAGCAGTGCGTCTCCGGTGGGCGCGCCGGAGCAATTTCTTGTCTGGTTGGGGTGGCCCTTATCGTCTTGTTGTTCGCGCCAATTAGGTGTTGTGGTCAAAGCAAGACTGCTACACGCATTATAGGCCAAAATGGTCGGGTGGACGTCGTCGCCAGCATGGACATTGAACAGCTTCGTAAGGCTGCTGAACGAGGCAATGCCAAGGCGCAACTAATGCTTGGCATGAATTACGATGTTGGTGACAAAGTTCCGAAGAATTATGCCGAGGCCATGAAATGGTATCGCAAGGCGGCGGAACAGGGTAATGTTAGTGCGCAGTGTATGCTTGGTCGCTGTTTCTATTACGGCTGTTCCATGTTCGTTACCGTTCTCAACGAACCTGATGCCATCGTTCAGAAGGATTATGCTGAAGCCGTCAAATGGTATTGTAAGGCGGCTGATCAGGGAGATGCTGGTGCGCAATTAGACCTTGGCATTATTTACGAGAAAGGTAAGGGCGTTCCGAAGGATTATGCCAAGTCTATAAAGTGGTATCGCAAGGC
>CAIWHP010000279.1 GCA_903912445.1 uncultured Lentisphaerota bacterium
ACCCTGCCTCATTCCCCAATTCAAAATTCGCAATTCTTCGCCTTCGTCACTTCACAATTCAAAATTCCCAATCTCTTCACGCTTCCCAATCTCTTCGCATTTCGCAATTCACAATTCAAAATTCCCAATCTCTTCACGCTTCCCAATCTCTTCGCCCTCCCCACTTCACAATTCACACTTCACAATTCGCAATTCCAAATCTCTTCCCATTTCCCACTTCACAATTCAAAATGCACAATTCACAATTTCTTCTTCTTCTCTTCCGCCTCTTTGACCTGCTTCTCCAGCCAAACGATGTTGTTGTTGATCATCGGATTCCACTTGATCTTGGCGGCCTTGCGGAATTCCTCCAGCGCTTCAGGATAGCGGCCCGCCTGCCGCAGCTGCACGCCCAACTGCGAGCGATACATCTCGATCCAAGGATGGGTATCGGCCGCCAGCCGCACAAGGCGGAGCCCTTCCTCGGTGCTCCCGCACGCGATCAAAGCCATCCCCTGCTCGAACCGGGTCTCCATATTATGGCGGTTGCCGGCCGCCGCCCGCGCAAAGGCCTGCACGGCGCCTTCAGCATCGGCTTTCCGTTCGCGCTCGTCCTGGCCCCACCGCGCCCGCGACTGCAGGAGATTGCCCAGCGTATCCTCCGCATACCAGTTGGCGCCATCCACACGCAAGGCCAGCCGCGCGGCGCGTTCGCCCGCCGCGTAGTTGATGGCCAGGAACGCATGGTTCGCCCGCACTTCCAGATAATAGGAGACGAGCGTCCAGCCCATCACGCCGAGCAGCAACGCGGTGAGCGCCGCGCCCACACGGCAGAGCGCGCGCCCGGCCGCGGGCAGAACCCAGTCCCGCTGCCCCTGGAGCCGCCCCGCCACCAGCCCGCTGAGCGCCGCCAGCGTGGCCAAGTTGGCATAGATGTGCAGATTGAAATCCAGCGTCGCATGGGCCAGCGCGGCGGCCCAGGCGCCCAGCACCCCGGCCAGCAACAGCGCAGTGGTCTGCGGGGTCGTCCGGCGCCGGGCCACGCCGAGGAACCTCAACAGGATCCACGCCAGCGGCAGCGCCACCAGCGCTGTGCCCGCGATACCATACTCGGCGATGCTCTGCAGATAGTCGTTGTGCGCATAGAGCGACTGATGATCCGTATCCCGCATATACTGGCGGTGAGCCTCAAGCGCCCAAGGATAGCTGCCCGGGCCGTGCCCGACCCACGGCTGGGCCTGGAACATCAGCAAGGTGTCGCGCCAGGTGTTCAGCCGGAAAGCCTGATCGGGATTGAGTTCCTCCGACACACTGGCGACGCGCGCCCGGAACACCGGCGAATGCTGCCAATAGACATAGCCGCCGCCCGCCACCAGCAAAGGCAGGGCGACCAGCAGCATGGCGAACAACAACCGGCTGCGCCGCCACGCGAGCGCCAACGTCGTCACCATGAGCCCGACGACCAGTCCGATCAGGCCGGCGCGCGATTGCGAGACGTGGATGGCCAGCGGGAAAACCAGCAGCGCGCCCGCGGCCAGCAACCGCAGCAGCACGCCGGCCTCCGCCGTGAAGACCAGCGCCAGGGCCACCGGCGCGAGCAAGGCCAGCCAGTTCGCCCAGTGATTCGGACAGAAGTAGGTGCCGCTGATGCGCTCCCCGTAGGAGGCTTTCTCCTCCAGGCGGTCGAACCAGAGGACGCGGTCGGGCATGCCCATGAAGTGGTTGTACAGCCCGTAGAGCGCGTTCGCCGCCGCCGCCAGCAGCAACAGGGCCAAGACCCATCGCCATTGCCGGGCCGCGACACCGAGGTTGGCCCACGCCCAGTAGGCCGCCCACAGGCTGGCCGCGCGCAGCAGCTCGACGCGCGCCTCGTAGGGGTTGCCGTAGAGGAAGATCGCCACCGCGCTGTAGCCGAGGAAGCCCAGCCACGCCAGCGTGCCCGGCGGCACGTGCAGCGCCGCCGCGGCGCCGGACCCGCGCAGGGCGCGCACACCGACCAGCAGCGCGCCCAGAAACGCCAGCGCCATGAGCGGACCCGACGCCCAGAGACGCGAGCCGCCGATCAGCACCGGCGCCACCAGCGGCGACGCCAGCAGGCACAGCAGCGCCAGGCCTTCCAGCACGCGCCACCCCCGCCCCTCGGTTCGCTGCTCCATGTTCGCTGTTGGATGTTCGATGTTCATCGGCATGTCACCATCAAGTTAAATTCAAAATTCTTCCGTCTTTCTGCGCTTTCTCAATTCACAATCCAAAATGCACATTTCACAATTCAAAATTCTTCCGTCTCTCCTGTTTCACAATGCACAATTCAAAATTCTTCCGTCTTTCTTCTCTTTCTCATTTCAAAATGCACAATTCAAAATTCAAAATTTTCCCATCTCCCCATCTTCACAATGCACAATTCAAAATCTTCTTCCTTCTTCCTTCTTCCGCGCGCTCTCGTACCACGCAATCGTCTCGCGCAAACCCGCCTCGAAGTCCGTCCGGGCATGGAAGCCGAACAGCTTTTCCGCCCGGCTGACGTCGAGCTTGCGGCGGGGCTGGCCGTTCGGCTGCGTCGTGTCCCAGATCAGGCGGCCGTGGAAGCCCGTGAGGCGCGCGATCAGCGTGACGAGGTCCTTGATGCTGATCTCGAAGTGGCTGCCGAGGTTGACCGGCGCGCTGTCGTTGTACTTTTCGGCGGCGAGCAGGATGCCCTCGGCGGCGTCGCGGACGAACAGGAACTCGCGCGTCGCCGAGCCATCGCCCCACACGGTGATGGAGTCCGCGCCGGCCTCGCGCGCCTCGACGCATTTCTTGATCAGCGCCGGGATGACGTGCGAATGCTCCGGGTTGAAATTGTCGCCCGGCCCGTAGAGGTTGACCGGGAGGAGAAAGATCGAGTTGAACCCGTACTGCTGCCGGTAGGCCTGCGACTGGACGAGCAGCATTTTCTTGGCGAGGCCGTAGGGCGCGTTGGTCTCCTCGGGATAGCCGTCCCACAGATGCTCCTCCTGAAACGGCACGGGCGTGAACTTGGGATAGGCGCAGATCGTGCCGAGCAGCACCATCTTTTGCACGCCGGCCCGCCAGCACTCGTGGACCAGCGGGACGCCCATCATGAGGTTCTCGTAGAAGAAGACCGCCGGGTTCGCGCGGTTGGCGCCGATGCCGCCGACGCGCGCGGCCAGGTGGATCACCAGCGTCGGCCGGGCCGCCGCCAGCATGCGCCGCACATCGGCGACCTCGCAGAGGTTGCAGTCCGGCAGGTTCGCGATGTGGAGCGCGGCCGCGCCGCGCGCCTGGAGGGCCGCGACCACGTGCGTGCCCAGGAAGCCCTTGCCGCCGGTCACCACCACCCGCTGTTGTTCCCAAAAATTCATGTTCCGCTTTCCTGGCGCAGCCCGCGCGGCGCGTTGCCTCAGCTCCGCGTGATCTGCAGGCCGGTCGTCGACAACGAAAAATCCACAAAGCGCGCGCGCGGGTTCGGGGGCCGCGCGGTCAGCGTGCGCCGGATGCGGTGCGCCGCGGCGGGATCGCGGGCGACCATCAGGAAGTAGCCGCCGCCGCCCGCGCCCAGCAGCTTGGCCGACAGCAGGTCGTCCGCGACAGCCGCGAGAATGGCCTGGGTCGCCGGCGTATTCGTGCCCGCATCGAGCCGCTGGTTCAGTTCCCAGCTGCGCCGGATCGCCTCGCCAAACCCGGCAAAGTCCTGGCGCTGGATCGCGTCCTGGACATAGGCCGCGTTGCGCCCGATGGCGCCGAGACAGTCGAGCGTGGCGCCGTCATTGAGGAAGATGCCGCGCACGATTTCCTTGAGGATGTTGTGCGCCACGCGCGTGAGGCCGGTGTAATAGAGCAGCAGCCGCTCGTTGGCAAAATCGCCGGAGAAGAACCGCTCCGGCAGCCAGCGCACCGTCGCCTGCTGGTCCAACCCGGGCCGGGTCGAAACCAATTTGATGCCGTGCAGCAGGCCGCCGACCTGGTCCTGCCAGCCGCCGCCGCTGGTCAGCATCTGCTCGAGCGCGGACGTGCGCCGGAAGATCTCGTCGGTGGTCCAGTTCAGGCCGCAGCATTCGGCCAGCGTGCCCAGCAGCGTGGCGGCGAGGATGCTGCTCGTGCCGAGGCCGGAGCCCTTCGGCACCGCCGCCAGGAGCGAGATCTCGAGGCCGCCGCCCAGCGCCTTGAGCTGCGCCTCGAGCGTGGCGTGGCCGCCGTCGTTGAAATCGGGATGAAAGCCGCAGAGCGCAAACGCGGCGCGGGCGATGGAGAAACCGCTCTGGATGCGGCTGTAGTCGGCCACGTCCTGATAGGTCCGCAGCCGCTCCTCGAGGCCGAGGTCGATCGAGCGCACGACCAGCTCGGGCCGCTCGCAGACGCGCGCAAACACCTGGATCGGCGGCTGGCCGTTGATATCCACCGACACATTGACGACGCTGCCGCCGTGCTCCAGGCAGTACGGCGGCGTATCGGTCCAGCCGCCGGCGAGGTCGAGGCGGACCCCGCTGCGGCCCCACAGGATTTGATCTTCGAGCACCTTGAGCACCGGCGCCACCGGCTGCGTCTTGACGGGGGCCACGAGCGTCTCGCGCAACAGCGCGAAGGCCGCCCGCTCTTCGGCTTCCCAGTCCGGCGCGCCGCGCTTGCGCTGCACGGCGGCGCGGAACACGTGGTCGTGCACGCCCAGCAGCGGGTCGCGCGCCGCCGCCATCTCCGGCATGGCGGGCAGCGGCAAGGCGCTTTCCGCAAAGAGCTCGGCGGTCGCCGCCAGGTCCAGCCGGTAGAAAATGCTCTTCTCGTGGTTCAGCGCGAGGTGGGGCAGGACGTTTTCGCGGAAGCGGCGGCGCTGGGCGTACAAGCGCGCGAGTTGCGCCTGCTGCGCGAGCTCGCTCGCAGAAAGCCGCGGCGCCGCGAGCCACAAGCTCCGGCAGCGGGGGTCGTCCGCAGGCTGGGCGGCACAGAGCCACTCGAGCAGCGCGCCATCGAGCGCCTCCAGCGCCAACACCGGGAAAAGCTGCGCCTGCTGCAGATCCTGCGCGGCCTCGAGCCCGGCCTGGGCCAGTGTCAGGCCGCGCGCGGCGAACCAGTCGGCGGCGGGCCGGCCGAACCAGCGCGTCGGGGCGTCCCCCACCCTGCCCCGGAAGACATCGCCCATGCCGTAGGCGCGCACGGCAAAATTTTTCGCGCCGACCGGCACGAAGTCGAGACACGCGCCCGGCTCGAGCCGCAGGCGCCAGTCGTTCTCCGGCACGCCGGTGAGCACATGCTCGTGCGCGAGCTGCCAGCCGGCCGGGATGAAGCTGTTCTCGACCCACAGGGTGTGGTTGATTTCGCGCCGCAGAGGGAAATGGAAGATGGCGTTCTGAATGAACTGCTGCGGATGGAGCCCGCCCCGCACCATGCCGGGATCGGTGTGGTCCATGCCGAGATTCTGGAGCTGCAACGCCGACTCCACGATGTCGCGGTTGTTGCCGAAATGATGGAAGGCGCCGCCGGGCAGCGTGACCACGGCGGTCGTCAGGCGGCTGAACACGGGATGCGGATCGCGGGGCGTGCTGCCCAGGTGCAGGCCGAGCTCATCGTACAGTCCGTAGCCCCCCGCCGCGCCGCCGCGGAAGCCCTGCGCAGCCGGGTCCCAGCCGCACTGCGCCAGCAGCGCCGCCACGGCGCGCGCGCTCAGCAGCCAAATGCCGGTGTCGATGAAGAACAGATGCTCGTTCGCCAGCTCGCGGATGCGGTCCGTCGTCGGCTTTTGCAGGAAGAAGGCCAGCTGGTCCGGCGCGTGGTGCGGGCAGAAGAACACCCCGAAGTGCTGCGCCGTCTCCGGCTTGGCCCCCAAGCCGATGGCGATGATGTCGGCGTCCGGCAGCGCCGGCAGTTCGCGGCCCGCGCGGATGAGCACATCGCCGCTGGCAATCATGACGCGGCTGCTGGCCGGCGCGCGCGCCGCGAGCGCGTCGAGCAGGGGCCGCTGCGCGTCGAACAGCGTCTGGTCGAGGCGCTGCCCCAGCGCCCAGCGGAAGACGGGCAGCGGCAGGAACAGCTTGCCCGGCGCCGCGTAGGCCGGCAGCCGCCGGCTTTCGCCGCCGCCATGAACGATGACCTTGATGCCGGCCCCGAGCCAGGCTTCAAACGCCGGCGCGCCGGCCTGCGCGCGCCACGCCTGCTCCAGCAGCCATGCCGCGCCGCCGCCGGAGCCGAGCTGCCGGCCCGGCGGATCGCTCGCGGCGAAGGCGCTGGCGGCGATGCGCGGCTCGCACTGCGCCAGCGCCGCGCTCATCGCCGGCGGGACGCTCAACAAATAATCGATTTTTCGCGCTGTCATGGGTGCAACTCCCGCGGCCGGCCGTCCGGGCGGCGCCTCAGCCGGCGGTCATGATCTTCAACGGATCGAGCCCCTCGTGCGCGAGGTCGCCGGCGACCATGAGGCGGACCAGCTCGGGGAACTTCACGGTCGGCGTCCAGCCGAGCTTGCGCCGGGCCTTCTCCGGGCTGCCGAGCAGCTGTTCCACTTCCGCCGGGCGGTAGTAGCGGGGGTCCACCTGGACCAGGACGCGGCCGGTCTGCGCGCACTTGCCGACTTCCTTGGCGGCCTTGCCCTGCCACACGAGCGGATGGCCGACGAGCGCAAAGGCGCGCTCGAGAAACTCACGCACGCTGTGCATCTCGCCGGTGGCGAGGACGAAATCGTCCGGCTGGGGCTGCTGGAGGATGCGCCACATGCCCTCGACGAAGTCCGGCGCATAGCCCCAGTCGCGGCGCGCGTCGATGTTGCCCATGTAGAGGCATTCGTCCTTGCCGGCCAGGATGCGCGCGACGGCGCGGGTGATCTTGCGGGTGACGAACGTCTCGCCGCGGCGCGGGCTTTCGTGGTTGAAGAGGATGCCGTTGCTCGCGTGCAGCCCGTAGGCCTCGCGGTAGTTCACGGTGATCCAGTAGGCGTAGAGCTTGGCCACGGCGTAGGGCGAGCGCGGATAAAACGGCGTCTTCTCGGTCTGCGGCACTTCCTGCACCTTGCCGTAGAGCTCCGAGGTCGAGGCCTGGTAGAAGCGCGAGCGCAGGCCCGTCTCGCGGATGGCGTCGAGGATGCGCAGCGTGCCGATGGCGTCGGCGTCAGCGGTGTATTCGGGCACCTCGAACGAGACCTTGACGTGCGACTGCGCCGCGAGGTTGTAGATCTCGTCCGGCGCCACTTTTTCCAGCAGCCGGTTGAGGTTGCTGGAATCGGTCAGGTCGCCATAGTGCAGATGCAGCTTCAGCCGCTTGGCGTGCGGGTCCGCATAGAGATGCTCCAGCCGCTGGGTGTTGAACGAACTCGAGCGGCGGATGATGCCATGGACCCGATAGCCCTTGGCCAGCAGCAGCTCCGCCAGGTAGGAACCGTCCTGCCCGGTGATGCCGGTGATCAACGCCGTTTTGCCTGTCGCTTGCTTCTTCATATCCTGCTCCCTGTTTGGTACCGGCACAGCTGGGCAAGCTGCCGCCCTTGGTCGCGCATCCGTTGGCCGCGCGGCCCCTGCCACCAAGGCTGACTCTGCCTTTCCATGTTTGTCCGGGCGGCGCACGCGCACCGCCACCGCTCAACCCGACCGCAACGGGTGCTGCCACTCGGTCGTCAATTCGGCGAGGGGGACTTCCGCCTCGACGCGACGACCCAAAAATTCCAGCAGCACCTTCACCCGCTCCCGCGCGGGCAGCAGCTGCTGCACCACCACCTGCAGGCCGGCCATCGGCCCGGCCACCACCTGGACTTCGTCGCCCACCGCCAGCTCCCGGGCGATGACGCGCAGCTCGCGGTCATCCATCGTGCGCCGCAGCTCGTCCATGATCGCGGCCGGCACCTGCGCCGGCCGCTGGCCGAAATGCACCACGCCGATCACGCCGCGGGCATACTGGACGGCCTTCAGCTGCGTCGCCCAGTCGAAGCGCGCGAACACATAGCCCGGGAACAGAGCTTCCACGAACCAGACCTGCCCGCGCCGCGTGTGCTTGCGGAACCGCAGGCGCGGGGCGAACACATCCACTCCCGGCACCTGGCGCAGGCTGCCCGCCGCCACATGCTCCTGCTTCGTCTTGGAGCGGACACAATACCACGCCGCCTCCCCGCCCTGCCGCTCCGCGCTCATGCCCGCAACAACTTCAAAATCATGGGCAACAGCCGTTGCCCGCGGGTGCGCCAGCGTTTCAGGCGCACCAGCCGATCTTTTAAAACCTTGTGATTATCGCCGGGCAGCACCGCCACCAGCTGATCGATCTCGTTGAGCCGCGTCGCGCCCCAGGCCAGATGCGGCTGCATGCGTTCGCGGAGGAAACCGCCCAGCAGGTGCCGCACCTCTACCTCGGCCACATAGTGGTCCCGGCGATCGCCTTCAATATATTCGGAGCGCACGGCGCCGAACGAGCGCAGGAGCTTGAGGCCCTGGCTGGCCGACCCCTTGCTGATCCGCAACCGCCGCGTCAGCTCATCCATCGTCAGCGGTCGCTCGGTGGCATAGAGCAGCCCGTAGATCTCGCCCACCGTGCGCTGCAGGCCGATCACCTGCGCCAGCCGCACAAACAGCTCGATGACGGCTTTTTCCGTCTGGGCCACCGCCCGCTCGTCCGCGCCTTGAGTTCCTGAAGCCATGTTATGCTCCCAATCCGCGACGGGAGTATAGCGACTGTTTCAGTTCGTTCAATACCAAATGAACAAGAAAAGCGCGGGGCGCCGCCCGCCCCGCCGGGGTGCCTGGCGGCTGGAGGAAGCCGCCGGCGGACGGCCGTTCACGGGCTGGCGTTGCCACCCGGTTCCCGGAACGCGATGTGGGTGCCGAGGCGGTCCGGCGCAGCCAGGCCTTGGATCACAAGCTGGACCAGCCGCAGCGGCGGCGCCGCCGCGCTCTCCCTGCCCGACGCCCCGGTCCGTTCCACGGCTTGGAAAAGCTGCGCCGCTATTTTCCAAACCTTGGAAAAGGCCCGGCGCCGCCGCGCGCTCACGAAATTTCTTGTCTGCGCAACAGGCGCGTCTACACTGTCGATGCGTTTGCGGCCCGCGCTGGCGCCCGACGCGAGGAACCATGCCGATGACTATGCGCAACCTGGACCGCCGTTCGATGCTGACCCTGCTGGGCGCCGCTCCCGCCCTCTTCGCCGCCCGCGCCGCCGCCGTGGATACGCTGGACGCGCGCCCCGCCGCGGGCAAGATCCTGCTGCCGATCGGCGACGCGACGGAGGCGATGGACACGCTCTACCCGTTCTTCCGCATCGCCGAGGACGGCTTCCAGGTCGTCGTGGCCGGGCCCGAGGCGCGGCTCTACAACATGGTCGCGCACGAGGTGCCGCCCGGCGCGGATGTGAAGTGGGATATCACGCAGGAGCGGCCGGCCTACCACATCCAGGCCGACATCGCGTTCCGCGACGTCAAGCCGGAAGAGTATGTCGGCATCTTCGTCTCCGGCGGGCGCGCGCCGGAATACATCCGCTACGACAAGGACCTGCTGCGCATCACCCGGCATTTCGGCGAGGCGAAAAAGCCGATCGGCTTCACCTGCCATGGCGTGGAGATTGTCAGCGTCGCCGGCGTGATCCGCGGGCGCACCGTCACGACCGTGGCCAAGTGCCAGCTCGACGCCGAGCAGGGCGGCGCAAAGTATGTGGACCAGCCGGTGGTCAAGGACGGCCACATCATCAGCTGCCGCACGTGGCACGACTACGCGCCGTTCTTCCCGCCGTTCATGAAGATGCTCAACGCCGCGCGGAAATAAGCGCGCACCTTTCGCGAACAGGTCCGGCGCCGCTCAGTTGCCGGCGGCCTTGATGACGGGCTGCTCGACGATGCACTCCTTGACCAGCGCGGAGAGCGAGCATTGCTGGTAGATCAGCTTGCCGTCGGCGTTGAAGAGGGACAGCACGACCCCGTAGAATTCCTTCTCCGCCCTCTCGGTCTTTTTGAGCTGGCGCGGCGGCGGCACCGGCATCGTGATGCCGACCGTGTCCATGAGGATCGCCATGCCGCGCGCCAGCTTGGGCTGCGGGATGATCTCGGAGCTTTCCTTCTTATAGCCGCTGGTCGCGCCCGCGCCGTGGCTGAAGTAGTCCACCACCAGCTTGCTGTCCGCCGGCACATCCTTGCCCTTGGCGATGAGGGTCAGGCGCAGGATCACGGCGAAGTTTTTCTTGTCGACCTCCAGCGGCCGCACGTAGGTGCTGGCGGCGAACTGGTAGCTGAGCGCGTTCGCCGTCTGCTCGGCATTCGGGGCGACCAGGTGCAGCGGACGGAGCGCCTGCGAGGCCAGCATCGGCTCCTTGCCCGGCGTGAAGAAGCGCGCCTTGGGGGCCTCGGCCGCGCCGCCGCCGGCCGGCGCGGTGGCCGCGCCGTCGGCCGCGACCTCGGCCTCGCCGCCGCCCCGGATGGAGCGCAGCATGGCGAGCGCTTCGCGGACCACGTTGTTGTCGAGCAGGCGGTCCTTTTCCGCGCGGAGGTCGGCGACGGCTTTTTCGTCGCTGCGCAGCGCCGAGGCCTTCTGGAGGATCGAGAGGTCGCGCATGTATTTCTGGCTGAGCGTGACGAGCAGCAGCGCCTGCTCGCGGCGATCGGCCTGCAGGCGGCTGCGCGTCGTGGCCTGCAGCTGGCGCAGGCCTTCCGGCTCGCTGACGAGGGCGTTCTTGGGGATATCGTTGTCGTGCGCGAAGCGTTTCTTCTCCTCGCGCAGCGTGATCAGGCCCTGCAACTGGCCGGCGTCCTGCAGATCGTTCTCGAGGGTTTCGATGGTCTCGATATATTTCTGCTGGGCGGACTCGAATTTCTCCCGGCCGCGCTGTTGCGCTTCCTTGACGTCCGCCTCAAATTGCTTCTTGAGCACCGGCAGGCCGCCGGCCAGGTCCAGCGCCGGGGTGGTCTGCGCGCCGCACCAAGCGACCGCTCCCAGCACGGCCGCACAGAGGATAACTCGCATGTTCATGGCATTTCCTTTTAGGCGGTGCGCCGCGGGCTTCAGCCGGCGGCCTGCACGATCGCGTGCATCTGCTTTTCCTGCTGTTCGAACGAGGCCACCATCTTGAACTGGACGCGCGCCCGGTCGAGGTTGTGGCCCGGCCGGTGGGTCTTGAAATAGATGTCGCCCTGCAAGAAATCCATGAGGAACCGGATGCCGATCTCGAGGGTGATCAGGCGCGCCGAAAAGACCAGGTGCTCGCGCTCGGCCCGGCACAGAAATTCGCCGGCCGACGAGAGATAGCCCTGCACCAGGGCCGCAAACATCTCCGGCAGCATTTCGACCTTGGCCAGATCCTGCTCGTCCTCCGCCGTCGGGCACGTGGCCGTCCGGCAGAGATCGCCGAAGTCGTAGAGCGCCAGGCCGGGCATGACGGTGTCGAGGTCGATCACGCAGAGGCCCTCGCCGGTTGTCTCGTCGAGCAGGATATTGTTCAGCTTGGTGTCGTTGTGGGTCACGCGCTCGGGAATCTCGCCGCGCTGCTGGGCCGCGAGCAGCACGTCCACCATGGCCTCGCGGGCGAGCACGAACGCGAGCTCCGGCCCGGCCCGCGCCACGCGGTGCGCGGTGTCGGCGGCGATGGCCGCGCGGAGCGCATCGAACCGGCTGCGCGTGTGATGGAACTGCGGAATAGTGTCCAGCAGCCGCGGGGCCGGCAGGTCGGCGAGCAGCTTTTGGAATTCGCCGAACGCGCGCGCCGCCTCATAGCCCTGCCGCGGGTGCTCGATCTGGTTCACCGAGCGCACGCCCTCGATCGCCTTGAAGCAGCGCCACGTGTTCCCGTCGGCATCCACGGCATGGGAGGCCTGGGTGCGGGTCGGCACCAGCGTCAGCGCGCGCCGGCTTGTGTCGCGCACGCCGGCGGCGGCCAGCTTCCGGTGGAGGTGCGCCGTGACGCGCTCGATGTTCGCCATCAGCGCCGCGGGGTTCTTGAAGACGTGGTGGTTGATCCACTGGATGATGTAGCGGGCCTCGGCGCCCTGCGCGAGCATCGTGATGCGGAACGTGTCGTTGATGTGCCCGCTGCCAAACGGCACCGCCGAGACAAACGCGCCGGGCAGGTGGAAAAAGCCCACCACGTCACGGATATCGGCCCTGCGCTCGTTTGTGTTCATGTGCCCTGTAACCGCCCCCGCGCCCCTTCGTGGCCAGCGCCGGACGGGGGTGTATCTGCCAAGGATGGGCGGAAAATGCCAGCCTTTTCAATCGA
This sequence comes from uncultured Lentisphaerota bacterium, assembly GCA_903912445.1. Lineage (GTDB taxonomy): Bacteria > Verrucomicrobiota > Kiritimatiellia > CAIQIC01 > CAIQIC01 > DP16D-bin41. The sequence goes on from CAIWHP010000279.1 coordinate 12,142, forward strand.
CTGCGAAAATTAATTGGCGCAGCGCCGGCCGGAACGCGCCCGGGCCAGGGGTCTGGGCCGGCGGGCAGGCGGCGTCCCGCCGGCTTGGGCCGAAAGAAAGCGCGGCCCTGCCCCGGTCCGGATCCAGGCCGCGCGCGTCCCGCTCAAATCCGCGTGCCGGGCGGAATGATGGTGTTCTTCGGGATACAGAGGATGCCGTCGCGGATGAGGTAGTTCGCCCCATCAAAGTCCCGCGGCTTGCCCTCGGGGCTGAGGTAGGCGCCGTCGCCGATATGGACGTTTTTATCCACGATGGCGTTGCGGACGAAGCAGTCGCGGCCAATGCCGGGCGCGGGGCGGTCGGAATGCTTCAACTCGGCGCCGTAGTAGTCGGACCCCATGATGTAGGAATGCTCGATGACGGTGCCTTCGCCGACCACGGCGCGCATGCCGATGATGGAATGCAGGATGCGGTGGCCGGAGATGATGCAGCCCTCGGCGAGCAGGCTCTGGTTGAGGTCGCAGCAGTTGATCTTCGAGGGGGGCAGGTAGCGCATGCGGGTGAAGATCGGCGCCTTCTGGTCGTAGAAGTTGAACTCCGGCGCCCGGTCGGTGAAGTGCAGGTTCTCCTCCCAGAACGAATCAATGGTGCCGATGTCCTTCCAATAGCCGTCGAACAGGTACGCATTGACCTTGTGGCTCTCGATGGAGCCGGGGATGATTTCCTTGCCGAAGTCGAGCTTGTCATTGTCGAGCAGTTTGGCGAGCACCTCGGTGTTGAAGACGTAGATGCCCATGCTCGCCAGGAAACGCTCGTCCTTGTACATCGGCGCGCGGAGTTCCTCGAGCACCGGCGATTTGCCCGGTTTCTCGACAAATTGCACGATGCGGTTCTTCGCGTCGGCCCGCAGGATGCCCAGCGCGCCGGCCTCGGCACGGCCGACCGGCTTGGCCGCAATCGTGACCTCGGCGCCGGCCTTGATGTGCTGGTTGAGCATTTCGGCCAGGTCCATGCGGTACAGCTGATCGCCGGAGAGCACGACGACATAATCCGGGTCGGTGTCCAGCAGATAGCGGTAGCCTTGGCGCACGGCGTCGGCGGTGCCTTGGAACCAGGTCTCGGAGCCCGGCGTCTGTTGCGCGGCGAGGATCCGCACGAAGCCCCCGCTGAACTGGTCGAAGTGATAGGTGTTGTTGACATGCTGATGCAGCGAGACGCTGTTGAACTGCGTGAGCAGAAAAATCTTGCGTATGCCGCTGTTGATGCAGTTGCTGATCGGGATGTCCACGAGGCGGTAGCGGCCTCCGATCGGAACCGCCGGCTTCGCGCGGTCGCGCGTCAGCGGTTGCAAGCGCTTACCCTGACCACCACCCATGATGACAGCTGCTGCATTGATCATAAACAGTTCCTCAAAAGCACAACGGAATTGATAGACGACTTGCCGCCGGGATGCAACCCATTACTACACGCATGGCCGCAGCGCGATCAGGCGCGCTGCGGCAGGCCGGCGGTGAGCAGCGCGGCCTCGCTGGCCTCGGGGAATTGTTCCAGGCGCTGGACGAGTTTCTCCAGCCGCCGGACATCGGCCAGCGCGGCCGCGGGCGCCAGGCCGGCCGCCTGCCGCTGCTGCGCCCCGGCCTCAGCCGCAAAATGGAAGCCGGCGGTATCCACGTGCAACACGCGCAGCAGCACGTCGCGATGCCAGAACAGCAGCTCCTTGAGCAGCGTCGCGCGCACGGCGCGGTAGCGCGCGCCGACGCGCGCCGCCAGGACGTCCTTTTCCACGCCCTCTTCCTTCGCGGACTCGCTTTCGGCCTCGACGACGCGCTCGCGGGCGGCATCGAGGATCTGCCCCAGCCTGCCGGCGCGCACGCCGGCCAGCAACGGATCGGCCGCCGGCCCTGCCTGCAGCCACTCCAGCAGCGGCGCGCGCCAGGGCTCGTCGGCCGCCGCCAGGCCGCCGCTCACGGCGAGGCGCTGGCACCGCGACAGGATCGTCGCCGGCAGCGACTGCGGAGACTCGGCCAGCAGAAAGATCAGGCTCGCCGGCGGTGGCTCCTCGAGCGTCTTGAGCAGCGCATTCGCCGCGGCCGCGTTCATGCGGTCGGCGTCGAGGATCACGCAGACCTTCCACGGCCCGATGAACGGCGTCAGGGAGATGAAGCGCAGGACCTTGCGGATGCCCTCCCCCTCGTCCTCGCCGATGACGATCACGCGGGACTTGCTCTCGGGCTCCAGGCGCAGGATGTCGGGATGGGTGTGCGCGGCCACGCGGCGGCATTCGGCGCAATCGCCGCACGGCTTCACCACGCCCCGGCAAAAGAGCGCCGGCAGAAACTGCGCGAGCAGCTGGCTGGCCGCGCCGCGCACGGGGCCGGCGATCAGGTAGGCGTGCGCCAGCCGCCCGCCGTCGAGGCCCTGCCGCAGCTGCGCCAGCGCGGTGGCGACTGAATCAGCGTTGCTCACGTTGCACCAGGTTCCAGATGGCTTCTGCGACGGACTCCAGGGCGCCCCGCGGGTCCACGATCCGAAAGCGTTCCGGCCAGCGCTTGGCCAGCTCGAGATAACCGGCGCGCACACGCTCGTGGAAATCCAACGCTTCACTTTCGATGCGATCCTTCTGGCCGCCGCGCTGCTGCAGGCGGGCAAAGCCGTCGCTGACCGGCAGGTCGAGCAGGATCGTCAGGTCTGGCTGCGCGCCGTCGATCGCGAACGCGTTGATGGCGATCATCTGCTCCACGGAAAACCCGCGCCCGTACCCTTGATAGGCCGTGGTCGAATCGGCAAACCGGTCGCAGACCACCCACTCGCCGCGCTCCAGCGCCGGGATGATCACATGCCGGACCAGCTGCGCGCGGCTCGCCGCAAAGAGCAGGACTTCCGTCTCGCTGCACGGCGCCTCGCCCGCCTTGTTGTGCTGCAAAATATCGCGGATGGCCTCCCCGGTCGGCGTGCCGCCCGGCTCGCGCGTGTAGACCACCTGGTGGCCCGCCGCCTGCAAGCGCGCCACCAGCCGCTTCGCCTGCGTCGTCTTCCCGCCGCCTTCCGGCCCCTCGAACGTTATAAATTTTCCGCGCATAGTCAGTCTTCAGCAGTCAGTTGTCAGCAGTCAGTTGTCACGCGCGGCAGAATCTAAAAGCCTGCTCCTACCCTGAACGCCTGCGTGCTCTCATCCAAACCTTGTAAATATTTTCTGCTTTGCGTCTTCCGCCTTACCTCTGCGCCTTTGCGTTGAAAACTCTTCGTTTCCCCTGCGGCGCCGATCCGTTACAGCTTCTTCAGCTTCGGCCCCTGCGGCGTGTCCTGGATCACCCAGCCGCGTTGCTTCAGCTCGTCGCGGATGCGGTCGGACTCCGGCCAGTTCTTCGCCTGGCGCGCGGCCTGCCGCTGGCCGAGCAGCGCCTGCGCCTCGCCATCGGCCTGCTGCTGCTCCGGCTGGAGCACGCCGAGCACGCCGTCGAAGCGCTGGAGCAAGCCGAGCACCGCCGCGGCGCCGGCGGCAGCGAGGGCCTGCTCGTTCATCGCGCGGTTGCCGGCGGTGATCATATCGAACAGCGCGGCCAGCGCGGCGGAGATGTTCAGATCGTCATCGAGCGCGGCCGTGAACGCGTCGAGCGCCTGCTGCGCCCACGCCGGGAGGCTTGCGCCCGCCGGGGCGCCGCCCGCGATCAGGCGCAGGCGGTCGCCAAACTCATCGAGCCGGCTCAGGGCCGCGCGCGCCGCGTCCAGCGACTCGAAGGTGAAGTTCAGGCTCTGGCGGTAGTGCGTCGCGAGCAGCTCGTAGCGGATTTCGCGGCCGCTGTAGCCCTTGCCCAGCAGATCGCGCAGCGTGAAGAAATTGCCGAGGCTCTTGGACATCTTCTTGCCGTCCACGACCAGGTGCGCACAGTGCATCCAATATTTGACGAACGGCTGGCCGGTGGCGGCCTCGCTCTGCGCGATCTCGTCCTCGTGGTGCGGGAAGATGTTGTCCACGCCGCCGGTGTGCAGGTCGAAGCTCGGACCGAGATACTTCATGCCCATCGCGCTGCACTCGATGTGCCAGCCGGGCCGGCCCCGGCCCCACGGCGCGTCCCAAGCCACGTCGCCATCCTGCTCGTCCCACGCCTTCCAGAGCGCGAAGTCGGCGGCGCTTTCCTTCTCGTACTCGTCCTGCGCCACGCGCGCGCCGGACCGCAGCCCGCTCAGGTCGAGGTGCGCGAGCTTCCCGTAGGCGGGGAACTTGGCGATACTGAAATAGATCGAGCCGTCGTCGGATTTATACGCCACGCCCTTGTCCAGCAGCGTCTGGATCAGCGTGATCATCTCCGGCACATGGTCGGTCGCCGCAGGATACTGCTCGGCCGGCTCGACGCGCAGCGTTTTGAGGTCCGCAAAGAAGGCCTCGATATACTTCTTCGTGAACTCCTTGAGCGGCAGCCCCTGCTCGCGCGACGAGCGGATCGTCTTGTCGTCCACGTCCGTCAGGTTCATCACCTGCGTCACGCGGAAGCCGCGGAACTTGAGGTGGCGCCGCAGCAGGTCCTCGAACAGGTAGGCGCGGAAGTTCCCGATGTGCGCGAAGTTGTAGACCGTCGGCCCGCACGTATACATGCGGACATGCCCCGCCTCGGCCGGGTGCAGTTCCTCGACCGCCCGCGTCAACGTGTTGTGAATGCAAAAAGCCATAGCGTGTCCCGTGGTTGTTGGGGCGGGAGTCTAGCGGACACCCCCGCCGCATTCAACGCCGCAGTCGCGCGGCCGCTGAATTTCACGGTCCACAGCCACGCGCTGCGCGGCGCGCTGTGGCGGCCGGCGGTTTCAGCCCACCAGCTGACAGGCGACCCCGCACGCGTCCAGCGCCAGGAGGTTGTCGTTCCAGGCCCGGTCGGCATGCGACCGCAGATAAGGGCGCTTGCCGAGCTGCCGGAACACCCCGACCGTGGAACGCTTCCCCGTGGCGGGGTCGATGATGTAATAAATGACGGCGCCCACTTCCATGCGATGGATGGCTTCATCGCGGGTCAGCAGCCAATTCTCCGCCACATTCCCGATATGGGTGATGTGTTCATACGGGCTGTCGGCCTCGGCTTTACGGACGCATGTCACCTGATGCTCGCTCATGTCCTGGTTCCTTCCGGCGCATCAACGCCCTTAATCAATCATCCATGCTGTTGCTGACCCAGTCCTCAACACCCAGCCCGCCACCGGGACGGCAGGCTGCCAGGGGAACAGAAGAAATGCCGGCGGACCACTCAACCATCACACCCATCCCTCCGCGCCCCGCACGGGTACTTTAGCGGTTCCAGACGGGGTAAGGCTATAGGGGAAAGACCTATTTTGAGTATCCTGGCGGCGCCCTTTCGCACGGATACCTGGTGACGCGCCGCTACTTCAGTCCATTGACTTCGCGCCAGAGCTTCCACAGCTCGTAGCCGCAGTAGACCACGCCGAGCAGCGCGCCGGCGATGGTCCAGAACCAGCCGCCGCCGGCGCGGGTGTCGAGCCAGCGCCCGCCGAGCGTCAACAGGGCGATCGCCGCGGCCCACGAAAAGCCGATCCCCAGCGCGTGCTGATAAAGCCCGCGCTCCCCGGGCTTGTCGGGCGGCACCGGTTTCATGGCCGAGCCTCCACAGCGGAATAACCGGCCGGCTTGCGCAGGCGGAAGCGATCCATCGTCCTCGTTCTCGTCGTCGTCCTCGTCCTCGCTCCGCAGGGGCGACGTTTTTCAAGATCGAAGGATGAACCCCAATAGGCCTTGCGACTCAACAAGGGCAGCGGGATGCCGCCCCTTCCAGATCGACAGAAAAGGTTCCAAGGTTTGGAAAACCCGGTGCTTCCGGCTTCCAAGGTCTGGAAAAGCGCTTTCATCGCGGCGAGTCTCAAGCTGATTCCAAACGTCAACCTACCGCAATTCCGCAATCCACAATTCACAATCCACAATGCTTCCCTCGCTCACCCGCAGGAACTCGGACGGTGGATGAGCTGCAGGAACTCGTTGCGGGTGGCGTTGGAGCTGTGGAAGCTGCCGAGCATCGCCGAGGTGATCATGCTGGAATCCTGCTTCTCGACGCCGCGCATCATCATGCACATATGCCGGGCCTCGATGACAACGCCGACGCCCTCCGGCGCCAGGTGGTCCATCAGCGCGCGGGCGATCTGGTTGGTCAACCGCTCCTGCACCTGCAGGCGGCGCGCAAAGATGTCCGCGAGCCGCGCCAGCTTGCTGACGCCGATGACCTTGCCCTTGGGGATGTAGCCGATGTGGCAGCGCCCGAAGAACGGCAGCATGTGATGCTCGCACAGGCTGAAGATCTCGATGTCCTTGACGATGATCATGTGGTTCGCCTCGACCGTGAAGATGGCCGAGTTGATCAGCGCGTCGGGATCCTCGCCGTAGCCCTGCGTCAGGAATTCCCACGAGGCGGCGGCGCGCTGCGGGGTCTTGAGCAGGCCCTCGCGCTGCGGGTCCTCGCCGAGTTCCACGAGCAACTGCCGCGTCAGATCTGCGATGCGTTCTGAATTCATAGCGGCAAACTAGCTTGATTGCCGCGGAAAGCAAACTGAAAACCTTGGAAAACGCTCCGCCTTCGCCTATAGTCGCGCCACCTTTTTCAGGAGCCGCCATGAACAGTCCGGATAAAATTGACGTGCGCTATGTGGCCCACCTGGCGCGGATGCACCTGGGCGACGACGAGGTCGCGCGCCTGCAGCCGCAGCTGGAACAAATCGTCGGCTATGTCCGGCAGCTCGACGAGCTCAACGTCGACGGCATCGAGCCGACCGCCCACGCCATCCCCGTTCAGAACGTCTTCCGCGCCGACGAAGTCCGGCCGTGCCTCGACCACGAGGCCGTGATGAAGAACGCCCCGCAGGCCCGCGAAGGCCAGTTCATCGTCCCGAAAATTATTGAATGAAGAGAAACAGGAAACTTGAGACCTGAAACCTGAGACGTTAGACGCGAGACACGAGACCTGACTTTATGTCCACTTTGAATCAATTAACTGTTGCCGAAGCTGCGGCCAAGCTCGCCAAGCGCGAATGCAGCTCCGCCGAGCTCGTCGCCGCGGTGCTTGCGAGCATCGAAAAGCACGATAAACAGGTCGGGGCCTACCTGACCGTGGACGCCGAGTCCGCGCTGGAGCAGGCGCGGGCGGCGGACGCGGCGCGCTCGCGCGGCGAACACCAGCCGCTGCTTGGCGTGCCGGTGGGCGTCAAGGACCTGCTCAACGTCACCGGACAGCCCTGCACCTGCGGCTCCAAGATTTTGAAGGGTTATGTGGCGCCCTACGACGCGACCGCGGTCGCCAAGCTGCGCGCGGCCGGCGCGGTGATCCTCGGCCGGCTGAACATGGACGAATTTGCGATGGGCGGCAGCACGGAGAACTCTGCCTACCAGCCGACGCGCAATCCGTGGGATCTTTCCCGCGTCCCCGGCGGCTCCAGCGGCGGCAGCGCCGCCGCGGTCGCCGCCGACGAGGCGCTCGCGACGCTCGGCTCCGACACCGGCGGCTCGATCCGCCAGCCGGCGGGCTTCTGCGGCTGCGTGGGACTCAAGCCCACCTACGGCCGCGTCTCGCGCTACGGCCTGACCGCCTTCGCCTCCTCGCTCGACCAGATCGGCCCGCTGACCAAGACGGTCCGCGACTCTGCGCTGCTCCTGAGCGCGATCTCCGGCCGCGATCCCCACGATTCGACCTCGCTCGACGCGCCCGTCCCGGATTATGCCGCGCAGCTCGGCGGCGACCTCAAGGGCCTGCGTCTCGGCCTGCCCAAGGAATATTTCATCGACGGCCTCGATGCCGAGGTCGAGCAGTCCGTGCGCGCCGCGGTGGACCAGTGCCGGGCGCTGGGCGCGGAGATCGTCGAGATCAGCCTGCCCCACTCCAAGTATGCCGTCGCGGTCTATTACATCATCGCCACCGCGGAAGCCTCGGCAAACCTGGCGCGCTTCGACGGCGTGCGCTACGGCCTGCGCGTCGATGGCGAGGATCCGATCGACCAGTACGGCAAGACCCGCGCCGCGGGCTTCGGGCAGGAAGTCAAACGCCGCATCATCCTCGGCACCTACGTCCTCTCCAGCGGCTACCACGACGCCTATTACCTGCGCGCCCAGAAGGTGCGCACCCTGATCCGCCGCGATTTTGAGACCGCATTCCAAAAGTGCGACGCGATCCTGACGCCCGTCGCGCCGACGGCCGCCTATAAGCTCGGCGAGCAGATCAACGACCCGCTCAAGATGTACCTCGGCGACATCTTCACCATCCCGGTCAACCTCGCCGGCATCTGCGGCGTCAGCGTCCCCTGCGGGTTCACCAGCGAGAAGCTGCCGGTCGGCCTGCACATCGTCGGCCCCGCGCTCCGCGAGGATGTGATCCTGAAAGTGGGCCATGCCTACGAACAAGCCACGCCGTGGCATCTCCGGAAGCCGGAGATCAGCAGTCAGAAGGCAGAATGAACATCGAACATTCAACATCGAACATCGAACATCGAAGTTCGGATGGTCTGTCCAAGGAGCTGGGAGGGAACAGCGCAAGCATTTTAGAAACCGGAAACTTGCGGCGCGATCTTCTGGAGAGCGAGGCTTGCCGCGCCTGCACGGGTGCCCTTCCGCAATTCGCAATGCACAATTCACCATTCACAATTTTTTAACCACCATGAACTTTGAAGCCAACGTCGGCCTGGAAGTGCACGTTCAACTGCGCACGAAAACGAAGATCTTCTGCGGCTGCCCGACGACCTTCGGCGCGCCGCCGAACACCCACGTCTGCCCGGTCTGCCTGGGCTACCCCGGCGCGATGCCGGCGATGAACTCCGAGGCGATCCGCCTGACGGTGCTCTCCGGACTGATGCTGGGCTGCAAGATCAATCCGTACAGCAAAATGGACCGGAAGAACTACTACTACCCGGACATGCCCAAAAACTACCAGATCTCGCAGTATGACCAACCGCTCTGCCTTGGCGGCGGCATCGAGATCACGCGCCCGGACGGCTCCAAGAAGACCATCCGCCTCACCCGCATCCACATCGAAGAGGACGTGGGCAAGAACATGCACTTCGCCGCCTCCAGCGGCATCGACTTCAACCGCGCCGGCACGCCGCTGATGGAGATCGTCACCGAGCCGGACATGGCCGGCGCCGATGAGGCCATGGCGTTCCTCGAAGCGCTCAAGGAAATCCTGGCCTATGGCGGCATCAGCGATGTGAACCTCGAAGAAGGCAACATGCGGTGCGACGTCAACAGTTCCGTCCGCCCCGTCGGCCAGGCACAGCTCGGGACCAAGACCGAGCTGAAGAACATGAATACCTTCAAGGGCGTCCACCGTGCCCTCTCCTATGAGATCGCCCGGCAGATCGCCGACGTGGAAAAAGGCCAGCGCATCCGCCAGGAGACGCGGCGCTGGGACGATGCCGCGGGCATCACGCTGACCATGCGCAGCAAGGAAGAGGCGCACGACTACCGCTATTTCCCGGAGCCGGACCTGCTGCCGATCGTCCTTTCGCAGGCGCAGATCGACGAATGGGCCAAGGTGCTGCCGGAACTGCCGGAAAAGCGCCGCGCGCGGATGATGGCCGACTACGGCATCCCGGAATACGACGCCGGAGTGCTCGCCGCCGACCAGGACATTGCCAATTACTTTGAAGCCACCGCCAAGCTCGCCAAGAGCGCCAAGGCCGCGTCCAACTGGATCATGACCACCGTGCTGGCGAAGCTGACCGAGCTGCACCTGACCATCGGCGAAGTGAAGATCACCCCCGCCCAACTCGCCGGGCTGATCAACCTCGTCGAGGCCAAGACGATCAACATGCCGACGGCGAAGGAAGTCTTCGAGCTGATGTTCGCGCAGGGCGGCGATGCAGCCGCGATCGTCCAGGCCAAGGGCCTCGCCCAGGTCAGCGACACCGGCGCCATCGAGAAGTTCGTCGACGAAGCCATCGCCGCCAACGCCAAGACCGTCGCCGACTACAAAGGCGGCAAGGAAGCCGCCCTCAAATCCCTCATCGGCCAGGTGATGAAGCTCAGCAAAGGCAAAGCCAACCCCGGGCTCGTCAACGATCTGCTCAAGCAGAAGCTGAGCTGAGATCCAGATCTTCAAACATTTTGGGAATTCCCAAAGCTGACTGATGTTAGCATGATGAGGATTGATCCGCGCATCCTATTTCCTTCGCCATAAGATGCACTCGATCCCAATATTCCAAAACAGGCCAGGGTCGAGTTAGGGAAGAATATGCAGCGATCAGAGTTGTCCGTCTAATAAACGATTCAATTCGTTAAGATAACTGTGCGAGGGCCACTTCGTTCGATCTCTCGGTAAGTTCGACTCTGGAACCAGTCCCGTTAATCGATCAAAATATGCAAGGTCAAATGAGGCAGGAAGTGCAGCCTGACGAACATTGGCGGGCACCTCGACCATGTAACGGCGCGACTCAGTGACGAACCGCAGCCGCAAAATTCCTTCGTCAAAAGCCCAATGACACAACTTACTCAGACAAATACCATTTCTCGGAGAATCAATATCATGAGTGGACCATGGAAGGATATGCGCGGCATCCACACCGGGAGATTCTGTCACATCGAGCTGCGGCAAGCGCTGGCCGGTAAAGAGACATTTATAATTGTAGGATTCTGACACATCCTGACGGAATCTCCTACCGTTCGAACCGCGAACGGCAGCTCTTCGCCATTCTTTAAGGCGCGCGATGCGCGCAGCATCGGGAGAGACATCGTCGATTTCCCCGAAATCATGAGGCTGACTTCCAATTTCCACCAGAGAAGGGATGCAGCAAGAATCAACCAGTTCGAGATGGCGTTCAGCTAGCGGAAGAATATCTTCTTTGGTTTTGAGGTAAGAGGCAATCGCGCGGGCAGTTTTCTCAACGGCGATGTGATCAGCTAAGGAAGCAGTCACGGCGCTCTTGTGCTGCCGTACAAGTCGCGCCAATCTCGAATCCACGCGAGTTGACTGATCCCAAAGTCGGATTACGCGTTCCATCCTGTCCGCAACAACAATTTTGCCGATAAGCTGTTGGCTATTTTCAATCCTCAGATCCACAGGGCGCAGATTCACTCTTCGCGCTCGGCAATCCACGACATCAACTCTAATCGACGTCATCGAGTAGGCGTTTGAAAGGAGAATTGCGCCATGAGTCTTTCGGATTTCACGTATTGGTTTCGGCAGAAGCAAGACTGCGGATAGGAGACGATAGAAATGAGTTGTTCCTTCCGGATAATCCAAACGAAATCGGGGTTTTCCCTGAACTAGAAGAGCTTTGGCTCTGGCAGGAATGATCAGGTCAGGTGTTAGTTCGTAATAAATCTCATGTCCATACAAGTCGGACGCACTTATCGCTTGCTGGCTTCCAGAAAGTTCATATTCTCCGCGACCGCCACTCGGTCTCAAAACGATACGCATAAGGATAACTCCCTCTTTGTATGAGCGGCGATTTCAGCACAACTCTTTTGTCGAAGATAAACCTTAACTCGCTCAGCGAGCCATCGTATTACGGGCGGGGTTACAGCGTTGCCAAGCGCATGATATCTGAGGGAATCGACATCTTCTGTTTGAAATTTATTTTCGGGCAATTTAGTCCAACCTAAAGGGAAGCCCATGATTCCTTCGCATTCCCGGGGTGTCAATCGCCGAACCTTACCAAGTTTAGGATAGGAAACGTACGTTCGGCTCCAATCAGTACCAGTGTGTCGCGCTGAGCAAGCATACAAGCAGTAAGCGATGCTTTGTACTACCGGTCCCTCGCCGCCAAGATTTCCAAGGACTCGTTTAAAGGGGGAAATAGATTCCGCCCCATTTTCTTGGCCCGGCGCAACATCCCTCTCGCGGCACTCGGACTCAAAAAGTATTTTTCCTGGGCCTTCCCTGTCTCGATAACACCCGACAATGTAGACGCGTTGGCGTGATTGGGGGACTCCGAAATTTTTGCTGTTAAACACACGCCATCCGACAGAATACCCGAGGTCGGCCAGAGTTCGAACAACGGTTTCGAAGTCTCGTCCCTTGTGCGAGTGCAAGAGGCCGTGAACGTTTTCGAGGAGAACAACTCCGGGGCGTCCTTTCTCAACGATTCGAGCAAACTCATAAAAGAGTCCAGATCTTGACCCTTTAAGCCCTGGCCTTTGGCCCATTCGAGCCAGTGAGACATCTTGACATGGAAATCCTGCTGTCCAGACGTCGGAAAGAGGTATTCTTGCATCGCTTAGATCCTTTATATTCTCCCAACGTGGTACCTGAGGCCAGTGTTTCTTTAAAATTTCAATGCAGAATTTATTGATTTCACATTGGAATGTAGTCTTAAATCCAGCCTCTTCGAAAGCTAGATCAAATCCACCAATGCCTGTAAAAAGTGACGCGATGGTCGGTGCGGATTCCGTGTTTTCCGGGGTAAGGTAGAGGCCCGTGTCTTCGGCCATGCGTGAAGGCGGTGCCTTGCGGCCTCTCTTTTTCGAGTAAACCGCCGGTTTATTTTTTTGTTTTTCTTTGCGCATCGCGGGAAGTGTTTATCAAATTTTTATGAATTATTCAACGCCTCAGCAGTGCTCCATAGTTTTAGAATCCGCTGCATGATTTCGCCCTCATTTTTCAACTGATGCTGCCAAATTCGAAGCACGCGCCAGCCAGATCGCCGCAATTCAGCATTCACGCTAACAGAGCGCTTCTTGTTTCGAGCGATCTTCCGATTCCAATATCCCACGTTGCTGCGCGGCGCACGAAAATGGGAGGGACAGCCATGCCAGAAACACCCATCAACAAAAATCGCCAGGCGAGCTTTTCGGAAAACGAAATCTGGTCTCCCAGGGAGTGCTACGTGCCTGCGCCATCCTGTCAGGCCGTATGAGCGAAAAATTCTCGCCAGGAGAAGTTCCGTAGCCCTGTTTCCAGTCGACCGAATTGCAGCCATCACGGAAGAGCGCTTTTCCTTTGTGAAGACATCCGTCATAGCTTGTGCCTCATAGCGATAAGAATATAGGGCGTGTCGCCCAGATTGAAAAGCATCTACTCAGCCCGTTCGGGATCAAGCATATCGAGTTGTTTTGATCTGTCAGGTTACCAAGTCTGGGAATAAAGGTGCTATTTTCTCCCAAGCCTCGAAAAACTTGTCTGCCACACACGGTTGGTCGTTTTTGCTCCCGCCGTCGCTGCGATTTCGCCTGGGTGCCTGACGTCCGCCGGGCAGAAATAAACACAGAAATCGCAGTGGTCTGAAGGTGGTTCACGGCTGTTTTCTCTGTGACTTCCGGTGTCCTCGGTGACCTCTGTGGTGAATGCTTTCGTCCGCCATCTTCCATCCGCCATCCCCCATCATTCCATCCTCCATTCCGCCGTCGGGCTGGGCGCGGCTTCGCCGGTGGCGTTGGCGGCGAGGATGTGGACGCGGACGGTGTCGCCGGGGGCGAGGCCGGTCAGGGTGACGCGCGGGTCGTAGGTCCGCGCACGCGCCTGCGGCTCGGCATCCTTCCCCACCACCTGCACAAAGGGGCGATAGCGGGTGGCGCGTGGCGCGCGCGGCCAGGTGACGTTGAGGGTGCCGCTGCCGGCGGGCTGCAGTTCCAGACTGGCGACGCGCTCCGGCACGTGCGGATCGGCGGGCGCGTTCAGGCCAAAGGTGTGCCAGCGGGGATCGTCGTCGGGCAGGGTATTGGCGATGGCGAACAGGCAGTAACGCAATTCTTGCCGCAATCTTTTGAAGGCCGCAGCGCGGGCTTTGAGCTTCTGGCCCAGATCGGTCTCCGCTTGGGCCAGCGTCGTCCGCGCCTGGCACAGGGCGAGGAAGTTTGCGCCGGCCTGGGCTGCGGTCACCGAGAGCGCGGCGGTCTCGTGTTGCGGACACTGGACAAAATAGCCCTGCAGTGCGGCGCACAGATTGAGGCGCTGGTCCTGGCGCCGGGGGATCTCTGTGGAGGTGTCGGGGAAACCGGTCGGCTCCCACCCTGCGCCCCAGCGGTTGCCGAGGAAACAGGACAGCACCTTCTTCGACTGCACGATATAGGCGCGGACGGCGGCATCGGCCGCCTGCAGCGCTGTGTCGGCTTGCTGCAACGCGAGTTTGGCCGCGTCCGCCGCATAGGACTTGGCGGTGTAGTCCGCTTGCAAGGCGCCCAACTCGGCGGCGCTCGTGCCGGCGATGCCCAGCACCGCCTCCAGCGTGCGCAGGCCGCCGGCCATGCTATCGGCCAGCGCCAAGACGCCGGCCTCCTGCCTTGGAATGCGATTACCTCTCATGGTTTGCCTCCTGGTTGAGCGGGTGTGGGTGCGGGGCCGGGGCGCGGCAGGCTTGCAAGGGACGAATGGGACGGAGGGGACCTATGGGAAGGGAGCAGAGCGGAGGAAAGCTCTGGCGCCGGCGAGGCTGCTTGAGCCTGCGCGGGCTGGTTAGGTGCCGTCGCCCGAAAAAGGAACGTGGTTTTCCAAGCTTTTGAGCGTTTCCCGAAGAATCCAGAGGCTTTCGTCCCAGTTTCTTCGTGACCACCCATCAGGGAGAATCTCCCCAGCCGGTTGCCACCAAGTTGACCCGTGTTTGGCCTTTGTTTTTCCTCTGATCCGATGGACCGACCCAGCGGAGCCATGTGCTTTACCGGGTGGCCGAGCGGGAACCGACACAAAGACGAATGTTTTGGGCGGTGCACTTCGTTCCCACCCAGCGCGGAGAATCTCCGCGGCCGGTTGCCACCGCGCACACCTGCTCCAGCAAATTGATTTTGCCACCCAACTTCGTCGCCATCCTGCGTGGAGAATCTCCCCAGCCGGTTGCCACCCTGTTCCCCTGCTCCAGCGGACTGTTTTTGCCGCCCAACTTCGTAACCATCGTCTGGGGAGAATCTCCCCGATGGGTTGCCACGGAATTTCCCGGAGAAATAGATGCGGTTTGGCAGGTCGTTGAAACCGGGCGGAAGAAGAACATTTTCGTTTTCCGGGTGCCGCTCATCCGGCCCAGAAAACGCAAAACCATCCGGGCGTGGCTGCTGCCATGCCGGCCCCAAGCAGAAAGGCTGCCGAACCCTGCGCGATAATTCCCCGACCACCATGCCCGCCTTTTAGCAGGTTGCGGGGCGCGAATGCAATCCGGGAAAAGGCCGGTCGAGGGGCGGGAGAACTGGCCTGCGCAAAAGATTCGAGCAGCGAGAGCGGAGTTGAACGGCACCGCTTTCCAAGGTCTGGAAAAACAGGCGTTTTCTTTTCCAAGCCTTGGAAACCTGTCGTCTGGGCGAGGTTGGGCGGCCGGGCTCCCGCCGCCGTTGCGGTTGCGCCTGAGTGTCTGGCGGACTCTTGGGAAGAATTAACCACAGAGGTCGCGGAGGTCTGTAGGAGGTTCACGGAGGTTTGCTCTGTGACCTCCGGCTTCCTCGGTGGCCTCTGTGGTGAAAGGTTTCCGTTCTTTCGGAAAGAATAGCCACGAGAGGACGCAGAGAACACCAAGGTTTTCTTTGAAGTCTTTGTGCCCTTTCGCGGCCATTTTTATCCAGCTTTAACCACAGAGGACACGTAGGCCAGATGAGGTTCGCAGAGGTTTTTCCCTGAGACCTCCGACTTCCTCTGCGCCCTCTGTGGTGAAAGGCTGCTTATTTCCGGGCGGGCCGGTGAGACACGGTTCCGCGCTGTTCGGCGGTCAGGATCACGTTATCAATGGCCCAGCCCAAACTTTTTTGCACGGTCGTCTTGCCTTGTTTGGACCTCTTGTCATCGCCGGAGAAGACGGCCAGATCTTTGGCCGCAAGCGCGCAGGCGGCTTTGATTTTAGCGGTTTGCTCGTCGGTGAGGTTGGCCCTTTTATAATGCGACAGCGTCGTCTGCGCCAGTTCCACGCCGGCCCAGATCGCTTTCTTTTCGTCGGAGAGCGCATCCAAGATGGCCTTGTCCGCGGCTTCCGTCGCCTGACCACGGGCGGCTTCCAGGGACTTGAGGTCGCCGGTGGCTTTCTTCTTGGCGCTGGCATCGGTGCCTTGGCGAGCGGTCTTGGCCGCTTCCTCGGCGGCTTTGAGCTTGTCGGCGTTGGCCTTGTTCCAAGCCTCCAAGGCTTCCAGCTTCAGCTTGAACTTTTCCTTGATGGTTTTCTGCTGCTCATCGCTCAGCTTGCATTCGGCGATCATGAGGTCCTGCTGGGCCTGCAAGATGTCTTGCGCCGACTGCGGGGCGGCCCTGCCGCGCGGGGCGGCAGAGAGATTGGCCATGGTACCGGTGATCAACACTGCGCCCACAATGAGCACTGCCAGTTTTCTTGCATTGCCGTCTGCTTGCTTCATGATCGCTCCTGCTTGAAAGGCCATTGAACAACGTCGAAACGCTAGGCCCCGGCCGACGGCAAGTCAAGCCGCTGTTGCGGTTTCACCAAGGTGCTTGGCGGCCGCCGGGAAGAGGAAGCCACGGCATGGACGGGATGGACAGATTGGACGGCGGGAAAACAGGATGGACAGAGCGCTTAGATGCGCGTAAAAGGCCGCCATGGAGGTTGAGCCGCTGCTCCCCAAGCATGGCGGATATCGGAAACTGAAGAGTTTCCAAGTGGCGCAGCTTTGCTTTGATGTGACGGTGCGGTTCTGCGACCGCTATATCGAGCGGCGGAGCCGGACGCACGATCAGATGGTTCAGGCAGCGCGCTCCGGTGTGCAGAATATCGCCGAGGGCAGCGTGGACAGCGGCACTTCCAAGAAGATCGAACTCAAGCTGACCAACATTGCCCGCGGTAGCCAGGAAGAACTGCGCCTCGAAATGTAGGCCGCGTCTCCGACGCGGCGCGCCGGGTCGGAGACCCGGCCTACAGCCAATTATCTCCGTCAGCACCGGCTGCAGGAATGGCCCAAGAATGATCCGCGCCGGGCGGAACTGGTGGCCCGCCGCTGCGCCACCGCGGATGAGGTGGCGGCGTGGATCAAAATGGTGGCGCGGAGAGAGGGTCTGTTGGGGAAGAAGAATGGACTTGATGGACAGAGTGGACAAGAAGGTCGGGCAGAGGGGAAGTGCGATTCCATGCTGTCCATGAGGTACATTGAGTCCATCTATGCGGAGCTCGCCGCGAATGCCGCGCTGGTGTTGCTGGGCGTGGCGTGCAGCCTGCTGTCCCGTCAGGTGGCGGCGCAGGCCAAGGCCTTCGAGGACGCGGGCGGCTTTACGGAGCGGCTCTACCGCATCCGCAGCGATCGGCGGCGGGGTTCTGGCGGCCGGCGGGAAGAAGGAAACACAGAGGTCACGGAGGACTGCAGAGGTTCACGGAGGTTTGCTCTGTGACCTCCGGTTTCCTCGGTGCCCTCTGTGGTGAAGGCTTTCGCTTCGTGCCCCGCGGCCGCACGGCGCACCAAGGCAGCGTCAGTGGCCCAGCAAGAGCTGCTCCACCGAGGGGCCGGTCTTTTCGACCCGCCGCGGATTCGCCACGGGCCGGAAGTCCGGGTTGTGGGTGCGCAGGGAACCGGCCGGCAGATAATCCCAGCGCAAGGTGGCCGGGTAGCTGATCTTCAGGCATGGTATGGCCGCGCGCCGCCGGAGCGCCGCCGCGGTCGCCTCCTGGATATTCCGGTGGGACTGTTCCACCGGGATCAGCTCCGCGCTTTGCGGGCCGGTGCCCCGCTTCGTGGCGCACACACCGACCTCCGGCAGCCAAGTCTGGGCTTCGGCCACGGCCTGTTCGTCGCCCGTCACCAGCACCACCGGCACCTTGTGTTCCGCCGCAATCGCCATGTCCACGCCGATCTCGCCCACCTCACGTCCGTTCAGCCACATCCCCTGGATCGAGGCCGAGGAATAGGAATGGGCCAGCACGGCTTGGGGCGTCAGGGCCTTGGCATGATAGCCCAGCAGGATCACGGCGGCGGCGCCATCGAGCTCCTTGTAGCGCACCTTCGGCGTCGGCCCCTGAATCAGTTTGGCGCGCGCATCCACCACCCGCGCATTCACATTGGACCCGCTGCTGTGTCCATCGCGGACCACCACCGCAGTGGCCCCGGCGGCGAAGCAACCGGCAATACAGGCGTTCATGTCCTCCGCCATCAGCCGCTTCCCGTCCTCCTTCAGCGCCCCGGAGATATGTTCGCCGCCGGTGACGCCGCTGCAGCCTTCCATGTCGGTGAAGATATAGACCTTGTAGGCCTGGGCTGGGACGGCGCACAACAGACCGGCCACCGCGAGCCATCCGGCACAAACCTGCAGGCGCACAGGACGTGGATTTTTCATGGCCGCATTCTTGCCGCAGGCCGCCGGAAGTCAAGCGCACAGGCCGAAGGGAAAAGGCCGCCGCGGGGCGGGCGGGCGCGGCTTGCGCAGGGGCAGCTGGCGGCGGCCGGGAAGAAGGAAGCACAGAGGTCGCGGAGGACTGAAAGAGGTTCACGGAGGTCTTCTTTGTGACCTCCGGCTTCCTCGGTGGCCTCTGTGGTGAACTCCTTCCAGCCTGCATGCCGGCGGACTGCGCGCTTGACGCAGGGAAGTGGCAATGGTGAAATCTACGGCCATGCCGCAGATCTCAAAAGCAGGCCACCTGATGCAAGAACTGCGCCTGACGTGGCAGAGGAGCTGCTGACAGAACAGACATGCACACCGAATCTCCAGAGATCCTGTCCCGCAAGGTGATCGAGCGCGCCCCGATGTCCATGGCGATCGTCGGCATGGATGGCACCATCGAGTACATCAACCAGAAGGCCGTCGAAACCTTTGGTTATCTTCACGCCGATATCCCGACGATGGCCCGCTGGTGGGAGCAGGCCTATCCCGATGCGCAGTACCGGGCGCAAGTCGTGGCCAGATGGATGGGGCTGGTGGCACCGGCTGTCGCCGAGGGGCACGAGATCCCACGCAGCGATTATCAGGTGACCTGCAAGGACGGGACCGTCAAGACTGTGGGCATTTTCGGGGTCCCGGTGGCGGGCAAGGTGTTTGTCATGTTCGACGACATCACCGAGCGCAAACAAACGGAACAGCGCTTGCGAGAAAGCGAGGCCAACTTCCGCGCCGTTCTGGAAGGCTCGCTGGATGTGGCCTATCGGCGCGACCTCAAGCGGGACGAGTACGACTACTTGAGCCCCTCGATCGAGACCATCTCCGGCTACACAGTGGCCGAGTTTTCCCGGATGAGTTTTGCGACTGTTCAAGAACATTTCCATCCGGATGATCGACAGCCCGTGCAGACCCGTGTGCAGCGCAGCCTGGCCGGCGAGCCCATCCATGGCACCATTGAATATCGCTTCCGGCACAAAGACGGCACCTATCGTTGGTTTGCCGATAGCGGCAAGGTGATTACCGACGCCGCGGGGGCCCCGCTCTATCATGTCGGGATTGTGCGCGATGTCACGGAACTCAAGCAGTTGGAGAATGCTTCGCGGGCCAACGAGCGCCGGCTGACGGCGTTGCTGAACGCCTCGACCGAGCCGATCATGCTGCTGGACCCAGAAGGCCTGATTCTCACGCTCAACCAGGCGATGTCGCACCGGATCGGCAAACCGCCCGCCGAACTGCTCGGCGCCTTTGCTCCCGGCTTATTGGACGCCACCTTGGGCCGATCCCGGCAGGCGCATTTGAACACGGTCGTCCGCTCCGGCCAGGCCTTGCGCTTCGAAGATGAAAAGGGGGGGCATTACTTCGACAACAATCTGTACCCGGTGGTGGAGGAGAACGGCCGGGTGGTGGCGGTGGCGGTTTTTTCCAGCGATATCACCGCCCGCAAACTGGCCGAGCTCAAGCTCCAGCAGGCCAACGCAGCCTTGGAGAGCAAGGTCCAAGAGCGCACCGAACAAATTCGCGCACTGGCTTCGGAAGTGACCCTGGCGGAACAACGGGAGCGCAAGCGCATCGCCGGCATCCTCCATGACGATCTCCAGCAACTCCTGATTGCCGCCCGCTTCAACCTCAACGGACTTTCTCAGATCAAGCAGCAGCAGACGCAGCACGTCGTCGCCCAGGTGGAGGGCCTGCTGGCCCAGGCCGTCAAGCGCTCCCGCCTCCTGAGCGTGGAACTCAGCCCGCCGATTCTGCAGATCGGCGGACTGGTGCCGGCCCTGGAATGGTTGGCCTCCTGGATGGAGACCAACCACGGCTTGAGCGTAAGCTTCGCCGTCCATGGGCGGGGTACGCCACAGCAGGAGGATGTGGCGGCCTTGCTGTTCCAGGTGACGCGGGAGCTGCTGCTTAACGTCGTCAAACATGCCCAGGTTAAAACCGCTACCATCGAAATCGCCCAGGATAAAGGCATGTTTCGCATCATCGTGGCCGACCGGGGCGTGGGTTTCGATCCCACGCATCTGGCCAAACGCGCCGCCAACTCCACCAGTTTTGGCCTGCTGGGGATTCGCGACCGCCTGGACTTGTTGGGCGGGCGCATGGAGATCGAAAGCGTGGTGGGCAAAGGCAGCCGGTTCAGCTTGCATGCACCCCGCACGCTGGCGAAAGCCGCCACCCCCAAGGCGTTGGCGGTCCGCAAGGAAAAGAAAGGCCCCGGCACCGCGAAACCTCGCCGGGCCGGCCAGGTCCGGACAGGCGCGGCGCGGAAAATCCGGGTGCTGATCGTGGACGACCACAACCTGGTCCGCCAGGCCTTTGCCCAACTCCTGAACGGAACCGGTGACATCCAAGCGGTGGGCGAGGCGGCCAGCGGCGAGGCGGCCCTCGCGCTGCTGGAGCAACTGCCCGTCGATATCGTGACGATGGACATCAATATGAAGGGAATGGACGGGATGGAGGCCACACGGCGCATCCGCGCCCAATTCCCGCAGATTCGCGTATTGGGCCTCTCGATGTTCGAGGAAGAGGAACGCGCCAACGCCATGCGCGCCGCCGGCGCTTGTGATTACCTATCCAAGAGCAGTCCCGCGGCGCAGCTGATCGCCGCCATCCGCCGGGCCGCCCACCCGCCTGCGGCCGGGTGCTGAAGCCCTGCCTGGCCAAGCCCGCCCTTGTCATTATCCATGGGCAGCGTAGACTGCCGCAATGAAACCAGCCGGGGGGCAGCTGTAATGCGCGAGATGCGGAAAAGCGGACGGGTGTATACGCGCTGCCATGTGGTGACCAAGGTGCTGAAGCACGACGACCCCGCGCACCGCTATGGTCCGCCCCGTTATGGGCTCACCTCCGACTTCTCCGCGGGCGGCATGCGCCTGGTGCTAGGCGAGGACCTGCCGCCGGACGCGACGGTCGAACTGGTCATCGTGCTGGAAAATCCGCCCGCCATCTTTCAACATTTTGGCCGGATCCGCTGGTGCAAGCCTTCCGCCGACCAGCAAAAGCGCTTCGTCGGCGTCGAATTCACCGCCACCTCGCCGGCGGTGATGGAGGCATGGCTGCGGATGCTGGCGGACCGCTATCCCAACACCATTTCCAAGCGGTCGCCACAGTTTGCGAAGGACGCCGACTCGATCTGGTGAGCCCGCGGGCTTGGCGGGGCACAACCTGCGCTCAGTCCTTGCCCACACCACCCTCACCCTCTATGCTGGCGCCGGATGCGGGCTGGCATGGGCGCCAGCCGGAACCACCACAAAAGCGAGGTGCAGCATGAAGCATGGAGCATGGATATTGATGGCGGCCGCCCTGCTGGCGGCCGGGCTTTCCGGATGCGCGATGTTCAACCGCGGGATGATGAACTACACCCGCAACACGACCATCGGAAAGGAACTGGTTGACCTCAAGGACGCGAAGGATAAGGGCGCGCTTTCGGAAGAAGAGTACCTCAAGGCCAAGAAGGAAATACTGGCAGGCGGCCCGGTCAAGATCGAATCCGGCTGCAAGAAGTGAGCTGAACCGTTTCACGCCCCCCTGCGGAGGCAACGCCGGCAGGCGTTGTCTCCGTCAGCTTCCGTTCAAGTCTTCCGGCTTTCTTCGCCCCTTTCCGCTGTGTCTTCCCTGCGCGCGTCCCGGGCGCTGGCTGGCGCGGCCAAGGCGATGGCGATCGCCTCGCGCAGGGCCTTAAGCGTATAGGGCTTGCTGACGAAGGCCTGGGGCTGTTCCGGATGTTCACCCGCCATCACGCTGGCCTCATCATAGCCGCTGACGAGCACCACCGGCAGCTCCGGCCGGAGCTGCCGGAGCGCGGTGAGCGTGTCCCATCCGTTCAGCCGCGGCATGGTCAGATCGGACAGGACGCACTGGATGTCCTGCCGATGCTTGCGGAACAGGTCGAGGGCTTCGACGCCATCCTGGGCAGCCAGCACCGTATAGCCCAACCGCGCGAGCATCTTCTCCGCCAGGATGCGCACATCGGCCTCGTCCTCGACCAGCAGCACGACGCCCTGGGCCGGGCCGGCCGTCACCGCGCTGTGCAACTCCGCGGGTGGGTGGGTGGCCAGCTGCGCGATCACCGGGAAGTAGACCCGGAAGGCGCTGCCCCGGCCAGGCGCGCTGGTCACGGTGATGGCGCCTTCGTGGATGCGCACCAACCCGAGCACGACCGACAGCCCCAACCCCCGGCCGATGAACTTGGTGGAGTAGAAGGGGTCGAAAATCATCTTGAGATTCTGCTCCGCAATGCCGCAACCCGTGTCCACCACCTCAAGGCAGGCATACGACTGGGCCAGCGGGCGCCATTCGAC
Source organism: uncultured Lentisphaerota bacterium (assembly GCA_903912445.1). Classification (GTDB taxonomy): domain Bacteria; phylum Verrucomicrobiota; class Kiritimatiellia; order CAIQIC01; family CAIQIC01; genus DP16D-bin41. The sequence goes on from CAIWHP010000279.1 coordinate 34,614, forward strand.
CGGGTAGGTGTGCTGGAGCGTGATCTCCGCCGGGGTCACGGTTTTGACGGCCACGCGCACGCAGCCTTGGTTGGCCTTGCAGGCTTCGCAGGCGTTGGTCACCAACTGGGTCAAGAGCTGTTGCAACTGGTTCACGTTGCCTTTGACGACCGGACCCGGCGCCTCGAAAACGCTCTCCAGGACCATGTCGTCCGGCAGGGCGGCAGTGACCCGGAGAAGGGGCAGGCTTTTCCGGCAGAATTCGGAAAGCGCCACCCGTTCCTGCTCGCTGCTGGACCGGCCGAGATAGGTCAACAGCAGGCCGCTCACCTCCGCGGCTTCGCGGGCCGATTGCAAAGCCGCAGCCAGGGATTCGGTGGTCGCGGGCTCCGGGCCGCCGGCTCCCAGGGCCATCTCCAGGTTCCCCGTCACCACCTGTAACTTGTTGTTGAAGTGATGGGCGATGGCCCCGGCCATCCGGCCCAGGCTTTCCGATTTCTGGAGCTGCTGGTTTCGGGTTTCGAGCTCCGCCTTCTCCGCCTCGGCCTGGCGGCGGCGGGTAATGTCATGCGTGACGCTGATGATGTGCGGACCGGTCTGCAATTCAATCACCTTGGCCGACAGCAGCCCCCATATTTCGCGGCCATCTTTACGGACGAAGGGGGCTTCCAGATTGGCACAGCTGCCTTTCTCGCGAAGTTCGTTGATGACACCCTGACGGTCGGAGGGATTGCGCCACAGATGGATATCCTGTGATGATTTTCCCATTACATCGTCCCGGGTTTAGCCGGACAGCGCCAGAAAGCCATCGTTGCAGCGCACGATCCGGCCATCGTCCAGGCGCGTGATCAAAACGGAATCCGGGCTGGCGCCGAACAGCGTCTCGACCTCGTGCTTGGCCTCGTTCAGTTCAGCCTGCGAGCGCTGGTTGAGCATCATGATCAGGCCGAACGTCCACAGGAGGGCGACGAGGACGGCATCCAGGAAGGCGGCGACATTAAACGGGGAGGGAGCATAAAAGTCATCCACCGGGGTGCCCGCCAGGATCCGCAGGGCGCGGTAAACAAAAACGGCCCCATGCACGATGAACACCGCGGCCAGAAAATAGGCCGAGGCCGCGCAGGCACGCTGCCGACCCGTCAGGAGCGCCTGCGCGGAAACAAAGGCGACCAGGGCCAAGGCCCCGGAGATGAGGAGACCCCGGACGGCAAAGGAGTTGACGCCATAGAGAAAATAAAGGAGCGCCGCGGCGAACAGGGCCGAGAGGCCAACGAGCAGGCGGCGCCACACCTGCTTGCCCAGAAAGCGCAGGATGCCGATGTAGAGAAAAACCGTGCCGGCAACGAGCAGCAGGTTCTGGGCAAAGATCAGGAACATGGGCGCGTTGGGGAGGCCGCGCAGGAGCATGCAGGCAAAGCTGAAGATCTCCACCGCGCTCCACAGCAACCACCACCCCACCCCCGGATAGCTTTTATTGACCCGGTATTGGTGCGCAAAAACCAGCACCTGGATCACATGGGTGAGGCCCAGGACGAAGATCAGCGTGCGAATATCAAGCGCCATGCACCCCTCCGTGCGGCAAGGTGGCGGATTTGGAAACGCGTGCCCAGGCAAACGGACGACTTGAAAAGCAGCCGGCCCAAAAAGCAGCGGCAGGGCTTCCGAAGCGGGAAGGAAAACCCCGTTGGTCCTTTCTCATGGCGTGTTGCCTTTCATAATTCCACTAAGCACATGCTAGCGTCTCTGCAAATTTTTGTCCACACCGTCACCCTCCATGCCCGGCGAATTACGCGCTTACGCCGGCTTCAGGTGCCCGGCTGGCCCGCTGCCGGAGCATGCTTGAGCACAAACTCCACGATCGGGGTCGGGTCCTTGAGGCTGTGGGGATGGTGGTCGCAGCCGGGCTTGGCGATGACCAGGATGGTGCCGCCGAGCGCCTTGTAGCGCTGCTCGACGAGGCTGGTGTTCTCCTCGATCGGCACCACCTTGTCGGCCGCGCCGCAGACGCACAGGATCGGAAGCTTCGCCGCTGCCAACGGCGCGAGGTTGTCCACCGGATTGAGTTTGTAAGCGAGCGCCTGCTCCTCGGTGAAGCCATAGACCTCTTTGAGCCGCTTCCAGTCGCCGGCCGAGCCTTTGCCCTTGCCCTTGCCGCCGGGCCAACTCTTGAAGTCGCAGACAGGCGCATCGCCATAGAGCGAGGCGACCCGGTCCGGGTGCCGCGCCGCCCAGTTGAAGGCGAACAGGCCGCCGCGGCTGAAACCTTCCAGCACGGTTTTGGCGTTGAGCCCGTACGCCTGGCGGAGGTGCGCGTAGAATTTATCCATCGCATCGAGCGCGACCGGCGCGCCGTAGAGGTTCTGCACATTGACATAGGCCACGTGCCAACCATTGCTGAGCAGGGCGGCATCGCCCTGCGGCTCGTGCCCGAAAAATTCCGTCCGCCAGATCCACGGCTTGCCCGGCGCGGCGGCCCGCGGCACGACCAGCAGCGCGGCGCGGCCCGCCACCGCGAAGTCCAGCTTCTCAAAGCCCTGCCACACCGAGCGCTTGACCGCCTCCGGCCCCGCGAGCGCAGCCGACGTCAGGCACAACGTCGCCAGCATCATTTTCTTCATGTTCATGTGTTTCTCCATTCAAGTTGCGGCTGCGCTCATTTCACACCCCGTTGTGGCGCGCGGCGCCAGGCCAGCGGCGCACAGCCAAAGCGCCGGCGGAAGGCGGTGGCGAAATACTGGCTGGACCGGAAGCCGCAGTCGAGCGCGATCGCGGTGACGGCGCGCCGGGGCTCCGCGCGCAGGCGCTGCGCGGCATATTCAAGGCGACAGCGGATGAGGTATTGGATCGGGTTGAGGTTGGTCAGGCTGCGGCAGTGCTCCGCGAATTGCGTCACGCCCATGCCGCAGTGGGCGGCCAGCGCGTCCACCGACCACGGCTCGGCGAGGTTCGCCGGATGGCCGGCCAGGTCCCTGAGGAACAAATCCACCGTGCGCCGGCGCGTGATGAGCTTGGCGTCGGCGCGCCGGCATTGCGCGCGCAGCGCCGTGAGCAGATTCAGCAGCAGATGGTTCAGGTGGACCGTGAGGCACGAGACGATGCGCGCCCGGCCGTGCCGCTCGACACAGCCGGCGAGCTCGGCAAAGCTGTGCGCCAGCTCCGGCGTGCTGCGCCAGACGGGGTGCTCGTTGAGCCGCAGCTTGTCGGTCAGCTCCAGCAGGTCGGCGGGCTCCAGCACGAGCCAGGACGGCCAGCGCCAGCTCTGGCTCGGCCGGCGCACGCCCACGTCCAGAATCAGCCAGTGCAGGCGGCCGGGGCCGATATGGGGGTCGCCGAGCCGGTGCAGCTGCCACGGACGCGTGATCGTCAGGTCGCCGGGCTGCAACGCGAAGGTGCGGCCGTCCACAACGAACGGCATCCGGCCGGTTTCCAGGAAAACGATCTCGATGCCCTCGTTGCGGTGGTCCTCGAGCCCCCAGTCTTGCGCGCCCCACGCATCCCAGTGGCCGAGGCTGGTGACGCCGGGCAGCACGGCCGGGGCCAGCCGCGCGCCGGGATAATGGCCGTGGGTCAGCGCGTGGAACTTGATCTTGCCCGCCGCAACCGCCGCGCGCTGCGGCGCGCACGAGTCGATGCGGTACACCCGCCCGCCCTGGCGGTAGAGCGGCGGCCGTGGAGGCAGCTGCGGCATAAATGTTCAATATCCACCGCCGGGTAAAATAGCAAGACACAACCCCCGCCATCCGCTAGCATGCTGGCGTTCAAAATTCAGCCGGTCTTCCGGGCGGGAGAAGAAAATGAAACTGCACAGGCTCATGATCGCGGGTTTGGCGGCGGTGCTGTGGAC
>CAIWHP010000280.1 GCA_903912445.1 uncultured Lentisphaerota bacterium
CTCGACCAGCTCGTGATGAATCTTCGCGACGCTGTTCGCGAACGTCTCCTGCTTCACGGCGCCGCCATAATCGAACCACGAGTTGTACTGCACCTCCAGCCGCAGCGGACGGATCCGGATGCGGTCGATGTATTCCATGAACGCATCCTTGATGAAGGCGGCATCATCGCTCACGCCCATGACCGCGACGTACGTCTGGTACGGTTGTCCCGCCTTGAGTTCGCGGCCATACAAATAACCGGCGGAAAGCGCGCCGCTCTTCACCTGATTATCCGCCGCAGGAAATTCGATACCCCAGAACGTCGCGCTGTTCGAGGCGTAGAGCGGCTGACCGAGTCCCGGACTCCACTGGCCCGGCGCGTTCGCCGTGATGTCGCGCGTCGTGTACGGCTGCCACGCATCCGCCATCTCCAGTGCTTCCACATCAATCCGCTCCAGCGTCACCGGCTGCGCGCTCGTGATCGTCAGGCGCTTGCGCAGATAAAAATCATCGGGCTTCAATTCGTAGCACACCTCGACGCGCACTTGATGCACGGCGTTCTCCAGTTGAAACACCAGAGTTTCCTTCCCCGGCGTTGTGGCAACAACTTTGAAATCCACCGCCGTCAGCGTGAACGCCGTCTCCGGCTTGGCCGTGCCCAGCGAAAACCGTAGCCGGAATTCAGGCGCGTTCGCCAGCCTCACAACAGCGCCGCTGCGCTTATTGAGGATCTCTGTGGTGACCATGCCGCCCTCGACCGTAATCACGCGCCGCAGGAATTTATTTTCAAGGATCAGCTGCTTATCAGCGGGCTGGGCGCCGGCGCTTTCCAAGGCTTGGAAAAACAGCACCGCCAGCATTCCCAGCATGGGAAAAGAGGTGCGTCCAAAGGGTCTACGCCCCCAGCGGGCGGGCCCCGCCGATGCTGGTCTGCTTAGGCTCGCGTGCGCTGTCTTCAAAACTCCTCCGCCTGCCGAACAAGCCGGCAGGGGGCGGCCCGTGCGGAAAAAACGCTTGAGGTTGTTCATTGGAGTTCGCGGCGCACCGTGCTGAAGGCGGCGATGGCTTGGTCCAAATCCTCGCGCGAATGCGCGGCGGAAACCTGCGTGCGGATGCGCGCCTTGCCCTGGGGCACGACGGGGAAGAAGAAGCCGATGACGTAGATGCCGTGGTCCAACAGCTTGGCCGCCATGCGTTGCGCAAGCGCGGCGTCACCGAGCATGAGCGGCACGATCGGGTGCTCGCCCGCCGGGATGGCGAAGCCCGCCGCGGCGAGCCCGGCGCGAAAATACTGCGTGTTGGCCATCAGGCGGTCGCGCCACCCGGTCGAGCGCTCCAGCAGCTCCAGCACCTTGAGCGACGCCGCCGCGATGGATGGCGCGAGCGTATTGGAAAACAGATAGGGCCGCGAGCGCTGGCGCAGCAGCGCGATGATCTCGCGCCGGCCGCTGGTGTAGCCGCCACTCGCGCCGCCGAGCGCCTTGCCGAGCGTGCCGGTCAGGATATCCACGCGGCCCATGACGCCGCGAAATTCATGCGAGCCGCGTCCACGCGCACCCAGGAACCCGACGGCGTGGGAATCGTCAACCATCACCAGCGCGTCATATTTTTCCGCGAGGTCGCAGATTTCGTGCAGCGGCGCAATCGTGCCATCCATGCTGAAGACCCCGTCGGTCGCAATCAGGCGCACGCGACAGCCGGCGGCGGCCTTGAGCTGCGCCTCGAGGTCGGCCATGTCGGCGTTGCGATAGCGGAAGCGCTGCGCCCTGCAGAGGCGGACGCCGTCGATGATGCTGGCGTGGTTCAACTCGTCGCTGATGACCGCGTCCTCCTCGCCAAGCAGCGTCTCGAACAGGCCGCCGTTGGCGTCGAAGCACGATGAGTAAAGAAGCGTGTCCTCGGTGCCGAGAAACTCCGCGAGCTTCTGCTCCAGCTGCTTGTGCAGGGCCTGTGTGCCGCAAATGAAACGCACCGACGACAGGCCGTAGCCCCACTGGTCGAGGCCCGCCTTCGCCGCCGCGATCACGTCGGGATGGTTGGCGAGGCCGAGGTAGTTGTTGGCGCAGAGGTTGATCACCTCGCGCCCGTCCTGCAGGCGGATGTGCGCCGCCTGCGCACCGGCCAGCACGCGCTCCTCCTTGAACTGGCCGGCCGAGCGGATCTCGGCCAACCGCACGTCGAGGATGTCCTTGAACTTGCCCAGCATGGTCACACCGTCCAATCCAGCACGACCTTGCCGGAGTTGCCCGAGCGCATCGCCTCAAAGCCCTTTTCAAACTCAGTGTAGTGGAAGCGGTGCGTGATCACCGGCGCGATGTCCAAGCCGGATTGCAGCATCGCGGTCATCATGTACCACGTCTCGTACATCTCGCGGCCGTAGATCCCCTTGATCGTCAGCATGTTGAAGATGACCTTGTTCCAGTCGATCGTCACCTGTTCCGAGGGGATGCCGAGCATCGCGATCTTCCCGCCGTGGCACATGTTGTCGATCATGTCGCGGAAAGCCGCCGGGTTGCCGGACATCTCGAGGCCGATGTCGAAGCCCTCGGTCATCCCGAGTTCCTTTTGGACCTCGCGCAGATTGCGCTCCTTGACGTTGACCGCGAGCGTCGCGCCCAGCTTCTGCGCCAGCGCGAGGCGGTAGGGATTGACGTCGGTGATGACCACATGGCGCGCCCCGGCGTGGCGCACGATCGCCGCCGCCATCAGGCCGATCGGCCCGGCGCCGGTGATCAGGACATCCTCGCCCAGGACCTTGAACGAGAGCGCCGTGTGGGCCGCGTTGCCGAACGGATCGAACGACGAGAGCACCTCCATCGGGATCTTCGGGTCCGCATGCCAGACATTCGTCATCGGGATGCTGACGTACTCCGCGAACGAACCGGTCCGGTTGACGCCCAGCCCGATCGTGTGCGCGCACAGATGCCGCCGGCCGGCCAGGCAGTTGCGGCAGCGCCCGCAGACGATGTGGCCCTCGCCGCTGACCACGTCGCCGATTTTCACATCGGCGACGTTCGCCCCGAACCCGGCCACGGTGCCGGCGAATTCATGGCCGATGACCATCGGCACCTTGATCGTTTTCTGCGACCAGGCGTCCCAATTGTAGATGTGTACGTCGGTGCCGCAGATCGAGGTCTTCTGCACCTTGATGAGCACATCGTTGATGCCCACTTCCGGCGCCGGCACCTCTTCCAGCCACAGCCCCTGCTTCGCTTCCCGTTTGACCAATGCTTTCATGCGCGCCTCGTTTGTTACGCGGCATCATCCGCACCGCCCCACCCGCTGTCAAGGAATTATATTGCTCAGGCAATTATATTATCTGGCCTTGCGCTAAACCCGGGCCTACCGCACCGCGCTCACGGTTCCTCCGCCACCACCATGGCATGGATTGGCAGCGGCGGCAGCCGCACCCGCGTCCCTTCCGGAGTCTGCTCGGCCGGCAAGGCGGCGCCGCCCGGAACCAGGGTGAAGCGCTTCAGGCGCGGATCGCGGAAGGTCACCGCGATGTCATGGATCGGGATCACTTCGGTGCGCTCGCGCAGCGACTCGCCCTTCACATTTTGCGAACGGCCGAGCGACGAAATATCGTTCAGCAGATGGACCACCACCCGCCGGCCCTGCACAAAGGGCGTCGCCTGCACGATGCTGGGCGCGGCGACTTCCACCGGCGGCGGCTGCCCGGCCGCTTCGCGGATCGCCTGTTCCAGCAAACCGCCCACGTGCGGATCACCCAGGCGGAAATAGGACCACGTCAAATCGGCCGGGAAGTAGAGGACCTTGCCGGCGCCGAACTTGTTTTCCACCACGCCGGGATGATTGGTGCTCACCACGCTCTTCAACTGCTCGCTGTAGTGCGAGGTGCTCACCCGCAGGTCGCTGCGCTTGCCCTGCACGGGCTCCACCGCCAGCAGGCGGCCGACCAATTGCAGGCTGGTATGCACAGTGCCCGTCGGATCCGATACGCCACTCCGCTCCATGGCGACGCGCACGGCACCGGTGGCCCAGCGGTGTTTGGCGGGCACGTACCAGTTGGCGTAATGGATTTTGAGCGGATCCCAGCCGACGCGGATGGCGCGCGCATCAAACTCGCCGACCTTGTGTGCGTTGAGCAGATCCCCCAGCCGGAAATCCGCCAGCGGCTGCCCCTCCTCGTCGTACATCGCCGTTTCATAGGTGGCGACCAGCCCGCCGCCGCCGCGCACGAACTTGCGGAGATTTTCGCATTCCTTTTCCGAGAGCGCCGCCGCGTTGGGCGCCACCAGCACCGCCAGGCCCGGGAGGTCGCCGCGCTCCAGGTCGCGGTCGGTGACCAGCACCACCGGGAGATGCCGCTCCAACAGGAGCTGGTAGGCGCCGTAGATGCCCTTGATGTAGCGTTCCTGCGGCTCGTTGCGCCCGTACCACATTTCCGTTTTCTCCGACACCAGCAGGCCGCACCAGCGCAGCGGCCGGCTGCCGCGGACAAATTTTTCACGCTCCGCCAGGTCGGCCATATACCGCTTCATCACCTCGCGACCCGGCACCGATTGCGCGGGCACGGAGCCGTTGGCGAGCATGACCATCTGCCGCGTCAGCGACTCGGTGTAGCCGATCGGCAGCCGCGCGACGGCGCCGCGCGCCCACATGAACGCCGGCTTCTCCTTCGCGAGCCCCGCAAGATGCCAGCTCATGAAATTGTAGAGCGTCGGGAACGCGCAAAACGACGGGTCCACCGTGTCGTACCAGCCGGTCTCCTCCAGGATGCCATCCACGTTTTCGATCACACGGATCGAATTGCGGGCCTTGAGCGCATGCTGATAGACCCACGCGTTCCACGTGTTGACCACGAGCGCCGCCTCGGGATTCGCCGCCTTGATCGCGCGGTTGAACTCCAGCATCGCGTCCTCGATGCTGCGATAGCGAAACTCCACCCACTGGCGCCAGACGGGGTTCTCGAAATTCTCCACGGTCGGCGCGTCGTGCCCGGTCAATTGTTTGAACTGCGCCTTGCAACACGCGCAGTAGCACTCGTCGGGACGGGCATGGAACATGTCGAAGAAGATGCCGTCCACGCCTACCTTCGCCACCAGCTCGACGATGCGGTTGCGCACCAGCTGGCGGTACGGAGTGTTGATGCAAAAATAGCGCGTCAGCTTGCCGCGCGCGCTGACGCCGCACCAGTCGGGATGCGCCTCCGCCACCGAGGCGTGCTCGCGCTGTGCCCAGTAATAGGCGAGATAGCGGATGCGATGCTTGTGGCAGAGTTCGACGAGTTCGCGCGTGCAATCGCGGCCGCCCATCTTCGGTTCCATCGGGCCAAAGTCGCTCTTCCACGCCAGGCCTTCCCAGTCAGAGCCATTGTGAACGCGCGAGAAGAACATCTGCACGCCGGCCGCCGCTGCGTCGGCAATCACCTTGTCCGGCCAGTCGCCCGCAAACCGCGCATTGCCCAGGTCGGTGTAGGCCACGCGGGTGACCTCGCCCAGCCACTTGGGCGGCGGCGGGGCGGGCTCCGCGGCCAAGCTCGCCGTCCCCAGGACACAGGCACAAAACAAGACGTGCTGCATGTTCATATTCCGTTCCCCATCTCTGCATCCTGCATCTACGCCAGCCCCGCCGTCAGCGGACATGAGCCAGTGCCGGCAGCAGCGCCTGCATCTGGGCGACGCTCGCGGTGCCGGTGGTGCCGAGCTGGTGAATGACGAGGGACGAGGCAAGCGCCGCCAGTTCGAGCGCCTCGCGCACGCCGGCGCCGGCGGCGAGCGCGAGCGCCAGGTTCGCCGTCACCGAGTCGCCTGCGCCGACGATATCGATCGGCCCGCGCAGCGGCAGCGCGCCGACATGCTCGACGCTGCCATCGGGCGCTGCGCCGACCAGCCCGCGCTCGGCCAGGGTGACAAAGACGACGCGTTGGTTCTGCCGCGCCAGTTGTGCCGCCGCCGCTCCCACCCGCTCCATGGTCAGCACACCCTGCGCGCCGGTGAGCGCGACCAACTCGGCGGCGTTCATCTTGAAGATCACCGGCGGGAAGCCGCGCAGCCCGCGGCGCGAGTCGGCGATGACGGGCACCTGCCGGCCTTGGGGTGCCTGCTCCAACGCGCCCAGCAAGGTCTGGGTCACGACGCCGGTCTCGGCCACATCCACCTGATCCATCACGACCACCGCATCGACGCGCGCCAACAGTGCACGGGTGGCGGCGGCGAGCGCCGCGGCGACCGGCGCCGGGGTCGGCGTCCAGTTCTTGCTGTCGAGCCGGTTCAACTCGCGCGGCGGCCGGCCCGGCTCGACGACGAGCGGCTTGCAGTAGGTGAAGGTGCGGCGCAGCGGCGTGGTGATGAAATGGTCGAGCCGCACCCCCGGCAGCGCGGCCAGCGCGCGGCCCAGCTCAAAGCCTTCGCCGTCTTCGCCACAAAAACCGACGGGATAGATTGCGCCCGCGCCGAGCGCGGCGACGTTGCACAGAATCGTCCCCGCCGCGCCGGGCTGGGCGCGCACCCGGGTGACATGGTGGACCGGCAGGTTGGTTTCGATGGACATTTCGGCGCGCGCCGGATCGATCTCCAGGTAGCGGTCGAGGCAGAAATCGCCGACGATGGCGATCTTCAGCGCCGGATAGCGCGCCGTGATGGCCTGGAAACGTTCCGGTGTCATGGGCCCTGCAACTCGTGAAAAAGATGCTGGATGAACGCAAGGTTGTCGCACTGCGCGTAACGCATCGCGCCGCCCATGCGGGCGTAGCTCTTGCAGAAGCGGAGGTAGTAGGCCGGATTGGTCTTCGGCGGCTCGCCCTGTGTCCAGTCCCAGCCGCCGCCGTCCTGCAGATCCACCACATAAATCGAGTGGCCGCTGACGACCCCCTGCCCCTCCTGCAGCCGCAGGTTGTTCACACAGCTCAGCGCCTTCTCGAACACCTGCGGCCCCATGATGGCCGAGCCCACCGAAAGCACGACACCGCCTTCGAGGCCCGCGACCGAGCCGGCGAACAGCTTGAAATCCAGCTCGCCCGCGCGCCCGATGGCGCTGCCGCTGAACACCGGATGGTTCGTGATGATGTCGTAGCCGATGCCCGGGTGCACCGTCATGGCCACGCCGCGCCGCCATGCCGACGCGAGGATCGAAGCCTGCTGCCAGCGGTGCGCCACGTCCACGCGGCCCGCGGGCCAGTGCTGCCCAAGCATCGCCTGGAGCAGATCGGCGCGCGCCGCGGTCAGCGGATGCCCCGGCTCGGCGGCGATGGCGCGCGCGAGCTCGGCGGGCGCCGGCAGCGTCGCGCCGTCCTCGGCGATGTAGCGGCCGAGCGCGCGGCCATAGCCGAGCCCGTCAAGCGCGCCGGCCAGCAGCGCGCGGTGGATGTTCGTCGCGGTCTCGTCCCACGTGCCGAAGGAACCGGTCGCAACATTTTCCCGCACGCTCTCCGTGCTCGCGCCGAGCCACGCATATTCCCAGTCGTGGATTGTCCCCGCGCCGTTCGTTGCCAGGTGTGTCAGCCAGCCGCGCTCCATCAGGCGGTCGAGCAGGAGCGCCGCGCCGTTGCGCAGCAGGTGTGCGCCGTAGACCAGCATGACGCTCGCGCCGCGCTGCCGGGCCGCGCGGATTTTCCGGGCGCAGTCGGCGACCAGCGGCACCACCGCCGGCGGGCACGCGCGCAGGGGCGCCTCCGAGGCGACGAGCACCTGTTCGGCGCGCGTCAGGCTCTTGCGCTCGGCGAGCGGCCGGATGCGCAGTTTCCGCAAATCGAGGGGGATCGTGTTCATTTTCCGAGAATGAGGTCGAGCAGCGCCGGCGCATCGCGGTAGTCGGGGATGACCACGTCGGCGCCGACGCCGATCAGGCGCTGTCGTTTCCACTCGTCAAACTTGCCGGAGCCGTTGTGGGCCTCGTCGCTGGCGACAGCGACCGCGAGCCCGCCCACTTCCTTCGTATTCAGGATTTCGACGTAGCCATCGCCGAACGCGAGCAGCTTTTCGCCGGGGATCGCGTTCTCCTTCAGGAGCCGCTCGATGACCATTTTTTTGGAAAAGCGCTTGTAGTCGTCCTGTGCGCCGTAGATATGCGGGTCGAAAAATTCCGTCATTTCGAGCAGCGCGGCCTCGTTCTTGACGAAGTGTTCGTCGGTACCGCTGGCGAGGTAGACCGAGAGCTTGCGGCGGCGCAATTCCTCCATCAGCCCGCGCGCACCATGCACCAGCAGTTCATCGGGCTTGAGCGCGCCACTCTTGAGGCCCGTGAGGCGCGAGGCGATGCGCTCGTCGAGGCGGCGCAGATATTCGTGCTTGTACCAGAGCGGCTCGCGCGGCGTGCCGCCGCGCTCCGTGATGCGCTCGGCGAGCTGGATCATCTGGTAGATCGTCTGCTTGCCGTTGAGCCGCATGATGTCATCGAGCGCAAGCTGGCGACGCTGCGCCTCGGTTTCGCCGGCGACCGTCGGCAAATATTCGGTGAACATCGGCACCATCACATCCGGCCAGCCCTCGCGGACGAGCGAGAGCGTGCCATCGAAATCGAACAGGACGTGGCTGATGCCCGGCCGCGGCGCGAACGTGTCGCGGAACTCGACCGCGCCGGTGAAGCGCGAGGCATAGGATGCAGAGGAAATCATGCGTGCATTCTCAGGCGGCACGCGCACATGTCAAGCGCGGACGCTGAGTCCAAGGGGAAACGCACCGCCCCTTTTTTCCAAGCCTTGGAACAGCCCGCGCCCGCTCGTCCAAGGCTTGGGAAACGTGCGCGGTCAGAAGGTGTAGGAGACGCCGATCGTCAGGACGGGATAGAATTTGAAGGGCTTGACGTCGTCCTCATACGTGTTGATCTGCGCGGCGATGTCGTTGTTGAGCGCACCTTGCTGCGCCGGATCGAGCGCCGTGGCTTCGAGCGCGACGTTGGGCGAGCCGATGTAGGCGACGCCGAGTTCGGTGGCGAAATGCCAGCGCGCCGAGGTGTCGGCGGCGTTGCCATAGCCGATGCCGATGTAGGGGCCGAAGCGGTTGAAATCAATCTTGCCGCTGAGGGAGCTCACGCGGTAGTCGTGGTCGTTGATCGTGACGCTCTGCCCGGCCGGGGCGCTGAGCTCGCCCCGATCGTTGTTGAACATCACGCCCGCCGAGATCCGGAACCCATTGCCGGTGATGGGATGCCAGTCGAGCGTGACCGGGATATTCAACAGGTCCAAGGTGACATCCTTCTGGTCGGTGTCGCCGCCGACGCCCCTCTGCGTCCAGGTTAAGTAGCTGAAGCCGGCGCGGATGTTGAGGTTCTCGGTCATGCCGAACGTCAGGTCGCCGCCGAAGCCGGTCGAGCCGGCCTTGAGGGTCAGTCCGATGCCCGGCTCCCCGGTCGCCGCGGGTGCCGCAGGCGTCGCCGCCGACGCCACGCCCACCACGCACACTGCCCCCGCCATCAAAGCTGTGATCAATTTTTTCATAAGGTCCTTTTCCGGATTAGTTGCCATGCCGCCGGGAGATTTCTTAAACGAAAAGTGCGGTCCCGTCGAGCAAGAACACAATGGATTTACGTGGCGAAGGGGGACACGACCCGCACCTCGGGGAAGCCCTTGACGATCGAGCGCAGGTCGGGCTTGCGGAAGAGCAGTTTGAGGTTCGGGCCGGCGTCCATCGTGAAATAGACCTCGCAGCCTTCGGCGCGCAGCGCGTGGACGGAGTGGATGGCTTCGATGGTCTCCGGCAGGCAATAGAGGATGGAGGGGCGCGCCGCCAGCATCGTGGCGTGCATCGCCAGGGCGTTGCCCTCGGCGACCTCGCCGAACCGGGTGAAATCGCGGCGCCGGATGGCCTCCTTGAGTGCCACCAGGTCGCGGGTGACCGTTTCCGGCCAGACGGCATAGAGGGGCGAGGTATCGCGGGTCTGCGCCATGGCATCGCGCGAGCCGATCGGCTTCTCCTTGTCGGAAAGCACGACCAAGCCGACCCGCAGGTCCGGCCAGCGCGCGGCCAGAGGCTCCGCAAAGGAATCCATGCCGTTGGCCTTTTCACCCGCGTGCCATTCGACGAACCCCTCGAACAGCGAGCGGCACGCGCTGCCGCTGCCCAGCCGCGCGAGGATGGAAAGCTGCCGGCGCTCAAGCCGCCAGCCCAGCAGTTCGTTCAGCGCCAAGGTCAACGCGGCGAAACCGGACGCGGACGACGCCAGCCCGGCCGCCGTCGGAATGGTATTCGTCGCCGTCACCTCGAAACAAAACTCCCTGGCGGGCCGGAACAGGTCGAGGAACGCGGCCGCACGGCGCGCAAACGACGATTCCGGCGCGAGGAGCTTTCCGTTGAGCGTGAAGCGGTCGTGACCGGCACGCGGCGCGAGCGTGACCTCGCTGCCGAGCCGGCCGAGCGAGATGGAGAGGCTGGCCGCCGTCGGCAGGTTGAGTTCGGCATCGCGCTTGCCCCAGTATTTGCACAGCGCGATGTTGGCCGGGGCAAAGGCCGTCGCCGCGGCCTGAGGCCACGCCCGGCGCTTCGGCAGCAACTTTGTAATAACCTCACTCTTGGTCATAGCCTGTTTTACCTTCCTACCTCGAAGCACATGGGGTGCCATGTCCCCCGGTTTCTTCCGCCCCGATGCGCTCATAGACGCGCAAGGTCGCCTGCGCAGCGCGCTGCCACGAAAAATCCTTCGCACGCTGCAGGCCTTTCGCACGCAGCGCGGCCGCCAGTCCCGGTTCTTCGAGGACGCGGCGGATGGCCTGCGCGATCCCGGCCGCGTCGTCGGGCGTGATCAGCAGCGCGGCGCCGCCGGCGACCTCCGGCAGCGAGCTGACGTCGCTGCAGACCACCGGCGTGCCGCACGCCATCGCCTCGACCACCGGCAGGCCGAAGCCTTCATAGCGCGAGGGCAGCACGAAGACGTCGGCCTGCTGGTAGGCGACGACGAGCTGCGGACCGCTGACATAGCCAAGCCACTCGATATCTTTTTCCAGCCCGCGCTGCCGCGCGAAGGCGAGCGGCTGGGGATAACGCGGGTCGGGCGTCCCCGCAATCACCAGCCGCACGCCACCGGGCAACTGCTGCCGCAGGAGGTCGAAGGCCGTCAGCAGGCCGATCACATTCTTATAGGGATCGAACCGGCCGACGAAGAGGATGCGCCGAGGCGCATTGGCCGGGAGCGCGACCGGCTTGAATTGCGGCGCAACGCCATTGGGAATGGCCACGACGTTGCGCGCATCGCCCGCCGGCGCGCCCAGCAGGCGCAGGATGTCGGCGCGCGAGGCCTCGCTCACGGTCAGCACCGCGTCGGCACGCGCCGCGACCGCGCGCAGGATCGCCCGGAACAGGAACAGGAACCGCGTCTTGAGCGCGCGCGGCGTGTACTGCGGAAAGAGCAGCGGGATCAGGTCGTGGATCGTCACGACGCACCGGATCGCGTGCGGCCGGCGGCGCGGAAAGGCGCGGAACGGGATCATGTAGTTCGGCGAATGAAACACGTCCACGCCCTGCCGCCGCAACCAGCCCGGCAGGCCCAGCTGGCCGCCCGGCGAAAAAATCCGCCACGGCACCAGCGCGGCACGAAAGTTCGGCTTGTCGTCCAGCCGCGCCTCGTCCCACGTGCGCTGTTGCAAGTCCGGCCGGTCGAAGAGCAGCAGGTACTCGTTGACCCGGTCGCACTCCGCCAGCGCGGCGATCAGCTCGCGCGTGTAGAGCCCGATGCCGGAGATTTCCGGGAAGATCCACCGCGTATCGATCGCAATCTTCATCGGATCAACCACCCACCTGGCGGTAGACCGCCCACGTCTGCCGGGCCGCGGCCTGCCACGAGAACTTTTCGATGTGTTGCGCGCCCTTGATGGTCAGGGCCGCGCGCGTTGTGCTCTCTCCCAGCAGCGCGCCGATCCGCAGCGCCCACGCCTCCGCATCGAGCACGGGCAGCGTTTCCGCACCGCCGCCGCAGACCTCCGGCAGCGAGCCGTTCGCCGAGATCAGCGCCGGCGTACCGCAGGCCATCGCCTCCAGCGGCGTGAACCCGAAGCCCTCGTACAGCGACGGAAAGACGAACAGCTCCGCGCCCGCATAGAGCGGCGCGAGCAGCTCCTCCGGCACATAGTCGAGGTGCCGGATGCGCGCCGCGCGCGGCGAGCTTTGCATCCGCGCCAGGATCGGCTCGTATTTCCAGCCCTTCATCCCGGCAATCACCAGGTCGCCGTCGAAGCCGGCCAGCCGCTCGAAGGCCTCGACCAGGAACGGGACATTCTTGCGCGGCTCCAGCGTGCCGACGCTCAGCAGGTAGGGCCGCTCCAGCCCAAGCTGCCGGCGCGCGGCGGCGATCGCCTCGCGGGTGGGCCGGCGGAAGTCCGTCGGCAGCCCGAGCAGGATCGGGTGGATCTTCTCCGCCGGGACGCCGAGCAGTTCCTGGATCTCGCGGCCGGAGAAGGCGGAGTCGGTGATGATCGCATCGGCGCGCGCGACCGTGTCGCGGATTTTCGCCGTGAGGTAGGCGAGGTTGCGCGGCTCGGCGGCCTCGGGGAAACGCAGGAACGAGACGTCGTGGATCGTCACCACCGCCTTCCCGCGCGTCAGCGGCGGGACGATGAAGTTGGGGAAGTGATAGACATCGGCGGCGCCGGCCAGCCAGTTGAACGGCGGAAAGTGCAGCCGCTTCCACGCGGCCTGCACATAGCGGCCCGGCAGCCAGCGACACGCGCGCTGGCGGGCGCCCGGCGCGGCCAGCGGCAGGCCCTGGCACTGGAAGTCGAAGAAGAACAGCCGCAGCTCGTCGGATGGCGCCGCGCACGTGCCGAGTTCCTCGACGAGCTTTTGGACATAGCGCCCCACCCCGGCGCGCTGCGCCACCCCCGCCTGGATATCCATGCAAACGATCACGCCCGAATTACTACACGCCGCCCGCCACGGCACAAGCGCAAAGCGCGGACGAGAAGAATTGATGATTGTGGATTGTGGATTGCGAATTTGAGGAATGCGGATGAAACGTTTTCCTCATCAATGGCGCTGATCCGCCATCTGCAACCCAAAGCCTCATTTCACCGGCGCCCATTCCAGGTCCCACCTCCGCATCAAGCCTGGAGGATGGGGTTAGTCTGGGCTTGCAGCCAGTCAGCCAGCGCGGCCACCCCCGTGCCAGTCTTGGCCGAAAGCTCGAACAGCGGCGCCGCGCTGTTGATCTGCCGGATCGCCTGGCGGCAGGTGTCCATATTGAAGCGCAGGTGCGGCAGCAGGTCCGTCTTGGTCAGCACGAGCGCGCCGGCCTTGCGGAACAGCCCCGGATATTTCAGCGGCTTGTCCTCGCCCTCGGTCACGCTCAGCACGGCGATCTTCGCCGTCTCGCCGATATCGAACGCCGCCGGGCAGACCAGGTTGCCGACATTCTCGACGAGGATGCAATCCATGCCGCCGGGCAGGTCGGCGAGCGCCTGATGGACCGCCGCCGCCGGCAGATGGCAGCCATCGCCGGTGACGATCTGGATGGCGCTGATGCCGCGCGCGGCCACGCGCTCGGCGTCCCGCGCCGTGGCGCAGTCGCCTTCGATCACCGCAAATTTCAGCCGCCCGGCCAGCGCGTCCGCCAGCGCCTCCAGCAGCGCCGTCTTGCCCGCGCCGGGCGAGCCGATGAAGTTGAACATCTTCAGCCGGCGCTCCGCCAGCCATGCGCGCGTGGCGGCAGCCTCCCGCAGGCTGTCGTCCATCACCGCGCGATGAATATGGATCTGCGCCGTGCTCATAAATCATCAATCTCCAGTGCTTCGACGAACAGTTCGTCGCCGCCCGTGATCTCCACGCCCGCCCCGCAGGCTTCGCAGAGGAAGACCGGCGGCTCGATCGCGCCGTTCCAGCCGCAGCCGGGGCACTGCGCCAGCAGCGGCGGCATGCGCAGGTCGAGCTGCGAGCCTGCCGCGGGCGTATCACGCGTCAGCAGCTCATAGGCGAAGGTCAGCGAGTCCGGCACCAGCTGATGCAGCTGCCCGGCAACCACGCGCACCCGCTTCAGCCGGCCCGCGCCGATGGCACGCTGCGTCAGCTCGTCGAGCACCACTTTCACCAGGCCCTGGCAGATGGAAACCTCATGCATGGCGGGAACCTACTCCAAAACCTTCCGAATTCATTTCTGGCTCTTGAGCGCGGCGAACAGCGCGTCGGCGATCGCCTGCATACCCCGGTCGCCCGGATGGTTCGCGACCCCGGCGTGCGCGATCTTACGCTCCGACCGCGCGTAGTTGGCCTCGTCCTTGGCCAGCGCGCCGATGTCCACGAAGATGGCGCCGGCTTCGGCGCTCGCCTGCTGCAGCAGCTCGTCCTTGACCTTCTGCGCCCAAAAACAACTCCGCACGAAGATCACCGGGTCGCCACCCTGCTTCAGCACCGTCAACAGCCGCACCAACCCGTCCTTGAACGCCGCTTTGGCGGCGGCATTGGTCGGTGTGGCCACGTTTTCACCGATAGCGAGAATGACCAGGTCTGCTTTGAACGCCGTAAACGCTTTCGTTTTGATCGTTGCGTCATAGGCGGCATAGCCACGCTCGAAGTCCACGATGTTGGCAACCATGATCTGCGGCTGCTTGGAGAGCTGCGCCGCGACGGCCGCGGTGAGGCGATGGACAAAGTCCTTGTCCAGCGCGGTCGCCGCCATGCCGCAGTTGTTCGTCCAGCCGATGGATGGTTTGGCGCCATGGCTCGTGATGCTGTTGCCTAAAAACAAAATCTTCCCGCCGCCAGCCGCGCCCAGCCGCGCCAGCGCCGGCTCGCCCGCAACGGCGCTGCCCGGCAGCAAAGCCAGCCCCACAAGAATGCCACCCACCCAACCGCGCACCACTTTCCTTGGTTGCATCATGTTCATCGACGCCTTTCTCTGCGCCGGTCCCGCCGGCGGCGCGCGATGATAATGGTTTCGCCGCGGGAAAGAAACCCGCGAACGCGCGACGAATTTCCAAGCTTGGAAGGCTGCGCGCTCCCCACGCCCAACTCGAGGCTGGCAAGCCTTGGGAAATCGGGCATAGTGCGCCGAGGAGTTTACGATGTGCGGACGTTACATGGTGACGGTGAGCCGGAAGGAACTGGTGGCGCGCTTTGCGGCGGAGGATGCGCTCGCCGTCGAGGCGCCGCCGGGCGTCATCGCCCCGAGCCAGACCGCGGCGGTCATCACCATGGAACGCAAACTGGAAACCCAGCGCTGGGGCCTCAAGCCCTCCTGGGAAGCCCACAGCGGACACAGCGTCCTGCTCATCAACGCGCGCGCCGAATCGCTCACCCACAAGCCCACCTTCCGCGACCTGCTCGCCCAGCAGCGCTGCCTGATCCCGGCCAGCGGCTTCTTCGAGTGGGAAAAACTGCCGAACGGCAAGAAGCGCGCGCTGTATTTCCGGCTGCCCAGCGGGGGCCTGTTCGCATTCGCCGGGCTCTGGATGGCGCAACCGGAGACGCACCAGCGGGCCTTCACCATCATCACCACCGCCGCCAACGACACGGTCAAAGCGGCCCACGACCGGATGCCCGCGATGTTGCCGCAGGCGGCCGAGGCGCTGTGGCTCAAGCCCGCAGCGCACGTGGAGGAACTGCTCGCCCTGCTCCACCCCTACACGGAGCAACCGCTGCGCGTAGAGGATGGTGCGCTGCGCCTGGCCCCGCCGTCCGCGTCGAAACAAACATTGTTGCCGTTCTGACCCGTTTGCGCGCCGGGCTCATAGCGGAGCGGGTTTGTTGTCGCTGGCCGCGCACCCCCAGGTCACTCCGCCTTTGTGCCACCCGCTGAAATCGGGATTTGGCGCAAATCGTCGTTGACCGCGTCGGCGACGTCCGGATAGTGCTTGAGCAGGCACTCGGGACAGATGCTGTGGGAGAACTGAACCTCAGCGTGTTCAGAAATATAGCGTTCCAAACGCTCCCAACTCTGCTGGTCGTTGCGGATTTTGTGGCAGTGCATGCAAATGGGAAGAATGCCCTGCAAGGTTTTGATGTGCGTCAAGGCTGCTTGCAGATCGCGCACGCGCTGGCCGAGGGTCTGTTGCAGGTCGAGCACCCGCCGACCGACGGCAAGACGGGCCTGCAGTTCCGCCATATCGAAGGGTTTGCTGATATAGTCATTGGCCCCGGCGCCCAACCCCTCCACAACATTTTTCTTGTTATCCTGTGCCGTCAACAGAATGAGATAGGGTGGCGTGTCGGTCGGTGTCGCGCGCAGACGGCGGCAAATTTCCGGGCCCTCCAAGCCGGGCATCATCCAGTCCAGGATCACCAATTGGGGAGCGCCGGGCTGTTGCAGTCCGGCGAGCGCCGCAGCGCCATCGCAAACGGCGCTCACCTCATAACCCCAGCGTTGCAGGACGCCCGTCAACAACAGGCGGGACGTCGCATCATCTTCGGCGATCAAAATACGCATAGACAGGCCCTCTTTGTGGCCACCAGTTCAACCGTGGGTTTTGCGCGGGTGCTGCTCCAGCAGATCCAAAATAGCTCGCTGCAGTTCCTCCATCGAAAAGGTTTTAGGCAGAAAGGCGCAACAACTCGACTGGAGCAGGCGCGCCACGGCTTCGCCGGAGCCATGCCCGGAGTAGAGGAGGAAGGGCAGGTCGGGTTGCAGCTTGCGCAGCACCGCGAACGTCTGTTCGCCATCCATCACGGGCATCTTCATATCGAGGATCACCAAGGCAAGGGAAGCGCCGTCGGCTGCCACCACCGCCTCGGCCACGCTGCCGCTGCCGGCTTTCAAGACCTCGAAGCCGAAATGTTTCAAAACCAGGCCGAGGACGACCAGCGTCAGTTCATCGTCGTCCACCACCAGAATCCGCTGCCTGACAGTCTTGCCCATAAGATTATCATGGCATTTGGCACGGATGGGAGCAACCCACAACTGTCGGGTTACCATCTTTGGCCCCTGTCACAGGTCGTCATCAGCGTCGTCGCTGGTGCGCTGGACGCCGGGATTGAATTCGAGCCGTTGGAAAGCCCCGAGCGGCATGGTGAGCGGCCCGATCCCCTCGGCCGTGCCGGTGACGGTTTCGCCCGCAATCTTTTCCAGAGCGATGGTCACGGCGGCTTGCTCGCTGAAACAGCAGCGCACCGTTCCGTTCGTCGGGGCCCGCTGGCAGGCAAAGCGCAAGCTGGCGATACTCCCCAAGGGCACCTCCAGCGTGCCATAGTTGGTCACGAAGTGGGCCTTGCCTTGCGCGATGGAGCGCGCGGCGCCGACGAGGGTATCGCCGTTAGCCAAAGTGAGCAGGTCCCGCCCGGCAGCCCCGCCGGCCTCGCGCTCCGCCGTGGGTATCCGGCCATCCCACGCCGTAACGGTAAGGCGGACGAGGCGCAGGCTGAGGGCGGTATTGCTCATGAAAGCGATGTGTTCGCCCTGGCCCTTGAACTCCTGCCCGTCGTGGAACTCGTGCGTCAAGCGGCCGTTGAGCAAGAGGGTAAAGCGCCGTGCCTTGCGGTCGGCCAGGATGGTGATACGCGTGCGTTTCGATCCCGCCCGTTGCTCCGACAGGTCGATGGCGCCCAGGCTGTGCTCCTCACCCGCCATGCGTCGCAAATCAATCCCGTTGTCCGCGAAGTGCAGGGCGTAGGAATCGCCGGTCGCGCCACCCGGATCA